>VSNY01000152.1 GCA_009774535.1 Lachnospiraceae bacterium
AAACTTTTTTCCTTCAAAACACTGCATTCATTGAGGTTATGAGTAAAAGTTTGGATTTTTTTGAAGTTTGGATTTTGGGGATGATGAACAACATCAGGCACTCAGCGGAGGAAATCGTGCTGAAGGAGCTGGTATACAGCCTGTAAATGGGGAAGAAGCAACTGAAAATAAGGGATTGGCAGAGCCGGGTAATGGAGAAAGCACATTATCCGGCTTTTCTTTGTCTGGGGAGGAAATCATCAACAGGCATTGGGCAAAAATTGAAAAGGGCATTTTGCAGTTTGATGAGTTTATGGTGCATAAATGCCCGGACATTGCCGGGGTAATGCTTTTCGAGCCGGATAAGGACAAACAGACGGAATACATCAAAAACAGTTACAGGCATGGGGAATATACAGAGTTTTATGTAGGGGAAGAAAGAGCTGGGTACAGGGCAGACGAAAGCGGCATGACGCTTTGGAGTGGAACATACCAGAACCGGAAGGCGGAAGCGGTTATATCATGGGAAGATGTGAGAAACAGTATTGCCTTTTACATAGACAAGGGCGAATATCTGAAAGAAGGGCAGATACCGCAGTGGGAAGAACCGAAAGAAACGGAGGTTTACCAGCAGCTCAGTTTATTTCCCACGATAGAGGAACAGATCGGTACGATAGAAGCGGCGCAGGCAGGAGAGAAATATACCATGTCCGCCGCTTTTTCTCTGCCAAAAGAGCAGCTTGAAGCCATATTACGCACAGGAGGCGGACGGGATAACAGCAGGAGCCGCATTTATGCCAAGTACCAGCAGGGGAAAACACCGGAGGAAATGGCGGAGTTTCTGAAAAATGAATATGAAACTACCGGAAAAGGCTTTGACTTTGGGGAGAATCCCATTTCCGTCTGGTTCAATGAATCCGGTATGAGTATCGGCTACGGTATGTCCGCAAAAGAAAACCCGGTTGCGGTGATGGGCTGGCAGGAAGTGGAGGGCATTGTCCGTTCTATGGTGGAGAATGGCTCTTACATGAGCGCAAATGAAGTGTTCCTTGTGGATGCGGTGGAACGCCAGCGGGTGTCGAATGACCTTTTTAATTTCTTCCGGGACGGTATTGGGGAAGTGCCGGAGAACATACCGATTAAAAATTACAACCACCCGGAGAGCATCACAAATCTCTGCGAGCTTTTATCCACACAGGAGGGGCGGGATATAATCGCCGGGGAGCTTTCCCACGCAAAAGAACAGCTTGAAGCCGGGGAAAAGCAGATAAAATGGCGGTATGTGAAAAGCTCGGAGCATCTGCTTATGGAGATTGCAGATTTAAGCGTGGAGAAAAAAGAATACCCGGCACAGGATAGTGTGGAGGTGCGCAACGAGGATTTTATCACACAGGATGAGATAGACACCCGGCTGACGGGCGGAAGCAATTTTCATCATGGGCAGTTCCGTATCTATGAGTATTTCATGGAGGGGCATGACAGGAAGGAAAATATAGCCTTCCTTAAAAATGAGTATGGTACAGGCGGCAGTTCCCACGCACTGATCGGGAGCGATAAAGGGCATGAAGACCATGACGCAAAAGGTATCCGTCTGGAAAAGGGCAGTTATGGAAATCCATACGCAAAAGTGCTTTTAAAATGGAATGTGGTGGAGAAACGCATCAGGGAGCTTGTAAAAGCGGATAAATACCTTACGCCGAAGGGCAAGGAAGCCTTTGCACAGTACAAAAAAGAGCAGGCAGAGGAAGCCATGCGCCGGGAGCAGGAAAAGCTAGAGCATGGTGTCCGGGTAGAATGTAAAGATGCCATAGAAAAAGCGATTGCGGAGAAATTTGACGGTTACACCCTTCCGAGGGATACCACAGAGGGAGTTATCCGGCAGTACGGGAAGGAACGTGTAGAGATTGTCCTTGCCAATACGATCATGCACTTATCCCATGACGGGCGGTTTTCTCCAAACAATAAGGAATGGGCGAAAAGCCTTGTGCCTTCCGCTGACTGGCAGACAAGAGATTATATCGTCACTTCCCACCCGGCTGTTTTGGACGGTTTTACCAATCAGGCAAGGCGGTTTATAGAGCGTGACAGAGAACCGGAAAAAATGGCTGTACCAGAACAGGAAACGGAAATTTCCGGGGAAAATGTTCAAAGTCCCGAACCGGAAAAAGAAGCCAGTGACGATGAAAAAGCACTGATGGAAAGACTTGCGGAAATGTCCGCAGTCGTAAAAATCTGCGGTGCGCTGTCCATGAAAGATGTGGTCGGCTGGAATGAGGATACCGGGGCGGTTGCCATAGAGGACGCTGACAGGCGGTTAGAGGGAAAGGCGGTTTATGACGCCTTGTTTTTAGAAGCTGCCGATTATGTCCTGATGCAGTCATTAAGCGGCAATACGCAGAAAGCGGTGGAGATGGATGCTCTGCTAAAGGAGGCACAAAAGTATGCGGCACGTTACAGGAATGAGCCGGTACAGCAGAGAGAGGAATACGCTGCGGAAGTTTCTGAAGCAGAGCAGGCGGGGGAAAAGAAAGAAGAACATTTCCCGGATGCAGAGCCGGAAGAAACAGGACGCTTTACGGTTACGGAAACATCAGATGCCTTTCCAGAGCCTTATGCGGTATGGGATAACGAAAAACAGGATTATTATATAACAGGCGATGGCACAGTGCCGACATTTGCTACACCGGGGGAAGCAGATATTTTCTGCCATAAGCTCAACGGAGATTTACAGGGGAAGGATGTAACGACAGAGGATTTACCGGGAACAGGGCAGAAAGAAACAGGGGATACTGTACCAGAGCCGGGAAATATTACAGAAGAAACAGAACAGCCGGAAACGGAAACTGTTTCAGGAATAAAAGATATTTCTGAAAAAGAAGATGATTTCCCCGACATTGATACACAGGCAGTCCGGGAACATCTGGAAAAAGCGGGCATTGTAGACGGGCAGCTTGTAGATGAAAATGCTTTAGAGAATGATCCGTTTATCCAGCAGGTCATGGGCGATGTGGAAACACTAACAGGGGAAACGGCAGGAGAACCAAAAAAAGTATTAGAGAAAGAACCGGAGATTGATAAATCAGGCGCAGCCAATTACCGGATTTCTTATAACGAAGCAGAAAACACCGGGAAAGGCTTTGCGCCGAAAGAGAAATTCCGGCAGAACGTGGAAGCCATACGAACCCTTGAAAAGATTGAGAATGAACGCCGCACTGCAACGCCGGAGGAACAGGAGATTTTAGCAAAATATGTAGGGTGGGGCGGTCTTGCCGATGCCTTTGATTCTTCCAAGTCAAATTGGGCGAATGAGTATCAGGAATTAAAGAGCCTGTTATCCCCGGAGGAATACGCTTCTGCAAGGGAAAGCACGTTAAATGCCCATTATACAAGCCCTGTCATCATTCAGGCAATCTATGACGCAGTGGGCAGGATGGGATTTACCAAGGGGAATATGTTAGATCCCGCCGCAGGCATTGGGAATTTCTATGGCTGTCTGCCGGAGGAAATGCAGGAGAGCAGGCTGTACGGGGCGGAGCTTGACGGGATTACCGGGCGCATCGCAAAACAGCTCTATCCTCATGCGGATATTAAAATCACAGGCTTTGAGAACACCAGTTATCCCAATGACTTTTTTGACGTGGCGGTGGGGAATGTGCCTTTCGGACAATATAAAGTGTCTGACAGGCAGTATGACAGGCATAACTTCCTGATACATGATTATTTCTTTGCAAAGACACTGGATAAGGTCAGACCGGGCGGAATTGTCGCTTTTGTCACTTCAAAGGGGACAATGGATAAGAAAAACCCGGAAGTGCGGAAATACCTTGCACAGCGGGCGGAGCTTTTAGGGGCGGTCAGGCTCCCGAACACAGCGTTTAAGGAAAATGCGGGTACGGAGGTCACTTCGGACATTCTATTCTTAAAGAAGCGTGACCGGGTAATGGATATAGAGCCGGACTGGGTGCATCTGGCGGAAAAAGACGGTATCGTGATGAACCAGTATTTCGCAGACCACCCGGAGATGATACTCGGCAGAATGGAGATGGTTTCCGGGGCGCATGGCATGGAAAGCGCCTGTCTGCCGGACACTTCCCTTCCCCTGTCGGCACAGCTTAAATATGCGCTTTCCCATGTGGAGGGCAGCATCGAGCAGGCGGATTTTAACGAGATTGACGATGAACTGGCAAAGGAGAACATACCCGCCGATCCGGACGTGAAGAATTACAGCTATACGGTTGTGGACGGTACGGTGTATTACCGGGAAAATTCCATTATGAAGCCTGTGGACGTGTCGGAAAAGGCGGAGCAGAGAATGAAGGGCATGGTGGCAATCCGGGACTGTACGCAGGAACTGATAAACTTCCAGTTGAACGAATACCCGGAAGATATGATTAAAAACAAGCAGGCGGAGTTAAACCAGCTCTACGATAATTTCTCCAAGAAATTCGGTCTTATCAGCTCACAGACCAATAAAAGGGCGTTCAATCAGGATTCCAGCTACTGTCTGTTATGTTCCCTTGAAAGGCTGGACGATGAGGGGAACTTCATCGGCAAGGCGGATATGTTCACGAAACGAACCATTAAAAAACAGGAGGTTGTCACAAGCGTAGACACAGCCAGTGAAGCGTTGGCGGTATCTTTAAGCGAGAAGGCAGGCGTAGACTTAGCCTATATGTCACAGCTTGCGGATAAAAGCGAGGAAGAAATCACAAAGGAGCTTGCCGGGGTAATCTTCCAGAACCCGGTCACAGAGGAATGGGAAACCGCAGACGAGTATTTAAGCGGGAACGTGCGGGAGAAGCTGTCAGTGGCGAGAACCTTTGCGGAGAACCACCCGGAATATGCCATTAACGTATCCTCACTGGAAAGCGTACAGCCGAAGGAGCTTGACGCATCGGAGATTGAGGTGCGTATCGGCGCTACATGGATTTCCACAAAATATATTGAGGACTTCATGCGTGAAACTTTTGAAACGCCGGAATACCTGTTTGACCGTAAGACAATGGGCGTACAGTTTTCCAATGTGACCGGGCAGTGGAACGTGAAAGGGAAAAATGCGGACAGGGGAAATGCCCTTGTCAACATGACTTATGGCACAAGCCGGGCAAATGCTTACAGGATTTTAGAAGATTCCCTGAACCTTCGTGACACCCGTATCTTTGATGTGGTTATGGAGGAGGGAAAGGAAAAGAGAGTCCTCAATAAAAAAGAAACCATGCTTGCAAGCCAGAAGCAGGAAGCCATAAGGGAAGCATTTAAGGACTGGGTATTTCGTGATCCGGAGCGCAGGCAGGATTTATGCGCAAAGTATAACGAGCTTTTCAATTCCACCAGACCGAGGGAATATGACGGTTCGCACTTAAAATTCCCCGGCATGACGCCGGACATCGTACTCAGACCGCACCAGCTTAACGCAGTGGCGCATCAGCTATACGGGGACAATACGCTGCTTGCCCATTGTGTAGGGGCGGGAAAGACCTTTGAAATGATTGCTGCGGCAATGGAAAGCAAGCGGCTTGGATTGTGCCAAAAGAGCTTATTTGTCGTGCCGAACCATTTGACAGAACAGTGGGCGAGCGATTTTCTGCGCCTGTATCCGGGGGCGAATATCTTAGCGGCTACAAAAAAGGATTTTGAACCCGCCAACCGGAAAAAGTTCTGCTCCCGGATAGCGACAGGGGATTATGACGCTGTGATTATCGGTCACAGTCAATTTGAGAAGATACCGCTTTCTACCGAAAGACAGATGGAAATGATTGAAAGGCAGATAACAGAAATTGAAATGGCAATCGAAGCCCTCAAAGCGGAGAATGGCGAGCGTTACTCCATTAAGCAGATGGAAAAGACAAAAAAATCACTTTCTACCAGATTAAGCCGCTTAAACGATTCCAGCCGGAAAGACAATGTTGTGACCTTTGAACAGTTGGGCGTGGATAAGCTGTTTGTAGATGAAAGCCACAACTATAAGAACCTCTTTTTATACACAAAGATGAGGAACGTGGCGGGCATCGCACAGACGGAAGCGCAGAAATCCTCGGATATGTTTGCCAAGTGCCAGTACATGGACGATGTGATATGTTGTGAACTGTAGATGTAAACATTTCCAATAAACGCTTTATTTTAGCGGAAATGCGCATCTGCAAAAATACAACATATGCGGCTGGCTCATTTGTGGTGAATGGAAACTTGCAGATGTTGTAATACAAGGAAGAAGGTGATAATCCTTTTATTCGTATCTGTAAACAGTTTAGCACAAAGAAAGGCGGTTGTATATGGAGATTACTTACCATTGGGAAGGAGATTATCTGATTCCAGACCTCAAACTTTCGGATACAACGGAGTATCAGATCGGGAAGTATGGACGCATGAGGAAGCGTTTTTTGGAAGAAAACCATAGGGGCATTTATTCGTATATGATCTTGTCGGAAACCTTATGGAAGCATCTTGCGGAGATTGATGAAGAATGTAATGAGATGATGGACAGGCTTGTAAGGCAGATGGCAAAAAAAGAGGGAGTAACCGAACAGCTTAAATCTGATGACTGGCTCTGCTGGCTTCAGAAGATGAACAGCATTAGGAGCAGAGCGGAGGAAGTAGTGCTGCATGATCTGATATATTCCCTTTAGTTTTATTCTGGCTTTAAGTTTTGTAGCATGAGGCGCAGAAGATGTCAAGACACCGGCTCCGCCTCGCCTGCGGCGGTCTTGACATCTTCTGCGCCTCATGCTATGGAGTGGTCAAGGGGAAACAAAGTTCCCCCATTGCATTAAAAATGCCAATGGCGGGATTTTGTGAAAAATTAAAATAGGGGATTGACAGGACGGAAAAAATGGCTTATTATTGACAATAAGAAATGGGTTTTCACCGTACATCTTGTTACGGCTTGCTCGTTTCTTTTTTTACTGCCAAAATATCATACAGATATTTTTTGCCATTTTCAGCATGGTTAATTAAAAGACGGGCATGGAATATATTGTATCTGACAAGCACATTCTCATCATAAACCGGGAGGGCAAAACGGACATCATACCTGTACCAGCCGTATCTGGCGTTTTTGTTGTGTTTTTCCTTGCGGTTTTCTTCATAAGCCGGGTTTGATGCTATCTGTATCAGTTCAGGTATCGCAGTAGCGGCGTTTGCCTTCGCTTTTGCATTTGCACCCATAAGGCTTTTCCGGCTCTCTGATTCCGTGTATTCTTCGGGAAGTTCATTTCCAATATAAATACGCTCGGCATTTTCTTCAATCTCGTAATAGTCTCCGACATATCCTTCGAGATACCGCTTTACATTATCCCAGTCAATTTGGCGTTTCCCTTTGAAACGGATATCGTTAATCAAGACCAGCTTTTTACCGTCCGCATCGGTTATGATATTTACGTTCCTGTTTTCAATCATCTCTTTTGTTCCCTTTCTTCTTTTCTCTTGATTTGTAGACATTAAACTGGTTCTTGCACCTCTGACTGCAAAATTCATTCCCCTTCCGGCTTGCGACAAAGGCTTTTTTACAGTGCTTGCACATACGCATATCACTGTCCTTGTCCGTGAGCATGAAGGAAAAGCACATCTGCACCATGACAAGCAGCGAATGGAAATCCCATACGATAACGGGCGAATCCTTTTCCAGTGCAATCCGGTAAGTGGGGGATATGCCGCCGAAAGCGGAAATGCCCTGACGGTACAGGCTGCGTGTCTGCTCGTCAATCGTATCATAATCGAGGTAATAAAGGAAACTTGTCATAAAGGTAAATGCTAAGTCAGTAAATTCTTTCAAAATCCAGTCGTACCTTTCCGCATATTCCTTCTGTAATTCCATCGCCACAGCCTGCGGCGCATTCCCCATAGCCATTGTGATCGCAATGCCTTCACGGTCAGTCACAGACCATCCCGATTCCACACTTTTCTTTCTGAAATCCAGTTTATCAAAAGGGTAGAAATAGGAAAGATACTTCTCTGTAGGAAGGGATTCTTCCTTTATAAAGTGGTTTTTTGGAAGATACACGGATTCATAGGTTATAAAATCTGCTGTTGTCGGCAGGGCGGTCATAAAGCCGAGGAAACCATATTTTTTTACAAAGTCAAGCACGGACTCTTTTAGTTCTTCTTCCGAGGCTTTGTGCATGGCGGCAAGCCCGACATTTACCGCATCAGTGATAAGCTGCTCCGCTTCCTGCATGGGGCGGTACATTTCCGGTTCTGCGCCTTCTGAAACCGTTATGTAGAGAGTGCCATCATCAGCGGTCTTATATTCATAGCCGCTGTACCGAATCCACGGTGCGCTGGTATGCGCAAATAAATTCTTCATAGAAAATCTGCTCCAATCCATCAATCATATCGAATTATCTGATGTAATATTTCCTATATTATAAACAGTTACTTGTTATCGGTCAAGCCGTTTACTTTCCTTTTTCTTCCGCACTCCGTTTTCTAAAAAATGTTTCTCATCAAGCGTCAGCGGCAGACTGTTTTCCTTCCGGTATGCAAGCACAGCACCATAGAGTTTTCGTATCTTTTTCAATGCTGTTTCACGGATGCCCCGGATGTTCCGGTCTGTCTGCCCGATGCTCTCTGCATACTCTGTAGCGGAATCATCACGCAGGAACAGGTAATAGAGCATATTTTTGAGGTGCGGCTTTAGTTCCTTTAATATTTCCGATAAATCCGCATCTGTGACAAGTTCATGTATCGTTTCCGGGCTGTCAAATATGAAATCAAGAAAATCACCTGCAAGCAGGAGCCTTCTTAAAACCATATCATAAGACGGTCTATCGAATAAATGCAGTTCATCTGCGCCCCATTCCAGAGGAACAGTGGAGCGTCCTATCTCATGGTCTCTTTCTCTCCGTTCCCTGTTTTCGTCCAGTTTATCCCACCAGTACAGTACGTTTTCAAAGTCCTCCACTGTCCTTGCGCTTTCCTCAATGCGCCGGATTGCAAGGGCACGGGCTTCACGGTGGAGCATATCCCCGTCCGCTTCTGTTATAAAACTTTGCTCCCTGAATGTTGGGAGTTCGGTGTATTTTGGCATTTATAATCAGTCCTTTTCAAAAATATAAAAAAGTGTAGCAGTTTTTTCAAAAACACTTCCGTTTTTATAGCTGTTTTTCTCCTATTAGTGAAAGAGTAATCTTTTTCAAAATAAAATCAGTTACAAATAGAAGGGAGGGCGGCTTGTGGAGTACGGATAAAATAAAAATTCGGTTACTAAGTACGGAAGTCAGGGAGCTTAACAGTTCCCCGAACAATTATAAGGGATATGCGCTCGGTGCGCAAGAAAGGATTGTATGGCAGAAACATTAAAAGTGAATAATGATGTAGCAGAATCCAGCCCTGTTCCGGCTGGATTTTTTTACAGAAGAATCGGCGGGACACTTTTCAGGGTCAGGGTATATACGGGTTCGGGATATGCCGACACGCTGGATGAAAAAATTCCCCGGTTAATTTTGAATGAAATGGTGACAGGCGCAGAAAGTTATGTTAAGATGGATTCACCACAGATGAGCCAGCCGCCGGAAAGGAGTTCGGAATGAACAACAGGACGGCT
>VSNY01000153.1 GCA_009774535.1 Lachnospiraceae bacterium
TGTAATTAAGAAATAAAGTTTTTAAATTTTCTTTTCGATCCATGGAAAAAACGGAGGTTTATTATTATGCGAGGAAACAAGAGGCTGGTACAGGGAATTGCAGTTGCAGGAGCAACAGGTGTACTTGCATGTGCCGTTGCCTTTTCCCAACCACAGATAATGCAGACCGAAGATGCTATAAAGACGACAGAAAACAGCACAGCAAATCTGATCGCGGCAAGGAATGTAACTGCAAAAAATCTGCTGCCGCAGCTGGATGATCTGCTGGAGCCGGAAGTGTCTATTGAAAAACTGGATGTTGATACCGTTTCGTCTGCCGTACCGGTTTCTGATTTGAATGTCTGGACAGAAAATGCAGGAACAAAGGTCAATGTATGGACAGCAGATGCAAAAGTTGCCGCAGACGCAGAACAGGTGGCTAAAAAAGCGGATGCAGCAGTAAAAACCCAGGCAAAAGAAAAGACCCAGGAAAAAGAAAAAAAAGTAATTAAAGAAAAAAATGAAAAAAAAGCAAATGTAAATGAGAAAAACCAGGCACAGACGGAGTCAGCGAAAAAATGGAAGAATAAGCTGATGGCCGACGTAGATGACTGTTTAAATATACGCCAGGCTCCAAGCGAAGATTCTCAGGTATTAGGAAAGCTGCGTAAGGGCGATGCGGCAAAGGTACTGAAAAAAGGAAAGAATTGGACGAAGATCAAATCCGGTTCCGTGACTGGCTATGTCCATAATGAATACTGTGTGTATGGAGAAAAAGCTTATAAGCTTGCAAAAAAAATCTGTAAGACATATGCGACCGTACAGGCTGACGGCTTGCGGATTCGGCAGAAAGCCAGTGAAGATTCGGTTGCGCTGGAGGCGGCATTTAAAGGCGATAAGCTGCTGGTCAATCAGAAAGCAAAGCAAAAAGACGGATGGGTTGTCATCAAATTTAACGACGGAAAAGGCTATGTTGCAGAAGAATTTGTAAAAGTAGGTCTTGGCGTCGGCGAGGCAATTTCGATTGAAGAAGAACAGGCCATGATTGCAGCGCAGAAAAAAGCGGAGCAGGCGGCACTGCGGAGCGTATCTTCATCGTCTTCTTCCTCCGGTGCAGCTGCAGCAAGTTCTTCTTCTGTATCGTCCAGCGATTTGACACTGTTGTCTGCAATTATCTTTTGTGAAGCGGGCGGAGAAAGTTATGCAGGACAGGTAGCGGTTGGCGCAGTTGTAATGAACCGCGTCAGAAGCGGATCTTTCCCAAACAATATATCAGATGTAGTTTACCAGAGCGGGCAGTTCTCACCGGTCGCAAACGGAGCGCTTTCTCGTGCGCTTTCTAATGGAAATTATCGTCACTGCACTTCCGCGGCACAGGCTGCGCTGGCAGGAAGTGATAATACCGGCGGTGCAAAATTCTTCCATCGTGTCAACGGAGCGGCGGGTCTTGTAATTGGAAATCATGTGTTTTATTAAGAAATAGCGTCGAATATGGCTGCTGTATGGAAATACAGCGGCCTTTTTTGCATTTTTTTCAGTTATTAGGAGGATTTAGATGTTTTCGAGGTTGTAAATCAGGTTGACTTATAGTATGATATAGAAAATTTATAGTAATTCCGGCTGCGGGTTACCCGCGGCCGGGTATCTGTAAAAATAAGAGATTGGAGGTATGCTTATGGAATCATCAGGAATCTTTATAGCTGCCGTAGTACTTGTAGTTCTTGTTTTGCTGATTGCAGTGTCATGTATTAAGATTGTTCCGCAGGCACATGCAGCAGTCATTGAAAGGCTGGGGGGTTACCTTGCTACCTGGGGTGTTGGTATCCATTTTAAAGCGCCGTTTATTGACCGCGTCGCTAAGAGGGTGCTGCTCAAAGAGCAAGTGGTGGATTTTCCTCCGCAGCCTGTAATCACAAAAGACAATGTTACGATGCAGATCGATACCGTTGTCTATTTCCAGATTACAGACCCAAAGCTGTTTGCATATGGCGTGGAAAACCCGATTATGGCGATAGAAAATCTGACAGCAACAACGCTTCGTAATATTATCGGCGATCTGGAACTGGATGAAACACTGACTTCCAGAGAAACGATCAATACTAAGATGCGCGCGTCCTTGGACGTGGCGACAGACCCGTGGGGGATTAAGGTCAACCGCGTAGAGCTGAAAAATATTATTCCGCCGCAGGCAATCCAGGATGCAATGGAAAAACAGATGAAGGCCGAGCGTGAAAGACGTGAAGCTATTTTAAAAGCAGAAGGAGAGAAGAAATCTACGATATTAGTTGCCGAAGGCAAAAAAGAATCTGCGATCTTAGACGCAGAGGCAGAAAAACAGGCGGCGATCCTTCGGGCAGAAGCACGGAAAGAAGCCACTGTTCGTGAGGCTGAAGGCCAGGCGGAAGCGATTCTGAAAGTGCAGAAAGCAAACGCCGATGGTCTGCGTTTCTTAAAAGAGGCAGCGCCGGATGCGGCTGTATTACAGCTGAAAAGCCTGGAAGCTTTTAGTAAGGCCGCGGATGGAAAGGCGACAAAGATTATTATTCCATCCGAAATCCAAAGTGTGGCCGGATTAGCAAAATCCATTGTTGAAGTTGGCACAGAGAAATAAAATGTAATGGCCGTAGTCCGGCTGTTGTGATGACGATTTCAATGGTGGCAGGGGCAGGAGTATTCCTGTCCCTGCCATTCCCCGTTTCATCCGGCCTTTTGCGCGCCGCAGGTTGCATTTATCTTTATCTATGTGGAAAAGCATTTTTCCATGTAGATGAACGTAAATGTGTGCTTTGCAGAAAAGAAAGGTGGTAGTTGAAATGAACTTACAAGGCAGACATTTCCTAAAGCTTCTCGATTTTACGACGGAAGAGATCCAGTATCTGATCCGCCTGTCAGCAGAACTTAAGGAAAAGAAGGAAAACAGAATCGCGCATCAGGAGCTGTCGGGTAAAAACATTGCATTGATTTTTGAAAAAACAAGCACAAGGACCCGCTGCTCGTTTGAAGTGGCGGCGCATGACCTGGGAATGCATGTCACGTATCTGGACCCGGGCGGATCACAGATTGGCAAAAAAGAAAGTATTGCGGATACGGCAAGAGTTCTTGGCAGGATGTTCGACGGTATCGAGTACCGCGGCTATGGGCAGGAAATTGTAGAAGAGCTGGCGCAGTATGCAGGTGTTCCGGTATGGAACGGCCTGACGAATGAATTTCATCCGACACAAATGATTGCGGACATGCTTACCATCCAGGAACACCTTGGCAGGCTGGAAGGTGTCAAACTGGTGTATATGGGCGATGCCAGATACAATATGGGCAACTCGCTGATGGTGGCGTGCGCGAAGCTGGGGATGGACTTTACGGCATGTACGAAGCAGACGTATTTCCCGGATCAGGCGTTGGCAGACACCTGCAGACAGATTGCCAGCCAGACAGGTGCAAGTCTGACATTTACAGAAGATGTGAAAGAAGCGGCTGCGGGTGCGGACGTAATCTATACAGATGTATGGGTATCTATGGGGGAATCGGACGATGTCTGGAAACAGCGTTTGGAAGATTTAAGACCTTACCAGGTAAACGCAGATGTTATGGCGCTGGCAAAGAAAAGCGCGATATTTATGCATTGTCTTCCGGCCTTCCATGATCTTAAGACGGCAATTGGCCGGCAGGTGTATGAAAAATTTGGTTATCAGGAATTGGAAGTCACAGAGGAGGTATTTGAAAGCAGCCAGTCAGTTGTATTTGATGAAGCAGAAAACCGAATGCACAGCATTAAGGCAATTATGTACGCCACCATGCCGCGCTGAAAGGCGGTAGCTTGAAAACTGCTTTTTAGGAACCGTGTATCCGTGATATCGGAAGAGCTATGTAAGCGATATTTCGAATATGCATAACAGGAGATACATAGGAAATGGGGTAAGCAAAATGAAAGCAGAAATATTAGCGGCACTCAGGGCATCAGATGGTTACGTATCCGGACAGGAACTATGCGGTAAGTTTGGGGTTTCCCGCACAGCGATCTGGAAGGCGATTAACCAATTAAAGCAGGCAGGATATGAGATAGAAGCAGTTCAAAATCGTGGGTACCACATTGTATCCACACCAGATATTCTGAGCGAAAATGAATTAAGAAGCATCCGTAAGACGCAGTGGCTGGGAAGCAGGATCTATTATGAGCCCGAAATGGATTCGACCAATACAAGGGCTATGCAGCTTGCGGAGCAGGGCGCGCCACACGGGACGCTGGTCGTTACCGACCATCAGCTGAACGGACGCGGGCGCAGGGGAAGGACATGGGAAACACCGCCGGGGTCAGCAATTGCGATGACCATCCTGCTCAGGCCAAAGATCAATCCAAACAACGCTTCCATGCTGACGCTTGTGGCAGCGATTGCGGTAGCCAGAGGGATTGAGGACGAGTCAGGATTGAAAGTCGGCATTAAATGGCCAAATGATATTATTATCAACCGGAAAAAAGTTAGCGGAATACTGACAGAAATGAGCGCACAGACAGATTATGTCAATCATATCGTAGTTGGTATCGGGATTAATGTACATGTAGAGGAATTTCCAGAAGAGATTTCTAAGATTGCGACTTCCATCTATCTGGAGGTCGGTGTAAAGATCAACCGCGCGGCATTAATTGAGCGGATCTGCGAATATTTTGAAGCATATTTTGAGTTATTCCTGCGTACGGAAGATCTGTCCGGCATCGCAAAACAGTACGATGCTTATATGGTCAACCGGAACCAGCCGGTCAAAGTACTGGACGCCAAAGATCCTTTTGAGGGAACAGCCAGAGGCATTACGACAAAAGGCGAGCTGTTGGTAGATACGTGGGAAACCAGAAGGCTCGTATCGTCAGGAGAAGTTTCTGTACGCGGCATTTACGGTTATGTGTAAGGAGTAAACATGTATCAGGACGAAGTTGTATTATGCGGTTCCAGCGCATACACAAAAAAATTCTATCTGAACGAAGATTTTAGCAATTTGCCGGAACAGATCAAAAATGATCTGAAAATTTTATGCGTGTTATATACCGAAGATGTGGGCGGCACGCTGCAGCTTGTATTCAGTAAGGAGGGCAGCCTTGTTTTCCGCATGGACAGCGAAGAAAATGATTTTATGTATGACGAGATTGGAAGCGTATTAAAGATCAAACAGCTTCAGCAAACGAGACAGGAACTTTTAGAGGCGCTGGAAATGTTTTATAAAGTCTTTTTTCTGGGAGAGGAGTTCGAGGAGGACCAGGGATGTTATTAGTAACGGATGTAGGAAATTCAAATATTACGTTAGGAGTATTTGACGGAGCAAATCTGGAGGCTACGTTTCGGCTGACCACCAAAATACCGCGTACTTCAGATGAGTATGGAATTGTATTGCGTAATCTGCTGGAACACAGCCAGATTGAGGTCACCGATATTCTGGCCGTTGTGATATCTTCTGTCGTGCCGAATGTGATGCATTCGCTGACAAGTGCAATTATCAAATATATCCATGTCACTCCGCTGATCGTAGCGCCAGGCATCCGGACAGGCATCCGGATTGCAACCGAAAATCCAAGGCAGATTGGCGCAGACCGTATTGTGGATGCGGTAGGGGCGTATGGGCTGTATGGCGGCCCGGTCATCGTGATTGATTATGGGACGGCGACGACGTTTGATCTTGTGGATGCATCCGGCGCATTTTTAGCAGGCGTGATTGCACCTGGAATCCGTACCTCGGCAAAAGCTTTGTGGGAAGAAGCCGCAAAACTTCCGGAAATTGAAATCTGTAAACCGAAAAGCATTCTGGCGCAGGAAACGATTACAAGTATGCAGGCAGGGCTTGTATACGGGCAGATCGGGCAGACAGAATATATCATCCGGCATATGAAAGAAGAATTTGCCGCCGGAGAGATCAAAGTCGTAGCAACCGGAGGATTGGGCAAGACGATCGCGTCAGAAACGACAGCGATTGATATCTACGATCCGAATCTGACATTGCACGGCATGCGTCTGATTTATGAAAAGCAGAAATAACAGTAATACAGGATATGAATATACAAGGATATACAATATGGAAACAGAAACAAAACAATTAAAAATAGGGAATGTAACAATCAAAAACCAGTTAATTTTAGGCCCAATGGCAGGTGTAACAGACCTGCCATTTCGTTTGCTGTGTACAGAGCAGGGAGCCGGACTGGTATGTATGGAAATGGTCAGCGCGAAAGGCATTTTATACAACAATAAAAACACGGAGGCGCTGCTTGCGATTGACGAAAGGGAGCATCCTGTTTCGCTGCAGTTTTTTGGTGCAGACCCGGATATTATGTCCGAGATGGCAAAAAAAATAGAAGACCGTCCGTTTGATCTTCTGGATCTTAACATGGGCTGCCCGGTGCCGAAAGTCGTAAATAACGGGGAAGGTTCCGCATTGATGAAAGATCCTGTTCTGGCTGGAAAAATCATTGAAAAAATCGCAAAAGCGATCCGAAAACCGGTTACGGTAAAGATCCGCAAAGGCTTCGATGACGCGCACTGCAATGCCAAAGAGATGGCCCATATCGCGCAGGAATCCGGAGCCGCAGCCATAGCAGTGCATGGCAGGACAAGAGAACAGTATTATTCCGGCAGCGCAGACTGGGATGTCATCCGCCAGGTAAAACAAGCCGTATCCATTCCGGTTATCGGCAACGGAGATCTGCATACCGCGCAGGATGTGCTGCGGATGAAGGAACAGACAGGATGCGACGGCTTTATGATTGCCAGAGGCGCACAGGGCAATCCATGGATTTTTTCGCAGATCCTTTATACGCTGCAGACCGGAAAAGAAGCGCCTGCACCGACAGCGCGGGAGGTCGCGGATATGGTGCTGCGACATGCAAGGATGCAGCTGGAATGGAAGGGAAATTATACAGGAATCCGCGAAATGCGCAAGCATGCTGCCTGGTATACAAGCGGCTACCGCCACGCATCCAAATTTCGCAGCGGGTTGAACGCAGTTGAGACTTATGAACAGCTCAAAGAGCTGATGGAACGTTTTGCGGAAAGCACACCGGCAAACGACCACGACGACATACAGCAGGCATGCGGCGGGCATGTTTGGGGCTGATGATGCTTTAGCGGAACTTTGTGTTGAGAAAAACAATTTATTTCATTTTGGCATGCATGTACACGGTGCATGCATATAATGGAAAAACAGACAGGCAGGAGGATCTGGTGTTTCAGATTTTCAACAAGTGGAAAATATACCTGCAGAAACGCAAAAGCAGAAAAGATCCGGCAACTCAGGAAGACCCGCAGCCAGTTCTTTTACAAAAAAAGGATTCGTTTTCACCGCTTACTTACCGCAATCCGCTGATTATTTATATGCATGTGATATTGGAACACGTGCTGGCCTGTAAAAATCTGGCCTGCCGGAATATGGAGCTGGTAGTTATTGACGCGGAAGATATCCAGGACGAAGATGATAACGATATCCAGCTGATTCTCGATGCGCTGGAGCGGCGGCTGAATTATTTGCTGCTCGTCACAGACCGTCCGGACAGCTACCAGAGATTTATGGATGAAATGTATGAGGAAAACGGTCTGATCGTACAGCAGATTCCAAAATCCGCACTCAGGCAGGCACGCGGCAACGTGATACTCGATTTTGAACGCAACAGCGGATATGCACCAGACCATGCAGCCAGCCCCGAGGCAATTTATATGCCAATTTATAAAAGACCATGGGAAATCCGCGAAAACCTTGACATTCTGGTGCCTGTTGGGTATAATACATTGGTTGTGGAGGGTATTTTGCCACCGGAATGGAACGCAGGCGGTTCCATCAACGAAAGATTCATCAAAGATAGGATGACAGATCGATTGGATCGTGAATTCAGGAAAGGTTGAAAAGCAATGGAAAAGAAAAATATTTTGACTTACGAAGGCTTACAGAAACTGGAAAATGAATTACAGGATTTGAAACTGGTAAAAAGAAAAGAAATTGCGCAGAAGATCAAAGAAGCCAGAGAGCAGGGAGATTTATCCGAGAATGCGGAATATGACGCTGCAAAAGACGAACAACGCGACATTGAAGCGCGTATTGAAGAACTTGAAAAGATCTTAAAGAATGCCGAAGTGGTTGTAGAAGAAGAAGTAGACCTGGATAAAATAAATGTGGGCTGCCTTGTAAGAATCCTGGATTGTGAATTTGACGAAGAACTGGAATATAAGATTGTAGGCTCTACAGAAGCAAACAGCCTGAAAGGAAAAATATCAAACGAATCGCCAGTCGGCCGCGCGCTGCTTGGTCATCGGATTGGAGATCTGGTAGAGGTAGAGACACAGGCCGGGGTACTGCAGTATAAAGTATTAGAGATTCAAAGATCGAATGCATAATTCCGGGAATGAAAGAGATGAAAAGGTCTAATGAATTATTCCGAAAATCAGAAAGATGAAAGAGACAAATGAATGGTATGAAAATAACCTGCTTACTCTAAGTAAGCAGGTTATTTTTTGGGGTCCGTATTGCGGGACGGGGACATATTTTCGTTTTTCTTTCTTAAAAGTGCAATCACTGCCTTGATCACTTCAGCATCTTCATCATCCACACCGGATATATCAATCCGCTTCGCAGATTCGATACCCAGCAGATAATCCGCACTTACATGAAAAACAGAAGAAAGTTTTATCAGAACTGTCGGCGAGGGGATTCGTTCGCTCAGTTCATAAAAGGATACGACCGACTTAGAAACGCCGATCTGTTCGGCCAGCTGTTTTTGCGTCAAGCCGGCTTTCAAACGCAAGTCTTTTAGGATTTCACCGAAATGCATATGCTTTTCTCCTATCATAAATTTATTGACACTATACGCTTTAGCATAGTTTAATACTTTCGGGTATGAAATTGGTGGTTTTATATGATGATAATTATCGAATTAGTGGAAAATTTTCATTCACATTAAGCATATCCGCAAATGCAAACGGTTATTCACTTTTATATTCAAATATGGTACAATCCCGTCTTTGACACTTTGAAAAAAATAAAACTGCTACACCCCTTGATTTATAAGCGTTGTAGCAGTTTGAGTCCAAGTTTTAATATATAGTAATATTTCCAATTCTGTAAATTTTTAGTAAACCTTGATATTATGCGGAATTATAAGATAAAGCGTGCATGCCAGTATGTATATGAGTATATTACATCTACAACAGGAAAATATCAAGAGATACTAACATTACTATATAGCGAAACAAAATTTTTGACGACGAAAATATAGATATTATAAGGAGTTTAATGGCTTTATTAAAAATCTAACTGTCAAAGACCCGCATAGTTTAATACTTTCGGGTATGAAATTGGTGGTT
Source organism: Lachnospiraceae bacterium (assembly GCA_009774535.1). Classification (GTDB taxonomy): domain Bacteria; phylum Bacillota; class Clostridia; order Lachnospirales; family Lachnospiraceae; genus Eubacterium_J. The sequence continues at coordinate 9,309 of VSNY01000153.1, forward strand.
TTATATGATGATAATTATCGAATTAGTGGAAAATTTTCATTCACATTAAGCATATCCGCAAATGCACAGAGATTTCGCTTTTAGTATTTATATTTATTCAATTATAGATTTTTAAAGAATAGGGATAAAAAGAAGAATGCC
>VSNY01000154.1 GCA_009774535.1 Lachnospiraceae bacterium
CTGGGCGGACTGGGGCAACGCTGCGGTGAACTAATCGCTAACTGCGACTAAGACAGTCGGCGTGTGGGCCTCCTGTCCAAGTCTCCGTAAGCGCTGGATTTCACCTCCGCTAAAAGCGCCCCTCTGATGTCCTTCCAGGGTGTATCTTCCAGCCAACCCCCAGCCCACCGCCCGCAGCGTCTGGTTGTGGCAGTCTTTATAAAATCTGCCGTTAATTTTGTGGATTAGCTTTTATTTCGTTGAATATTGACAACAACTTTAATTATGTACTGATAAAATAGGCAATATTCGGATTTCATCTCAATAAAAACTGATCGTATGTGAATTTCGATTAGTTCACCGCAGCGTTGCCCCAGTCCGCTCAATCCTATGCCGCCGGGCTGCGCTCCCTTTCCACTGACACGGACACGTCCGGGTTGCCACCCCCTTTTCCGTTACCAATAAATGAAATTCAAAATTATATAATTCATGTAAATCAGGAGGAACCAATCAGCATGTGGACAAATAAACAGCTATCGGAAGAGATCATTGACCGTGCATATATGGAAAAGTATTGGGATGGCCGCCCATACTACGCTTTACATGCATGGCTCAGGCAGACGTTTGGAACGAAGGTATACAAGCTGGCGCTGGATGCGGGTATGAGCTGTCCGAACCGGGACGGCCGGGTGGGATATGGCGGCTGTATTTTTTGCAGTGCGGGCGGTTCCGGAGACTTTGCACAGGGGCAGATGGAAGAAGCAAAAAAACTTGTTTCCAGGAAAATTCCGTCTGGCGGGCCTTTTATTGCTTATTTTCAGTCTTTTACAAATACGTATGCCCCGGTGTCCCGTCTGCAGGCGATATTTTCGGCAGCAATGACGCCGCCGGAGATTGCGGCGCTTTCGATTGCCACGCGGCCGGATTGCCTGGAGCCGGAAAAGATCCGTCTTTTAAAGGAGCTGAATCTGCAAAAGCCTGTCTGGGTAGAACTGGGACTGCAGACAATCCATCCAAAGACGGCTGCATTTATCCGGCGCGGTTATGATCTTTCCTGTTTTGAAGATGCAGTCCGACAGTTAAAGGCCGCTGGTCTGACTGTAATTGTACATTTAATTTTGGGGCTGCCTGGGGAAACGAAGGATCAGATGTTGCAGTCTGTGGATTATATCGCACATTTTACTCCGGCGATTGACGGCATAAAACTTCAGTTGCTGCATGTGCTGAAAGAGACGGACCTGGCGGCAATTTATAATCGGGAACCGTTTCCCGTTTTTTCGTTGGAGGAATATGCAGACTTTGTAGTTACCTGTCTGGAACATCTTCCGCCGTCTATGGTAATCCATCGTCTGACTGGAGACGGGCCGAAAAAACTGCTGCTTGCGCCAACATGGAGCGCGGATAAAAAACGTGTGTTAAATACGATTACCCGGCGGCTGCACGAACGGAACAGCTGGCAGGGGAAGGCATACAGCTAACCCTGCCGGCTTTGTCTTTTCAAAATCATCTGTAATCATCTTTCCTGCGCAGCACTACCGACGAATATTTTGGCAGCATAATCTTAAGTCTGCCCTCGGATACGGTATATACCACCGGAACGACAGAATATCCGTTCTCATTTGTAAAAATCAGCTGCTCCATCTGCGCTGCAAGCGGAATTCCTGCTGCCCAGACTGAAACGTCGATCTCTCTGCTGCCATCTGCATTATTTACCAGTATCACCAGCTGCTCTTTCCGGTTGAAGCGCGCATAGCACAGCAGATTCTGTTCTCCTTGAAGAAACTTTACTGATCCGGTGCGCAGCGCCTGGTGTTCTTTATGGATACGTATGATTTCCCTGTGAAACGCAATCAGGTCTTTATCTTCCTTGCCCCACGGATACGTACGCCGGTTATCCGGATCTGTAAAACCGCATACGCCCGCTTCATCTCCGTAATACAGCGTCGGCGCACCCGGCCATGTCATCTGGATGACTACCGCTTCCCGGAATACCCCTTTGTTGATGCCATTGGAAGCCGCCTGCGCGCCAAGCGTATCAACACGGCCTGCCCTCTGGTTTGTCCGCGTCAAAAACCGGGAATGATCATGGTTAGACAGCTGGTTCATGGAACAGTACAGCGACGGGGTCAGAAAGCTTGTCATATAATGGTTCATGGTTCCCTCAAAGCTGCCAATATTTCCAAGCATACTGCCTTCAAAACTGTCACTGTGCTTTTCCATCCCGGTCAAAAACCAGGTAACCGGCTCCATAAATGCATCGTAATTCATAATCGTATCCCACTGATCGCCTTCCAGCCAGTTTTTCGGATCTCCGTAATGCTCTGCTAAAATAATTGCATCCGGGTTCGCAGACTTTACCACCTGACGGAAGTCCCGCCAGAACTGGTGATTGAACTGCTCGCTGTAGCCTAAATCTGCCGCCACATCCAACCGCCAGCCATCCGCATTGTAAGGCGGCGATACCCATTTCTTACCAATATCCAAAATGTACTGATACAGTTCTTTTGATTCTTCATAATTCAGCTTTGGCAGCGTATCATGCTCCCACCAGCCGTCATATGTCTTATTGCCCGGCCATGCGTTCTGATTGCGGAATTTAAAATAACCCCTGTACGGGCTGTCGCCGGATACATACGCGCCTTTTTCGTACCCTTCCTGTCCATTGTACAGTTCTTCCCGGTCCATCCATTTATTAAAGGAACCGCAATGGTTAAATACACCGTCCAAAATCACTCTCATGCCGCGACGATGGATTTCCTCTACCAGCTCCGCGAAAAGCTGGTTGCTCGCTTCCAAATTGCGTTTATCTGTCACTCTTTTGATGTAGCGCTGCGCCTGTCGGTTATCCACACATCCCTGCGCTAACAGCGCTCCTCCATCTTCTACGATCTTTCCGTAATGCGGATCGATATAATCATAGTCCTGGATATCATACTTATGATTAGAAGGAGAGACGAATAACGGGTTAAAATAAATCACTTCCACGCCAAGGTTTTGCAAATAATCCAGTTTTTTGCGCACACCTTCCAGATCACCGCCATAAAACTCGGCAACGCTGAAATTAGACGGCACTTTGTCCCAGTTTTCAATTTTCTGACTGGTTGTACGGATATAAAAATATTCGTTTGTCTCCACATCATTGCTAAGGTCCCCGTTGTAAAAACGATCCACCAGGATCTGATACATCACCGCGCCTTTCGCCCAGTCCGGCGTAGCAAATCCAGGTACAATCCGAAAGCTGTACTGCGGACGCAGTTCCCTCGTTGGACCATAATCGTCATAATATAAAGTAAGCATCCCGTCAGCCACCTGAAAATAATAATCAAACGGCTGATCTGTCATTGTAACAGTGTATGCATAATAATCAAATTCTTCACAGGTCTCTGCCTTTTCCATCAGATATTCCTGTCCGTTTCCGCACAAAAATACCGCATCAACATTGTCTTTTTTCGTGCGGAAACGAATGGTGACCTCTTCCCCCGCTCTCGGCTCCGGCGGCTGTCTGTAATCTGCCGTCCCGTCTGAAAAAAGCACCTGCTTATAGAGCACCGGACGCATCTGCATCATGTAGCGCTGTACTTTGTTTAATTCATAAATTGATTTACTTTCCATCTCCACAAGCTCCATTTTTCACTTTTTTCTGTCCCTGTTGCGGCTTTTAAAATTCCACCATACATAGGGACACTCGTATTAAGTATAGACCAATTTTTCAAAATAATCTATAGCATATCTCAACAAATTTCCATTTATATGAAAATTTGGGCAACAGTTCCATCAGGTATCTGAACTGTTACCCAAATTTAGCGTTCGTTTCGTCAGATCCGCGCATTCCTGCACTGACTCCATCGATTCTATTTACAATACTAAAAGGGAGCCTTTCAACCCGAAAGGCTCCTAATCCCTTCACTCTTAATACTTCAGCCTGCGCAAACTCCCCTCAGAAAACGTATACTCTGGCGTAACAAACGGAAATTCCACCTCCGTTTCATAATACCACGGATCATCCTCATGCATCGGATTTTTCAACACATGAAATTCCTGCGCCGGCATATATCCCTGTGCAAGCAAAAACGCCTTTTTTCCCTGCGCATTTTTACAAAGGTCAACCACCATTACTACATGTCCCGGACTTGCACCCTTTAGAAACACATCTCCCGCCCGGATTTGTGCCGGATGGATTTCTTCGGACTCCTGTTCCATAGACAATGTTCCTGCATAAGCAAAAACCATACGCAGATATTTTTGAAAATTCTCATAGGAATCATCAAATGCTGCCGTCATCGCCCAGGATATTTCATTTCCATGGATTTGTATGCGATAACCCTCCCGCCATTTTGCGTATTGCGCATAAAACCCATTCACAAAATGAAAGCCGATTCGCTCATACTGTTTTGTATGCCAATAATATTCCGCATAAACCCGCATCACCGAATCCGCACACTGCTGCAGATCCTCCTGTTCGATCGGCAGCTGGAAAACAGCCGCATGACTGCTCTGATTGCTCTTTGCCGTCTGGTCATACAGCAGTACCGGACTCCCGTCTTCTTTCAGCGGGTATTGTCTCAGAAAATGTAACAGGCTTGCGTCTTTTGCTTTCGTCCTGCTGTAGCCCTTTGGTGTATCAAATCTTTCCGCCAATGTCTTCCCATCCGGGCAGAGCAGGCCGTCCTTGTCTGTATCGTCAGATTCCGCATCCACCGTATCCGGATGCTTGAAAAACTCCTCTTGGTCATCTTCTCCGCCAGCCGCGTCTATTTGTTTCGTATCGTCTGAATCCTTATTTTCTGGCAAATGAATCTTGTCGTCCGTTATCGTCTGTTCTTTTTTCACCGGGCTTTCTTCCCGGCCTGTTTCTTCCTGCCTGGCAGGACTCCCGCACCCCGCCAAAAAAAAGATGCAGACAGTACCCAGAACTGCCTTTTGCAACTGTTTCTTCATTTTCATCATCCATTCCTTATACGGATCAAAACCGGAATTTTGACACCTGGTTTTTCAGCATAGCTGCTTGTTCAGACATTTTTTCGCTGACTTCGGCCGAATCCCTGACCACATCTCCGTTACTCTGCACAACGTTGGAAATCCGCTGCAGTTCCTGCGAAATCTGGCTGACAGCGCTGGACTGGCCATCTGCGGCTTCAAAAATCGAAGCTACGGCATCGGACACATGATTTGCACTCGCAACCACTTCCTGCAGCGCCTGGTTCGTAACGCCGGAAATATGGCTTCCGGTTTCGACTGCGGCTATTGTCTCACCTATCAACTGTGCTGTATTTCTGGCTGCTTCTGCAGACTGGCCCGCCAATGTCCGAACCTGGTCAGCCACTACGGCAAAGCCCTTTCCGGACTCTCCTGCCCGCGCCGCTTCAATGGCTGCATTCAAAGACAGAATATTCGTCTGGGAAGCAATATCCTCGATCGTCTTTATTACTTTTATAATTTCTTTCGACTTTTCATCAATCGTTTCCATCGCATGCATCAGATTGAGCATATCATTGCTGCAGGTTTCAATTCTCTGATGCGTCTGTATATTTTCTTCTTTTGCAAGATTTGCAAACTTCGCTGTGGAGCCTGCCCGCTGTTCGATATTAGAAACAGCCGTCCCCAGCGCTTCTACTAACAGGGACTGTTCTCTGGCTCCCTGCGACAGCGATTCGGCTCTGGATAATACCTGCCCCGCTTCTTTTGTTACATCATGAGAGACAATGGAAATTTCCTTGAGTACTTTTGTAAGTTTGTCACGAATTGCCCGCAGGCTGCCAGTCAGCATTTTCAAACCGCCGATATAATATCTTTCATTTTTTTCCACATCCACAGACAAATTCCCGTCTGCAATTTCACTTAAAATCCTTGCAATGTCTTCCATTGCTGCCTTTAAATGACTGCAGACATTGTGCGTAGCTTCCGCAATCAGGCCGATCTCATCTTTTCTTCCATAAAACCGCTCCAGCCCGTCATCGGCTGACAAGTCAAACTCGCTCAAACGGGCAATCGCATTTTCCACAATCATCAGACTTTTTCCCGTTCTGCTTAAGATGGTAACGGTTACCAGAATAATAATCGCCCCCACGCCTGCGCAGGATGCGCCCATGAGCCTGCGAACTGTAACCACAGAGCCGTAGACTTCCGCAGAATGAGACTGCACCATAAAGATCCAGCCCCGGTTATCCAGATACTTATAGACCACCAGCTGTTTTCTGCCCCGATCATCCTGGTAAGCATATGACTCGGTACCAGTACCGCCCTCTTTTTTCACAGCGCCGATAATTTTCTGATGCCCTGGATCTTTGACTTCTGTATTCAGCAGGTCTTCCTGTTCATGATAGAGATATACGCCTGTTTCCGCGTTTATAAATACATACCTGCTGTCCGGAAGCCCTTTCAGCTGCAGATCCAAAAGCGCGTCCATCAGCCTGTCCGCATACACACCCGCGCCCACATATCCAATGCATGTCTTTCCATCATATACCGGATAATACATAGATATAACCATATTCCCTGTTCCCGGAGACTGCATGATTCCAAGATTACTCAGTTCCTGGGCAGCCAGAATCGTTTTTTGAAACGTTTCCAGCGATTCGCCCTCCCGCGTCGTAATCCCGATTGCTTCCGGTTCGGTATGAGTCAGCACGTATGTATCCGGATCTGCAATGTACAGTCCTTCAAAAATTCCTTTTACCGCGGCAAAATCTGTCGTATACTTCCTTGCTCTTTCTAATAGCGTCGGATCGTCCGGATCTGCCAGAAGTTCGCGTACTTCCCCGCTAAGTGCAAATGCAGTCAAATACTCTTCCGCAGACGTTACATAATCGTCAATAATCACTGCCCTGGATTCAACCGCATTCGACATCTGGTCTGTAATATTGCTTTTGACAATAGATTCTGTGCTAAAAGTGATTACCGTCCACAACAGCAGCATCCCAGCCAAAGTAATAATAGTCGTCAGAATACTGATTCTTTAGGCAAGCTTTCGGTTTCTTATAAAATCTTTCATTGCTGCTAACTACGTCCTCTCTGTGATCTTTTCTTTTTTAGCATAATCATTTGATTCTTTTGTTCCTGCTTTTTCTAAATTTATTTTCAGCTGCGCCTTTTGCCTGTGAGGGGGACAATCCGGTTAAGCTAAAATAAATCTTACAGCAGCGGATCGATGAATGATGAAAAGATTACGATTTCCCGAATAGTTTAGCATATTTTTATAAGGTTTTCAATATGTTACCAACTATACGGCTAACCTCTTCGGCTATCCGGATCAGCGGAAAGTAATCATACCCCGGCAGCAAATAAAAGCATTGCATTCCACAACAAAAGTGTGCTACTATGAATGATAACAATTTTTCACAGGAGGTTTTCCAATGCATACGCAACCTAATTCATACGCAAAGCCTTCAAAATCCAGCGTCCTGCGTCGTCTGGCGGCTTATTACAAGCCTTACCGGCGGGTTTTCTGGACCGATATGTTTTTTGCATTCCTGTCAGCCGCCGCGGCGCTTGTCATACCGCTTGTCGTACGCTATGTTACATCCACCGTTCTTACTATGGACATGCAAAAGGCGCAGGGTATGATCCTGAAATTAGGAATTATGATGCTGATCCTCGTACTGATCCAGTGGTACAGCAACTTTTACATCTCTAATTATGGACATGTTATGGGCGCAAAAATTGAATATGATATGCGGGCAGAAATTTTTGATCATTACCAGCGCATGTCCTTTTCCTTTTACGACGAACAGAAAGTCGGCCAGCTGATGTCCCGAGTGACCAGCGACCTGTTTGACATTACGGAACTGCTGCATCACGGGCCGGAAAATATTGCGATTTCCTGCATCAAAATTATCGGAGCATTTATGATCCTGTTATCCATTAATGCCTATCTGGTTGTCGCAGCTTTCGCACTAATACCAATTATGCTTATATTTGCTTATTTCTGCAACAAACGCATGAAGCTTGCATTCCGTAAAAACAGGGAAAAAATCGCAGAGATCAACAGTCAGATCGAAGATAACCTTTCCGGTATCCGCGTCGTAAAATCTTTTGCGAACGAAGAGATGGAAAATAAAAAATTTCAGATTGGCAACGATGGATTTCTGTCCGCAAAGAAAAACAGCTATTTTTACATGGGCCAGTATCACTCGGGCCTGACAGCATTTACGACGATGATTCAGGTCATCGTAATCGTCTGCGGCGGACTGCTGGTCACAAGAGGAATTGTCAGCGTCACGGATCTGGTAACATTCCTGCTTTACATTAATGTGTTCACCGACCCGGTCAGAACACTGATTGACTTTACGGAACAGTTTCAAAACGGCTATTCCGGTTACGAGCGGTTTATTCAAATGCTGGATATTATGCCGGATATCCAAGACGCGCCAGACGCGGTAAAGCTGGAACAGGTGCAGGGCGATATCCGTTTTGAAGACGTCTCATTCCAATATTCCAAAGAAAACGACGCTGTACTCCAGCATATTAATCTGGAAGTTCCAGCCGGAGAATATGTGGCTTTGGTCGGACCGTCAGGAATCGGAAAAAGCACACTATGCAGCCTGATTCCGCGATTTTACGAAGCAACTGCGGGGCGGATTACCGTAGACGGCAAAGACATCCGCACTCTTTCCATTAAGAGCCTGCGGGATAATATCGGCATGGTACAGCAAGACGTATATTTATTTGCCGGTTCCGTATATGACAATATCGCTTACGGCAAGCCGGGGGCCACCCGGGAAGAAGTCATCCAGGCAGCGCAAAACGCCAATGCGCATGAATTTATATCAGAACTCCCGCACGGTTATGATACAGACATCGGCCAGCGCGGCATCAAATTATCCGGCGGCCAGAAACAACGCCTGTCAATTGCACGCGTATTTTTAAAAAACCCGCCAATCCTGATTTTTGATGAAGCAACCTCTGCGCTGGATAACGAAAGCGAAAAAGTCGTACAAGAATCTTTAGAAAAACTGGCCGCAAACCGCACAACATTCGTTATCGCACACAGACTGTCTACCATCCGAAACGCACAAAAAATACTCGTGCTGACAGAACAGGGAATTGAAGAACAGGGAACACACGAAGAATTAATACAAAAGAACGGCATTTATGCAGGATTATATCAGATGCGGTAACACAACAAATATCAATTTTATACAAAAGTACCGCATCTGTCCTGGAAGGACATCAGAGGGGCGCTTTTAGCGGAGGTGAAATCCAGCGCTTACGGAGACTTAGACGGCGCACACGTCGACTGTCTTAGTCGCAGTTGGCGATTAGTTCGCCGCAGCGTTGCCCCAGTCCGCCCAGGGCGTATCTCCCAGCCAGGTCACAGCCCGCAGCGTCGTCGGCGCAGCCACCACCCTCCCGGCAAATCATACATTCCCCCCCCCCCAAATGCAGCACAATGCCAAAAACACTTCT
>VSNY01000155.1 GCA_009774535.1 Lachnospiraceae bacterium
ATATTGTAAAAGCCAGGAGGAATTTATGAGAAGACATATAACCTATAGGAGAATCATATATGCGATTCTCACATCAACATTGTTTTTCAGCGCCTGTGTGGGTCGCGAAAAAGAATCTAACCTGCAAACGCTGCAGAACGAGACGCAAAATGCCCAGCCGGAAAACAAAGAAGATACGGAAGAATCGGCTGCCGCTTCTAAGAACGAACGCATGCAGGAAAAAAAACCGAAAGTAATAGAAACAGACTGGTCAAAGTATTTTGACGGGCTTTACGGCACCGCTGTTTTATATGACGCCGCTGTCGGTCAATATCAGATTTTTAATCGTAAAGCCGCCTCAGCGCGCAGGTCCCCATGTTCTACATTTAAGATTATTTCGTCTTTAGCGGCGTTAGAAAACGGGATTTTAAATCCGCAGGATTCCATGCGTACCTGGAGCGGCGAGACATTTTGGAACAAGGACTGGAACCGGGATATTGATTTTTATGAAGCGTTTCGTGTTTCCTGCGTCTGGTATTTCAGGCAGCTGACGGATGAAGTCGGACGAGAGAAGATGCAGCAAATCGTAGAGCAGCTGCGATATGGCAACTGTGATCTTTCTGATTGGGAGGGACGGCTGAATACGAACAATCAAAACCGGGCGCTGACCGGGTTTTGGATTGAATCGTCGCTGGCCATTTCTCCCAAAGAACAGGTAAAAGTTATGAAGCGTATTTTCGCAGACCAATCCGTATATTCTAAAAATACGCAGAATATACTAAAACAGGCCATGCGTCTTAACGTACATACAGATGAGGATACCGATCAGTATCCGATTTATGGTAAGACGGGTATGGGCGTCGCACAAGGTAAAACGATAGACGCATGGTATACCGGATTTATGGAACGGCCCCAAGGAAATGTGTATTTTTGCGTCTGGCTTGGACAAACAGACGCAAAGGAGATCTCCAGTGCCGCGGCAAGGGAAATTGCTGTCCGTATTTTAACAAGGTAACTGCTTAACAGTTTTATGAATGATCTAAACGGTTAACCTGCCGCTTTTCCAAAAAGACCGCAAGGCCAGCCGGATCAGCGTGCAGCGGCCGGGCTTCCACATCTTTGGAAGCCCGGCCGCTGCACCTGTAACTATGCTTCGCCAATTCCATCTAAAATCCGAATCAGCTTTTGATAGGCTTTCTCACTCGCCGCGCCATAAATCATTTCCAAATCCCCGCAATCCATTACCGCAACCATATGATCATACGAATTGCTGTAAAAACGCAGTTCCATGTCAAGCCAGCCGTGAAGCTTATAAGGTCTTTTTTCCAAATAAGACTGAATCACCTTAAGTTCTTCTTCCGTCAGCCAGTACACAAAATCATCCGGATGGTATTCAAACGCAAAAACCGCCTCATAAGACAACGCTGCCTGCAAAAACTCGCTGACCGATCCGGCACATAAGGTCCAGTTCTTATCGTCCATGGATACATAGACTGGCGGATCTGCCTGTCCAAGATCTTCCTTTCTGATGCCAGCCGTACATACGCCCTGGTTTTCCTCGAGTACGACCAGATATCCGCATTTTTCCAGCCAGTCTTTGTCACGATAGTCCTGCGGGCTGATCCAATAATCCTGCACCTGATGCAGCGCCTGCGTATTTGCCGCCGTGCGCCAGAATGTTTCCAGTGTTTCCGGCAATGTACCGCACAGGTTTTTGACAAAGTCTATGTCCGCTTCATGATATCCGCAAAGTTCTTCATCCGTAACAGCATACAGCTGTTTTATCATCTCTGGTAATCCCATACTTCTTCTCCCGTCTTATGTATGGCGCTTTCTGCACATTCCTGCCCAGCGCGCCTCGATTTCTTTGTAGTAAAATGCATTTATTTCTGCGCAGAACAGCAGGATATACATGCAAAAATAAATCCAGAACATCATCAGCACAATCGTTGTAAGTGATCCGTACATCGAAAACCCGTTAAAGTATCCAACATAAACCGATACCCCGACCGAAAATAAATACCACACCACGGTACATAGTACTGCTCCCGGCAGCTGGTTATGAAAATTTACTTTATGTCCTACAACAGCTTTGCGGTCCGGCAGTGAAAAAAATGCCGTCATCACGATCAGGATCATAATCGGCGTGATAATCAAAATTCTAAAATCCAGTATTTTAGATACTACACCGCCAATCATCGGAAGATAATAGATCAGCAGTTCTTCCAAAGAACGTCCGAAAATAATCAGCACCAGAAACGTTACAATCCCAACCAGAAAGCTAAAGGTATAGATCACAGCCTTAATACGAAGGATCAGCCAGCTTCGCTTTTCCTGCACCCCGTTTACTTCATCCAGACCATCCGAAAGGTAATGCAGCCCTTTGGAGGCTGACCAGATGGCAATCACCGCCGTTGTGGATAAAATCCCTGGAGATTTGGAAAATACTTCATCCAGGATCGTAATGATCATCGGTTCCAGATAATCCGGAAGATACTGGTGGACCCACTGCAGCACCATTGCTTCTGATATTGGCGTATACTGGATCAAAGTAATAAAAAACATAATCAGCGGCACAAGCGACATCATAATAAAAAAGGCTGTCTGCGCCGCATAAGCGCCGATCTTATCTTTTTTGCACTTATCCAGTAAGCGCAGTCCATCTAAAACTATCCGCTTCATATCATTCCTGTTCCGGATGCAGATTTCTCCGGACCTCCTTCCATTCCTTTCTGTTCCTTCCTGTATAGCTTTAAACCGTATCTTTTGTATCTTTTAAGAACGATCAGGACTTTTCCGCAGTCTTTTTCACCTTTACGCCGTCATAAAAGAAGGCCAGTATTTCTTTATAACTCCATCCTTCTTTTGCCATTCCGGCTGCTCCGTACTGGCTCATGCCCATTCCATGTCCGTTGCCGCCGCCGGACAGCAGGTAACGCTTGCTTTTTTTGTCAAATGCAATCGAAAAATAGGCGCTTGGCAAAAATCCCGGCCCTGTATTCGCAGAGCCGTCCGCGTAAGCGATCTGTTCCATGGCGCAGCCGACGATCGCACGGATATTGTATTCTGATTTTATCTCTACTTTACCAAACTCAAACTGAATGGTCAATACTAAAATCGCTCCGCTTTTGCCCCGTTTTGAAACATACATTTTTTTGACGCCGCCAAATCCTTTCAGGGAAGACACTTTCTTTGATTTCTTCCTGGCTGTAGAGAAAAATGTAAAATGATCCGGATTCACCTTCTGGCGTTCCTTGATCTTTTCTTTAAGTTCTTTCACAGCGGCGCTTAACTCCACTTTCGCATTCCACCTGAAATAACGGCTGTGACTGTCATACGAAGGCGCCTTGCGGTCACTGATATATGCCTGAAAATCCTTTTCCTCAGACAGATCCGGAGTGTTTTTCCCGGCCTTTTGCGACGGGTTCATGGATTTGATCTTAAGATAAGGATAAGCCGCTTCCTCCTGCCCCCAGATCTCCATACTGGACGTATAACCGAAGGATGAGGAAAAATAATACGCGTTTACAATCTCATCTCCTGCATACATGACCTCACCTGCAGTCGCTTCTACCGCTTCAATATCCGCATCTGCAACTTCGGATTTATTATAAACCTGATAGTTCGTGCTGTCATCAATCTGCGCATGGTACTGGCTGTAATCGTCTGCCGCCATCTGCCTGTATACATAACTCCTGGCACAAACTGCCTGCGCCTTTAACGCTTCTGCCCCGAACGAAGCCGGCATTTCACTGGCGACGACGGAATACAGGTATTTTTCGATCTTTACATGATTTACCAGATAGTATCCTTCGGTATCCCGGTAAACCGTCAGGCTTCCATAGTAGCCTTTGGAAATCCTGTCCCCGTGAGAATCGGTCAGGTACAGCTTTCCATTCTCCCCTGATGATGCGATCTGCGCGCTGCTTCCTTTGCCAAGCTTTAACTTCTTAACGGAGAGCGTTTCTGATGGCTGATAAGTGGTTTTTTTCTTCTTTTTTTTCACCGTCTGCTGTACGCTCCACTTGCTGTCGCTTGTAAGAAAGATCTGGTCATAGTGAATCTTTCCCTGGTTTAGCAAAAGGACTTTGACATCTTCCGAAAGCGTCTGCGCGGTCTGTGTATTTGGTTCTTTCTGCTCCGTAAAATTGTCTGGCGCCTTGATTTCCTTTATTTTGGTGATTGCTCCGCCTTTGATGCACAGCATGCAGGATGCGCCAAAACCGGCACGTTTTAGTTCCTCCATGCCCTGCTCGTCTTTGCATGGGATTTGATATGTTTTTTTTAGAAAGGTTGCCTGCACGCTGCGATCTGCTATAGATTCCACCTGCGCCTGCCGCAAAGCAATTGTTTTTTCGGATTCTGCTTTTACACCTATGATCTGATCGCCTGTTACATAGACCCCATATGTATAAAACTCCTTAAGTTCAGGTACATTCCCATCTGCCTGCAGCGTTTGTTCCTGCGTCTGACAGTTCTTTCCTTTCCTCGACAGCACTAAGATCGTTTCTTTTTGTACGACGTCTTCCAGATCCAGATAATCCAGCATCTGTTCATAGCATTCCATAACCTCCTGCCGTGTAAGACGTTCTGTGCCGCCAGACGCCGGAATCATCCCTGCAAGTCCGACATTATGGATCAGCGCTTTCATTTCTGCCTGTGTAACATAAGCATCCGCTTCCTTTTTCCAGCCATCCGGCAGGATCTCTTCGGACAGAAACGACATGCACGAAGCAAGTTCCCCCTTTGTAACATACAAAAAATCAGTTCCGCCTTTTTTCGGACGCAGCAAAAACAGCAGCAGTCCGGCCAGACAGGCAGACGCGACGGCAGCGCCTGCCAGCCGGACCGCTTTCTGCCTGGAACTTCTGCGCACAGAACCGTTCCGTCCGGATCTTGCCTGCCGTTTTCTTTTTTTTCCATATTTCTTTAATTTTTCTGCTCTGTCCATCAATCATTGCTCCGGATTCTTATTTTAATTTTTGAATAAAAAATATGATCTTGTCTCAGGTTTTCCAGCGCTTTTGCATGCCAAAGATCATAATTCCAAACAAATATCTTACCCATACGCTATATATATACGCCAGCTTCTGCAGTTATGCATGCAAAGTAAAATCTTTTTATAAATCCCTTTGTTAAAACCTCATTGGCATAAAAGCCGCATCATATTTTTTGGTGGATAAACTGTTTTTGTATCAGGCTGTATAATTCAGACTCACTTCTCACAGTATAATCCGGTTGGATCTCGCCAGATACGAACGGCCCTCTCCGGTGGAACCAGATCGCTGACATGCCCGCGTTTTTTGCACCGATCATATCATTTTCAAAAGAATCCCCAATAAAATATGCCTGCGCCGGAGCAATTCCCAGCTTATGCAGGGCACGGGCAAAAATCTCCGGAGCCGGCTTAGGAACGCCTACTTCCCCGGATACAAAGATTTGTTCTTTTGGAATATACCGTTCCAGTTTCAGGATCTGTATTTTATTCCTTTGATGCGCAGAAAGACCATTGGTAATAATGCCAAGTACGTACTGGCTGCGGCAAAGTTCCAGCAGCTGCCGGATCGTTTCCGACAGTGTAATCTGCCGCTGGTATTTTTCATACGCTTTTTGAAATTCCATTGCTTTTTGCTCTGAAATTTTCTCTCCAAAATCTGCCAGCGGCTGTCTGATCCGGTAAATAAACATTTCTTCTTCCGAAATCTTTTTGGTCTGCGCGACAGCAAAAATCTCATCGCTGTATTTACGGCTTGCAAGAAACAATCGTTCCATCCAGTCTGTATCCCTGGACTTTCCGCTTTCTTCGTCTGCCTTTAAAAATACTTCCTGATACGCTTGGTAAAATGGCTGCGCCAGATCATATAAAGTATCATCAATATCAAATAAAAGTGCTTTTGTCATCTGTATAAATTCCCTTTCTTTACTCAATAAAAGAAGCTGCAGAACATGCAGCTTCTTTTTTACTTTATCTGACCGGTCCGAAACGGCTCCGTACTTTTCAAATTTAATCTGTCTGTATCTTTTTAACTTCTTTTGTATCTTTAAATCCCATACCATGAAACCTCTTCCGTATCTTCATAAGCCTGTTACATGAATTCCCTTACATTTATCATGAACGTATTATGAATCTATAGTGAACCTGTTTCACGAAAACATCTGCATGTCACGGAATGAATGATCCGGACCATCTTCTGTCTGCATTTATGAAAATCTGTCTTTTGTATTCTGCATTCTTTTGTGTCTTATCCAAAATGGATCTTCTGTTTCTGCCTGCTTTTGTATGAAATCGGTTAACGTTAACTTTATCTTTAGCTACGGACCTTACTTGCCTGTCCATATCTTTTGCAATTCTAAGTCTTCTGTAAGCTGAAAGAATCTTTTGTTCCCATGCTTTCTTTTGTAAATCTAAATTTATAAAATCTTCTTTAGTAAATTTCTTTTCGCAAATCCTCTTTTGTAAAAACTTCATGAAAGTATTCCCAAAATGCCGGTCCCGCAATTTTGACGCCTAGCAAAGCTAGGTGGGTAACCTCAATGGCGCTTCTGCCTTCCACTGCGTAATGATGGCCTGACATCCACTCCAAAATCTTGGAATCCCGTAAAACAAAATGTAGGTTCAAAATAGCGGGTTATCGAACACCCCAGGAAATACTTTTATTAAAATTAATTATACTCTACTATGTGCAGTATTGCAACAATTATTTATCCACAAGATGATGTATTTTATGGAATTTTTGTAAAAAGAACAAAGCATTACGGAAATTATAAAGTATTTGCCTGTTCTACTACTTTCTGAATTGCCTCTGCAGCATCAGCCGGAAGTTTGTTAAAGCCGCCTTCTTTCGTATCCAGTTCCTTCACGTTATTTAAACGGTCCGTCATACGTGCCTTCATCTGCGCTACATAATCCTTATCATTCAAATCCGGTACGAAGCCTTCCCACTCAAAGATCTCAATATCTGTAAACGGTCCCCATGGCTTAAAGTCAGCCCTGTTTTCCACAATCGCTTCCAGAATGCCAAGCGTATCTTTTGGCTGTACCTTCTTGCCCATAAAATCGCCTGTATTAATAATATAGCAGTCTACATTCTTTTCTGCAACAAGTTTTTTGAATTTTTCATAATCGTTTACGAGCGGATACGTACGGAACGGATTCGCGTAAGGTTCAATTACAAGCGCATTCGGATCAACGCCAGGCGCGAGACGTTCTGCTGTGGAACGTTTGGTAGCCAGTGTCGCGCCCATTACGGATGCTAAGGAAGCGCCCTTTAATTTTACAACAGGCGGCAGTGTCTGGTCTTTCATAATCCAGAAAATCGCGTTTACCGGGCTGTCGATTTTGTCCACACGGTTCGGCGACCACAGTTTGGACTTAATCGCACGGCCGTTGCCGTTACGGATATCTTCAGTAACCAATACGACTTTACCATCTTCATCCAGAGTTGCGGAACAGTTCTGCGCTGTTAACAGGAACTTGTTGTCTTCGCAGGCAGTCGGATAATCTGCTGTCTTATCAAAGTATGTCGGCTCTAAGGCAATGGATGCGCATGTATCTGTGTTAATCACAAACGCATCATCATGAAGCACCTTAATAGAAGGATATTTGCCGTCATGCTTTGCATGTGTCAGTGTGGATTTCCCGGAGCCTGACAAGCCGAATACAGCTGCCACATACTTGGAGCCATCGTCGCGTGTATATTCTTTCTGACCGCCATGGCAGGATGCATAGCCGTTGCGGTTTGCGATCGCCCATGCCAGCGTTAAGGTACCTTTCTTGTGCTCGCCAAAGTATCTCATACCAAGGATCGCCGCGCAGTTTGTCTCTGTATTGAAGTAACATAAGCATTTGCCGTCGCATACATCTGTCTGGTCAGAACCTGTCCACTGCGGATCGGAGAAAATATAGACATCCGGTTCGCTGCCGTTGCCTACCGGCAGGGACTGTTTGTACATTTTTGTATACGTATCGTTCATATACTGGAAGTTCAGCATCCAGTTATAAAGGATATTCTCTTCCCCTTCCGGAATCAAAAGATGGGCTTTTACCATAAATTCCGGATCAAGCCCGATAAATACCTGCGCATGGTACATCGTCTTCCAGCGTGTATCATAGACAGCGTCCATCAGGATCTTATCAAGCTTTGCACAATCCGTGCCTTCTTTGCCTGTAATCCTTCTTGCTGCCGCATAACGTCCGGTGATCGAGCCATCGTTGAACAGAAGCACCTTTGCTTCCGGCTCTAAGCCGATCTCTTCTGCCTTATATACCGGCATATCGGTCACAACCGTTCCAGGTGAATTTTTAGCCAGTTCATAAGCTTCCCTTAAGGTGTTCACCTTTATAACGTTATTACCATAAAACGGAGCTTCAATAATCGCACGCGTATTGGTAACCGGTGAGCTTACTTTTGGGAAACCTACCTTATTCGGGCCGATTTCAGTTCTTGGGTAAAAGGCTTTTGTTGACATTTATCAGTTCCTCCTTAAAATTATGGTTTTAGGATTAATTCCCATGATCGTGATGGGAAATTCACTAACTTAAACTATACACCATGTTATTTTTTTGTCAATCTTTTTCTGCAAAATAAATATTTTTGTCTATTTTAATCCATCAGCGGCAAAAAATCCATCCTTACAAATCATAAATTTTTATAAAATTTGCTAAAACTTACACATTCTTAACATTTTTTCTTGTTTTCGGGTTTTATCCTGTGGTAAGATAGTGTCCAAGACAGGAGGTATGACTATGAAAGAAAATGAATTTTCCAAAATCACACCTGAACTACAGCGTCTTGCTGATCTGGGCAGCCGGCATTTTACGATTGATCCTTCGCTCTATGGTAAATACGATGTCAAACGCGGCCTGCGTGACATCAACGGCAAGGGTGTACTCGTCGGACTGACTGAGATTTCAGAAGTGTGTGCTACCAAAAGGGATGGAGACCAGGTCATTCCTGCTGATGGCGAATTATTTTACAGGGGCTACAATGTCAGGGACATTATTGCCGGTCTCGGGCCAGATAACCATTTCGGATTTGAAGAAAGCGCATTTCTTTTAATCTTTGGAAAGCTTCCTGCCAAAGCGGAGTTAGCCGAATTTACCGGTCTGCTCTCTTATTACCGTTCCCTTCCGACCAGTTTTGTACGTGATATCATTATGAAAGCTCCAAGTCATGATATGATGAATACGCTTGCGCGCAGCGTCTTAACGCTTTATTCTTATGACAATAAAGCGGACGATATTTCCCTGCCTAACGTCCTGCGCCAGTGCATGCAGATGATCAGCTTGTTCCCGCTGCTTTCGGTCTATGGCTACCAGGCCTACCGCCATTATCACGACGGGGAAAGCCTG
>VSNY01000156.1 GCA_009774535.1 Lachnospiraceae bacterium
AATCCTCGATAGCTCAATGGTAGAGCACACGGCTGTTAACCGTGGGGTTGTTGGTTCGAGCCCAACTCGGGGAGTTTTCAGGCCCCATGGTCAAGCGGTTAAGACATCGCCCTTTCACGGCGGTAACACGAGTTCGATTCTCGTTGGGGTCATTAAGGCTTATCTGGTCGCGAACATGCCGATGTGGCTCAATTGGCAGAGCAGCTGATTTGTAATCAGCAGGTTATCGGTTCGAGTCCGATCATCGGCTTTTATGGACCATTAGCTCAGTTGGTTAGAGCAACCGGCTCATAACCGGTCGGTCCTGGGTTCGAGTCCCCGATGGTCCACTAAATCTATGGCCCAATGGCTCAGTTGGTTAGAGCGCCGCCCTGTCACGGCGGAGGTCGCGGGTTCAAGTCCCGCTTGGGTCGTTTTAGAATTTTTTATATGGGATCTTAGCTCAGCTGGGAGAGCATCTGCCTTACAAGCAGAGGGTCATAGGTTCGAGCCCTATAGGTCCCATTCTATGCAATTGTATAGAGGCTTGCCCGTGTGGCGGAACTGGCAGACGCGCAGGACTTAAAATCCTGTTGTGGAAACACAGTACCGGTTCGATTCCGGTCACGGGCATTGCAAGAAGATGAACGAGGATGTTCCATTATGGGGCATCTTCGTTTTTTTTCATAATATAATGATAAGTACATATCCGCCAGGATTGGAAAGGGAGGAAAAATGGGTGAATATTTTAATGTAGCAGATATTTTTGGAGAAAACGTGTTTAACGATTCTGTTATGCAGGCACGGCTTCCAAAAAAAGTTTACAAAAAAATGAGGGAAATTATTGAAAATGGTGCAGAGCTAGACTTAGCTACCGCTGATGTAGTTGCTCATGAAATGAAGGAATGGGCGATTGAAAAAGGAGCTACACATTATACACACTGGTTTCAGCCATTAACGGGAGTGACGGCTGAGAAGCACGATTCCTTTATTACCGCGCCAATGTCAACTGGTAAAATATTGATGAGTTTTTCCGGAAAAGAGCTGATCAAAGGAGAACCAGACGCATCTTCTTTTCCGTCCGGCGGGTTGCGGGCGACATTTGAAGCAAGAGGATATACGGCGTGGGACTGCACTTCACCTGCGTTTGTCAGACAAGATGCGGCTGGCGCGACACTGTGTATCCCAACCGCGTTTTGTTCTTATACTGGTGAAGCGCTGGATCAGAAAACGCCGCTGCTTCGTTCAATGGAAGCCATCAGCGAACAAGCCGTGCGTCTGATCCGTTTGTTTGGCAATACGACGTCCAAAAAGGTCGTGCCGTCGGTAGGCCCGGAACAGGAATATTTTATTGTAGACAGAGCGAAATATTTGCAGAGAAAAGATCTGATCTTTACCGGGCGTACCTTATTTGGCGCAATGCCGCCGAAAGGCCAGGAGATGGATGATCATTATTTCGGCGCGATCCGGGAACGTATTGCAGCCTATATGAAAGATGTCAACAAAGAATTATGGAGGCTTGGCGTATCCGCAAAAACGCAGCATAACGAAGTGGCTCCGGCGCAGCATGAACTGGCTCCAATCTATACGGAGTGCAATATAGCAGTTGATGATAACCATTTAATTATGGAAACGCTTAAAAAGGTGGCTGGCCGCCATGGTCTGCAGTGTCTGCTGCATGAAAAACCATTTGCTGGTGTTAATGGTTCCGGTAAACATAATAACTGGTCGCTTGTTACCAATGATGGTATTAATTTGCTGGACCCAGGTGTCACCCCGCACGAAAATATCCAGTTTTTACTTGTACTTACCTGTGTGTTAAAGGCGGTTGATCAGCATGCGGCGCTGCTGCGGGCGTCTGCTGCAGATGTAGGCAATGACCATCGGTTAGGCGCCAATGAAGCGCCGCCTGCGATTTTGTCCGTATTTTTAGGGGAGCAGCTGGAAGACGTGATCTCACAGCTGATTAGTACGGGAATGGCTACACATTCGATTAAGCGGCAGATGCTGGAAACGGGCGTAAAAACGCTTCCTGATTTCAGAAAAGACGCGACAGACCGTAACCGGACGTCACCGTTTGCATTTACCGGAAACAAGTTTGAGTTCCGTATGGTTGGTTCCCAGGATTCTGTGGCGCAGTCGAACGTTGTGTTAAATACGATTGTTGCGGAAGCATTTTCTGAAGCTTGTGATATTTTGGAAAAGGCGGACGACTTTAACGAAGCTGTGCATGACCTGATCAAACAATATGCCGTAGAACATCAGAGAATTATTTTCAACGGCAACGGTTATTCGGATGAATGGGTGACAGAAGCAGAAAAACGCGGCCTGCCGAATATTAAGTCGATGGTAGATGCGATTCCGGCATATACGGCAGACGATTCCATCGCTGTATTTGAAAAATTCAATGTATTTACAAAGGCAGAATTGGAGTCCCGTGTAGAGATCGAATATGAGACATATGCAAAAACAATCAATATCGAAGCAAAAGCAATGATCGATATAACGGGCAAGCAGATTATTCCGTCTGTTATTAAATTTACGACAGCGCTTGCAGCGTCTGTGAACAGCATCAAAGCTGCCTGTGATGCCGATGTCAGTGTGCAGACAGAATTGTTAAAAGAAGTATCTGATTTGCTGGTACAGACAAAGGCCGCGTTGAAAAAACTGACCGGAGCGGATGCTGTCGGTTCCGCAATGGAAGAAGGACGTGACCGTGCGGTTTATTACCGTGATGTGATTAAAGCAGCCATGGAAGAGTTACGGGCGCCCGTTGACCAATTGGAAATGATGGTAGACAAAGATATGTGGCCGATGCCGTCTTATGGAGATCTTATTTTTGAAGTATAACAGCCACGTGACATGGATACAAAAAAAGAATCTGACATTGTCAGGTTCTTTTTTATTTCGTCATAAAGCATTTGAAGAATCATGCCGATATATAGAATAATTAACATACATAAACGGTAAACGGATTTACCAGGCAAACCGTAGAAAAGATCAGGGAGGATAATCGTATGGGCATGATCGTCGGAGGGACAAATTCTAATAGGCGGGTAATTCAGATAAAAAATAGAGACGGGTCTGTAGCTGCGACAATTAGTACTTCAAAGTCGTCAAAAAGCAAAAGTAAGAAAAAGAAGCTGAACTATAACTTCAAGTCAATATCATCGCAAATTCTGCAGTCCAAAAATTCCAATAGTGCAGGCAAAGCAGTGACAAAAGCGCGCGGGACGATTGCGATGCTGCTTAGAAAAGTAAGATCTGGCGAATATGATGACCAGGATCTGGAACATGCGATTATGCATGCAAGAAAAATGGAGCGGATTGCGAAAAAGCGGATGCGGCATTTAAAACAAGAGGAAGAAATCGAGCAAAAGGGTAAATCTGAAGAACTGGAGAGCGAACTGGCAGACGGGCTGGAAGAGCAGATGGCAGAAGAACAGGATCTGGAAATCAGTGAAGAAGAACTGCGGCAGCTGTTGGAGGAATATGAAGAATTGATGCGGGAATCTATGGAAGACATGCAGCAGGAAATGGATCTGGAAGATCTGTCAGAAGATTACTGCGAGGTCATATACGAGATGGAACCGGAAGACTTAGAACAGCTGAAGAAAAAACACAGATCGGATGAGATGCGGGAAATTATGGACGCTGATATGAAATATTTGCGGGCTGTATTTCAGAAGCTGGAAAAGGAAAGGCAGTCGCTTTCTAGCGGCAGCAAAAGCTTTGGAGATTTTCCGTCGGGAGTCTCGCTGGAGATCTCGGGCTTGGAAATGCCAGTGCAGGCGCCGCAGATGCCTGTAAATGTAGAAGGGGGAAGTATTGATTTGGTTTTGTAAGAAAATGGCGGCAGTTCCATGGGGATCTGAACTGTTACGAATGGTTATAGAAAATGTAAATGTTTTTAAATTTATGCTTTACTTTTGATTCTTTTTTTGATAGAATCATTGCGTAAACAAAATACGAAGCAATTACTTCCTAAAACCTTGCGTCTGCCGCAGGCGGCGAACAATGGGCGTGGATTTTTCAAGATTTCGGCATACGGCTGAATTGGTTTTTATACAGCTGTTATAACAGAGGAAATCTTTTTTCACCACATGACTGTAAAGATCGATGGTACAGTCATGTGGTTTTATTTTGTTTACAATGAAGAAAGAAAGAACAAATACGAATAAGAAAGGAACAGGGAAGAATCTATGGAACAAACATTTATGAAAGAGAAAAAGATCCTGCCGTTGGTGTTATCTATGGCGCTGCCGATGGTTATTTCAATGGCGGTGAACTCTTTGTACAATATTGTAGACAGTTACTTTGTGGCGCAGTACAGCGAAGATGCGATGACAGCGCTGGCGCTTGTTTTTCCGGTGCAGAATCTGATTAACGCGGTTACGATCGGGTTTGGGATCGGGATTAATGCGGTGACAGCGTTTTATCTGGGTGCGCAGCAGAAAGAAAAAGCAGACCGGGCCGCAACGCAGGGCGTATTTTTGAATTTTGTGCATGGAGTGCTTCTTGCGGGATTGTGTATTGCTGCTATGCCGGTGTTTGTGCGGGCCTTTACACCAGCAGAGGAGATTATCCGCCAGGCGCTGATCTATTCTAACCGTGCGTTTTTATTTGCTCCGGTGATCGCTATGAGTCTTTCTTTTGAAAAGATCTTTCAGTCCGTAGGCAGTATGAAAGCGACGATGGTATGTATGATGTGCGGGTTTGTTACCAATATTGTGCTTGATCCTCTGATGATTTTTGGAATAGGATTTTTTCCGGCTATGGGGGCGGCGGGAGCTGCATATGCAACCGGGATCGGGCAGTGCGTGACGGTGCTTGTGTATCTGGTGCTGTATCTCGTCCGGCCGATTCCGGTCAGAATTACAAAAGATGCGCTGTGTATCGACCGAGAGGTGACGGCCAAGCTGTATGCGGTAGGCGTGCCGGCGATGCTCAACCTGGCGCTGCCGTCTTTACTGATTTCCGCTTTGAATGGCATTTTGGCGGGATTTTCAGAAAAGTATGTGCTTGTACTGGGAGTTTATTATAAACTGCAGACATTTATTTATCTGACTGCGAACGGAATTCTCCAGGGGGTACGGCCGCTGGTTGGTTATAATTACGGAGCCGGAGAACATCAGCGTGTAGAAGGGATCTTTCGGACGACGCTAAAACTTACGGCATGCGTGATGCTCATAGGGACGGTATTGTCGTGGATGATGCCCGCGCAGCTGATCGGGCTGTTTACTTCCAGCAGGGAAACGGTGCAGATGGGCGTGGCAGCACTGCATGTGATTAGTTTGGGATTTGTGCTGTCAGCGGTATCGGTAACTTGTTCCGGCGTACTGGAAGGGCTTGGGAAAGGGACGCCGTCGCTGTATATTTCCCTGGCAAGGTATGTGGTTGTGATTATTCCGGCAGCGTTTTTGTTTAGCCGCTTTGCGGGGGCAGACGGGGTTTGGTATGCTTTTTTCTTTACAGAGGCTGCGGCGGCAGGATTTTCGTATTTTATTTATCAAAAATGTGTAGCGATAAGACAGAACCGCCATGGTCTGGAAACAGGGACGGTTACGGAATAGCGGGTTTGTCCGTCAGACGTTCAGCGACTGGTGCAGTCTGTTTGCGCCGGGCCGTCCATGAGCCGGCCGTCCTGGTGAAAGCGTGAGCCGTGACAGGGGCAGTCAAAGGACTGTTCTTCCGGGTTCCATTCCAGACGGCATCCCATATGCGGGCAGTTGGGGATAAATTTATCGTTATGCGCAGGCAGCAGATGTTTGGTCAGTCCAACGGCAGTTTGCATCGTGTGGAATACAAGTTCTCTGGCTGCCCGAAACGTAAAGTGGCGCTGCGGGGAAAAGATGTCTGCCTGCGGGCAGTCCTGTCCCGTGATCAGCGCTGTCAGAATCCGGGCGCTGGCCATAGCAGAGGTCATGCCCCATTTACCAAATCCGGTTGCCAGATACCAGTCAGGCATACGTCTGGAAAAGCGGCCAATATAAGGCAGGCCGTCCAGTGTCATGCAGTCTTGGGCAGACCAGTGTGCCGTTTCTGTGCATCCAGGATAAAGGGATGCCGCCGTTTCGCGCAGCATCTGATATTGTCCGCCCTGCTGATTGCTGCCTGTCCGGTGGCTGCCGCCGCCAAGCAGCAGCATTCCGCGCTGGGAACGAAAGGAAAGCCCGTCCGGGTCTATGCCAAGATACATAGCCTGCAGCAGAGGCGTACCTTCCAGTGCAAGTACATAACTGCGCTTTTGGTACATCCGGGCAAAATAGTATCCTGGTACGTTGATAAACGGATAGTGCGCGGCAAAGATAATGTGTTCGGCAGTGACGCATCCGCGGTCTGTCAGTACATGGTTTCCCTCTACTTTTAATACATTTGTCTGCTCATAGACAGTGACTTCTTCGGCGATTGCGGCCAGAAAAGGGAGCGGCTCAAACCGCGCCTGGTTTTCAAATTTTACGACTCCTGCAGCTGCAAAAGGAAGCTCGCTGTCTGTTGCAAACGACGCCTGGATGCCTACGGCTGCGGCCGCGGCTGCTTCCTGCTGCAGCATCATTTTTTCAGATTTGGAATACAGACAGGCCGGGCATTTGACAAAATCACAGGCGATGTTTTTTTCCTGTATCAGCCGCTCGTAGTCCGAAATGGCGGTTTCGTTTGCCAGGGCGTAGTCCGCAGCGGATTTCGCGCCGAAAGTCTGGATCAGGTGGTCGTAGATCAGGCTGTGCTGGGAGGTAATTTTGGCGGTTGTATTTTTCGTCTGTCCGCCGCCAATGCGGTCTGCTTCCAGTACGGCGGTGCGGATACCGGCTTGCTGCAGGAAATATGCAGTTAAAATACCTGTCAGTCCGCCGCCGATGACAGCGGCAGGAATCTGCATGTCTCCCGGCAGGGAGTCCCGTTTTCGGATCGTTGTTTCAGATGTCCAGATTGAAGCCATGTGGAACCTCCATACATGTTGATGGATACAGTATGTGCCGAAAGCGGCATATTTATGAATGAATTTATACGTTCCGTCTATGATTGCATTTCTGCAGATGATTTGTATAAGAATCAAAATATTTTTCCAAACACGCCAATATTTCCCCTGAAATTCCGACAATATATATAGAAGACGCTACAAAATATTTTACAAAAGGAGGCCCCATCCGTGCAATCCATAGACGACAGCCAGATTATCACCTTGTACCACCAGCGGAATGAACAAGCGATTGCAGAAAGCAGCCGCAAATACGGCGGACTCTGCCATCGTATTGCCCACAATATCCTAAGCAGCTATGAAGACGCAAAAGAATGTGTCAACGATACCTGGTTTGCCGCCTGGCAGCGGATGCCGCCGGACCGTCCGCTGGCATTAGGCGCATTTTTCGGACGCATCACCCGTAACATTTCGATCAGCCGCTGGCGGGCGGATCATGCGAAAAAACGCTGCCGCGGTATGGAAATCCTGCTGTCCGAACTGGACGACTGTGTACCAGATTCAACAAATGTAGAACAGGCTATTGAACAAATGGAACTTGCCCGTCTGTTGGATGCGTGGCTGGATGCTTTGCCGGAAAGAGACTGCGTCTGGTTCGTCCGCCGTTACTGGTACGGCGATACGGTCAAAGCGCTGGCAAAAGAATACGGCTGCACCCAAAATCAGATGGCACAGCAGATGCTGCGTCTGCGCAAAAAACTAAAAGCATATTTAGAACAGGAAGGAGTGACTTTATGAATGCAAACAGAAAAAGTGAACAACTCTACGACGGCATTACAGAAATCCGGGATGACCTGATTACACTGGCTGACTGCGAGCATACACAAAAAGCAGTATCTCCGATCCGCTTTTTCCACAAAAAATGGCTGATTTCTGCGGCGGCGTGCCTTGCCGTCTTTACAGCTTTCAGCATCACCTTATTTACAGGCCGCCAGCCGGATACTGTCGTATCCGCCCACGCAATCGCCGAAGCAGAATACCCTGAAATGGCCCCTTACCCGGACCCGGATCAGCTGAAAAACGAAGACCAATACAACAAAGCCTGGGATGCCTGGCGGGAAGATTTGTCAGACAGACACAAGATGACTGGATATGCAGCAGCGATGGACGGATTTCTGGAAAAAAGCGTCCGCCACTTTTTATCCGCTTCCCCTGGGAAAAATACTGCCTTTTCACCGATCAACATGTATCTTGCGTTAGGCATGCTGGCGGAACTGACAGACGGAAACAGCCGCGCGCAGATTCTGAAACTGCTTGACAGCCCGGACATCCGGACGGTGCGTAATCAGATCTCTGAATTATGGAACGCTAACTATTTAAATGACGGCGCTTCTACCCGGATTCTGGCAAATTCCGTATGGCTGAATGAAGATATCCGCTTTGTGCCGTCTACGATGCAAACGCTGGCTCAAAAATATTATGCGTCCTCTTATCGGGGAAAGATGGGTTCTGAATCATTCCAAAAGATGTTTCAAGACTGGCTGGATACGCAGACTGGCGGACTGCTTACCAAACAGATCCGGCAGCTTTCGATGCTAAAAGACGGCGACATCCTTACGTTGGCATCCACCATCTATTTCCGCGGCAAGTGGCAGTATGAATTTTCACCGGACAATACAAAACCCCGGACGTTCCATGCAGATTCCGGCGATCTGACCTGTGATTTTATGCATAAAGACCAGATCGGCGCGACTTATTTCCGGGGTACGCATTTTTCCGCTGTCTCTCAATCTATGGGCGAATCCGGTTCTATGTGGCTGATACTTCCGGACGAAGGGACTGCGGTGGAACAGCTGCTGGATGATTCCCAGGCTATGGAGTTTTTATTATCCGCAGATAAATGGGAATGGAACGATCAAAAAGAGATGCTGGTAAATCTGGCCGTTCCGAAATTTGATATTACCTCACAGTTTGATTTGACAAAGGAACTTCCGGAACTTGGCATTACAGATGTCTTTGATCCGCAGATATCTGATTTCAGCCCGATGACGAAGGATATGGACGGCATCGTTTTATCTGGCGGCGAGCATGCGGTGCGTGTGGCAGCCGATGAGCAGGGCGTGACTGCCGCAGCCTATACAGTTATGGCAATGAGCGGCGGAGGTATGCCGATGGGGGATACGGTGGATTTTGTGCTGGACCGCCCGTTCTTATTCGTGATTACGGATGCTGCGGGGCTGCCGCTGTTTGCGGGTACGGTGTTTCAGCCTTAACGTTTTTGGATGGCGGTCATGTTGGTGGCTATCCGGACGATGCTGCGGGCGGTGGGCTGGGACTGGGCCGGGAGATCCACCCTGGGCGGACTGGGGCAACGCTGCGGTGAACTAATCGCTAACTGCGACTAAGACAGTCGGCGTGTGGGCCTCC
>VSNY01000157.1 GCA_009774535.1 Lachnospiraceae bacterium
CGGCACGCCGTACAGCTCGCCGCTCGGCGTCAGGCTCATCCCTTCCGGAAGCTTACCGCTTACTACCTTGTAGCTGCCATGGTTCCAGTCATATTTAGTATTATTCATAATCATGGTTCCGTACGGGACATATTTGGTCGGATTTACAAGTTCTTTTGTCACAATACGCGGATCACCGACAATGCCTGTCAGCGTCAGCACCATGACCGGCTTTCCGTCAGATGCAAACGTCAGCGTTCCAAGTTCCCCGTATTCCTTCGCCTCTGTCTGCTCGTTCGCTTTCAGACGCACCAGAGCCAGGTTGGACAGCTGCCCATAAGAACGGTCCTGCTCCCCGGACTGCATCGCGGTAAATCCGGACAGACCGTAATTGCCTGTCAGCGTCCAGTAATCGTCCAGCTGCAGATCCGTCAGCTGCGCGGACACGCTTAACGCCGACATCGTCTGATATCCGATATTCGAGACAAGAATGTCATGCCTGTTATTATGATATGAGTCTAAAAATACTTCCCTGGTGGAATAGATCACGCCGTTTTCTTCCCGCGTTTTGGAGTTTTCGTCTTCCAGGCTGTTGATATACAATGCCGCAGGCGTGTTGTCCGTTTCGTCCTGCCTTTTGACTACCCGGATAAAATAATTCTTCTGGTTTTTGCCGTCTTCGGAAGTAGCCGTAAACTGGAGCGCTTTGCCTGAAAAATCATGGAAGCTTTGCCCGCTTATTTCTTCGGCATTCGTCCCCTGCGCATAAAGCTTTGCGCCTTCATCAGCGGTAAATGTCAAAGCCAGCGAGGCCAGGTCAACTTCTTTGCCCTCTGCGGTGCGGTCTATATAAAATGTAAAAAAATTATCGTCCCCATAGGAATCATAATTATGAAAACCGCTGCCGACAATATAAGACGGCACTTTGACAGAAGCGGATGCTTCGTCTCCCCTCATTACAATTCCTGTAAAATTCGCTGACGCGCCGCTGTTTAAATACCTTTCTGTCCGAATGATATAATAACGCCTGCTCTGATTTGGATCTCCGTCCGGGCCAATAAATATGCTGAACGTCATACCTTTGCTGTAGTCAGCCGTATATCCGTCTCCAAACAGCTGATCTTTGATATTTTCAGCCCCGGCATTGGCCGCCTCTGCTGCAGAGCCATACCTGCCAATATATGCGGTAACTTCGTCGCCAGGCATCTGATCACTGCCGTTTTGGTAATAAGAAAAGCTCTGTCTGTACTGCCCATCCAAAGCATATTCCTTTTCCAGTTCCTGCGTATATTCGACAGCCCCATTTTCTCCCAAAGAACTTGACGTACGATGGCTTACCGTTTTTCCGCTCTGCGGATCATAGAGTCCCCGGACTCCCACTCTGGCGTCTGTTTCCGGCTTCTGGTCCTCCTTAGGATCTGCCACCGTCTGAATGCGAAAATAGTTTTTGACAGGCTCTGAACCATGCACATTTGCAATAAAAATACTGAATGTAACGCCATTGCTGTAATCAGCCGTATACCCGTCTCCAAACAAATCCGCTTTCACATCAGCCGCTCCGGCATTTGCCGCCTCTTCGATTGAGTTCCACTTGCCGATATAAGCCGCCAGAAGATCAGAACTGTCATTATCAATCTTGCCTTCTCCATTCGCATATTTGAACGTTTGCGTATACTGCCCGTCAGCCGGATAATATGGATCATACGAATACCTTGGCGTCAGATCATAAGTATATTCTTGCACGCCATCTTCATAATGATAACTTTCTAAAGGATAAATATATTTTACCGTACCATCGTCCTGTTTCTGATAAAACTTATCCGGATTCGCATATCTGCCATATCTGTAAAGGGACAACTCTACTGGCAAACATCCTGTAATATCTCCATTGCTATTATAGGATGCAAATGTAATCCATTTTGGATCTTTCAGCGCAATCGGAAATCCACCGCCGGCTGCAGGATCTGCATTCCAGATTTGTGGAGTAAGATCTGGTGCATTTTGTAACTCTTCCTCTGTTAATTTCCCATCGTATACCTTCATCTGCGCATACCTTGCTGATGGAAAAAGGTAAGGATTCAGTTCCAAACCAAGAAAATATGTATCTGCCTGTTCTGTATAGTTTAACCCAACCTGAACAACTGATTTTTCAGTCAA
Organism: Lachnospiraceae bacterium; assembly: GCA_009774535.1. Lineage (GTDB taxonomy): Bacteria > Bacillota > Clostridia > Lachnospirales > Lachnospiraceae > Eubacterium_J. The sequence continues at coordinate 2,137 of VSNY01000157.1, forward strand.
ATCCTGGTTATACATTTTTATATAACTGCATCTGCTGGCAACTGCCTTCCTGCCACCATCTTCCTTGCACACAGAAGAAGTCAGCCATCCTGAAGATTCGCTGTAATAATCGATCTTAATAAAATAACGGATGTTATCCGCAGACAGCTGATCCTTCGCTCCCAGGATCATCTCCCAGCCAGAGCCGTCAAAATCATGCACGTCAAAACGGTCGCTCAGCAAATTTGTCTGATAATCTCCGCTGACGCCCGATCCGGAACGCTTCCACATCACCGAAGTTCCTTCCGGCAGCTGCGTTTCCCCCTGAAATACCGAAGCAAACGACACTTTCGTAAGCTCTACCGGCGTATAATCATTAAAATCTACCGTTAAATGCCTTTCTTTCAACGGCAGCAGCGACGACGGCTGCGTCTGACTGTTTTCGTCATTTGTAAACTCCTTTTTCTCCGGATATACAACGACGCTGTCCCCGCCGACGCGTACCTGCATCTGCGTTACGACTTCCCCGGACGCTGGCGCGTCCAGGCAAAAGGTATGCCCGCCGACCTCGATCTGATCGTCTCTGGTCATAAACCATTCGCTGGACGTTTTCCCATCGTATGTAAACTGCACCTCGTATGGAAAAAAAGCGTCTTCTTCCACCTGGATCTGATAACTGCCGTCCGGCTCATACGCTACATAATGGTTCAGCCCGTCCGCGCCAGACGCTGCCAGTTCCTGCATAACTGTCTGATCTACCACGCAGTATGCAAAACTGCCTGTATTAAATGTTACAAGTTCTTTTTCCGCGGCCGGATCTGCGGTTGTCTGCGGCTGTCCGCCACCCGCCGCAAGATCCTCGGCAGCCGCCGGTACACTGGGAATACATATGGCAGCGCTCAACAGGACGGCCAAGCCCTTCTTTAACAGGTTCATCTTCTGTCCTCCCTTTTTCTGCAGCAGCTGCACGGCATACATTTTTTCAAATGCCGCAAACGCTTCTCTGCTGCGATTTTGTTCTGTGATATAAATTGTTTGTCTGCAACTACGAATGCCTGTTTTTTCATCACTCCTCCCCGCCCGGCATCCGGCGCAGCCTCTATGATTATTTGGCAGACGTTCCTTCTAAAAACCCGCTGCCAAGAGCTGCCAATTCTTCCAGGGAATAAATTCTGCAGGAACGGATACTGCCGTTTCCATAGTCAAATACAACCGTGTCACCATACACATCGCATACATCCGGCAGCTTTGCCAGCACCTGCAGGTTTTCATCCAGCAGGATTCCATACCGCTCCAGCTTTGAGCTGACATACTCCGTCAGAATCATCCCGTCTAACTGCGTTACATAGGTAAGCGACGCGTCTGCTTCCAAACCCGCCACATACGTTCCGCTCTTTCTGTCATAGACCACAGGCGCTTCATGCAGCCTGGACACAATCCGGTATTGATCGGTCAGAAATTCTTCCTCCATCTCCCGGTCCGGCGCTTCCCGCTGCAGCTGTTCCAGCAAAAAACCGTCCATCCCATACCGGCGCACGGTTCCGTCATACCAGGTCACTTCCAGATAGGAAGACGACCCGTCGCGGATAAACTGCTGGTCATAGATCTGCTCTGCATCCGGCAGCTTTCCGCTGGCGATCTGCTTCCCGTCCTTATCAAACGTGCAAAATCCCTGATAGTCAAACAGCAGCAGCGTCTTTCCATCTCCGCTGACCCTTGCTTCGTTATGGGCATACTGCGGATCGTAAGAAAACAGCTCTGCATCCGCATGTTCTGCCAGCTGCAGCAGACGGATCTTAGGTTCTTCACGGTTAGCAAGCAGCACATAACCGCCTGCCATCTTTACAAAATCATTTCTTTGCGTATCCGTGATACGGCTGTTAAGACCCGCGCCCTGATCATAAATCGAAACGCTGTCATCATCCGTCAGCACCGCGCAAAACTGCTCTCCCACATCATATCCCAAAATGGTATTTCCCTCCGTATAGGCAAGCTCCGTCTCTGCAAGCGTATCTGGCGCAAACCGTGCCAGAAGATTACCATCCGAAAGACAGATCCCGGATGCATCTGCCCGCACAAGCATCCGGTCATGTGATTCTTTCGTGCCAATCAGCGCCGCTTCCTTAAGATCCAGCACGCCGAAAAAATTCATCCCCATTTCCTGCGCCGTATACGCAAACAGTTCCCCGCAAAAGCCTCCGGTAAAAACGTCATATGCTGACTGCTCATATAAAATCAGTTCATTTTCCGGATCAGATGTATCAAATACGCTCAGCCCGCCATCCGCAAAGCTGACCGCAAGCCACGCTCCGGTCTCATCCAGCGCAAATACCGTATTCGCCTGGTCTGTATAAAGATCGTTCGTCTGCTCCTTGATCCTGCGTCCCGCAAAATGACATTCCGCGATCTTCTCTCCATCTGCCGTACGATATAAAACGGCGCTGCCGGCATCCGGCGCTGCCGCTGCCAGCACCTTCCGGTCACCGGAAAGTGCAAGCTGAACGCCAGCCTGCCCGCTCCAAAGCACGTTCCCAGTTACAAGGTCATACGCTTCCACCCCTTGTTCCCCGGCATACACAACCGTATCTTCATCCAAAAACAAACAGTCCGCAAGCGCCGATTTTCGTAATGGCCGCACTGCCGCAGGAACTGTCTCTCCCGTCTTATAAATCGCTGTTTCATATGCATAGACGGATGCAAACCTTGTACCCTGCGGCGATACCGCCAGAGCAAACGGCGCTGACGCAAGCTCGATCAGGCCAGACTCCTGAAACCCATCCGTCAGATCATATACCCGCAGCGCATCCGTCAGCGCCTTTTGCGCCTGGGCAGGAACCGGGGCTTTCCAAATCCCGCTTCCGGTATCCAATGCCTGCATAGCCTGTGCAACGGCTTTTGCAATATCGCCGTCAGCAAAAGACGCTTCGGAATAACTGGCCATTTTCAGCGCGGATTCATAATTTTCCCTCTGCTTTAACCCGGTAAACGTACCTCCTGCCCCGCACAGTAAAATCCCGGCAGAAATAGCAGCCACAGCCGCAAACTGCCTGCGGTTTTTCTTTACCCGTCTGTCGCTGACACGAAGATGCAAAAACGCATCCAGCATTTCCTCCGCGCTCTGATAACGGTCTGCTTTATCCGGCTTCATCGACTTTTGTATGATTTCAGCTATCTGCGGACTGCAGCAGCCGCTTAACGGTACTACGTCCGCCGCTCGAACCGCCGGTTTTTTCCCGGACAGCAAATGATACAACGTCGCGCCAAGCGAATAAAGATCTGACCGCTCGTCCAGCAGCAACCTTCGCGGCGACGGACTTGCACTCCCGCCGGACGTGCTGCTTTCTCCTGTAAGCCGAAGCGTGCCTTCCCCAGTACTTTCCAGCGGATTGATCAGCGCGCCCTGTGAACCATAATGCTCCGGCGACGCGTAACCTTTGCTGTATCCGACCCGGACAGCCCCGTCTTCTCCAAGTGCCAGCGCGATATTATAATCAATCAGACAAATATCCCCGTCTTTACGCAGCATAATATTTTGCGGCTTAATATCCCCGTGCAGGATTCCGTTTGGCTTCCTGCTGTGCAGATAACAAAGCGCTTCCAGCAGCTGACAGGCCCACCGGACAATGACTTTCTGCGGTATCGCCTGCCTGCGCTTTAGCAGATGATCCAGACTTTCCCCTTCCACATAATCCATCACTGTATAGACTTTTTCATGTTCCTGCACAAAATCATACACCTGCGGAATATACGTATGGCTCAGTCCTTTTAATAGGTCGACTTCCCTGCGCAGCTTTTCCGGCGCGGTACTCAGCGTGCGTTTGTCTGCTTTTAAGACAATTTTCTTATCCAGCCTGATATGACGCCCCAGATAAACAACGCCTCCGCCTCCTGCGCCGATTTCTTCCCCGATTTCATAAATTTCCGCAATTACTGTGGCCATGTGATCGTCCCTTCCTGCCTGCTTTTATATTTCTGCGGATTCCCGTATTCTTCATCCAGTTTCCTGCCGATGCTTTTTCGTTTGATCAAAAACCGCGCGGATCCTGCCGCAAACAACAGGGCTGCCAGCGCCATAGCCGCGATTCCTATGTAAATGCATATTTCAAATCCTGCCATCCGTATCTCCCTTCCAGCGGCAAATCTAACTGCTGCGCCTGTACAGCCTAAGCACGCTCCAGTCGTCTTCCGTCTGTTTCACAAACGCCACACCCGCACGATAAAACGCTCCTGCGTCATAAAACACCGGAGCAATCGCCTGTTTTCCCTCCAGGTCGATATAGCCCCACATCCCATTTATTTTCACCGCAGCCATCCCATTGGAAAAGCTCTTTGCTTCTTCAAAAGTTCCCAGATTTTGCTCTTCTCCTGAAGCGTTGATATATTGCCAGACACCATCTTTTTTTACTGCTGCATAACTGTCCTCATAAAAAGCGTCCGCATCCTCATACGCCTGCGCGCTGATCTGTGTGCCGTTTGGATCTGTCAGCCAGTATGTTCCGTCTTTCTTTACAAAAAGCCTGTCTGCGCAGCAAATCTCTCCCCTGTCATTTACCGCCACTTCTTCATAATCATATGGCGTATGAATACTGCCGTCCGCGCCGATCAGCGCCCAGGTGTACCCATCCTCTGTCACTGCTCCCACGCCGTTTGCAATGACCGTTGCGTCCGCATAGCTGCCCGGCCGTTTTTGGTATGTTTCCAGGTCATAATAACTCCAGCTGATGCCGTTAAAAGCAAGCGCGAAACCGCCTGCAAGCGGTCGGAACTGCTTGATTCCCGCCGGATTTCCATCTTCGTCCATAAACTGGGAAGCTGTGATTTTCGCATTGCCGGAAGCATCGATATAAGATGCGTTTCCGTCAGCATCCACGACCGGGGCATACGTCGCGAACAGATCCGCAGACAAATAAGAAGCCCCGATCACAGAAGTCCCTTTTTGATTGACATAACCCCATCTGCCGTCTGACGCAACCGCCGCAAGACCATTGTCCACGCTAAACGCAGCTGCCTGATCATAACGCCCGTATAAAAGTTCATAAGCATACCAGACCGGCTCCATCAGTTCTTTCACAGCAGTTGACAGCGCTTCCCGTTTGGCGCATGTATCATAAATGGCAAACGCTTCCTGGTAATCCTGCGCCGCAAGGCTTGCGCGGATGCCAAATTCATATGTCTTTGGCGCATCAGGATATGCCGGGGCAAATTCTTTTTCGTACCAGCTGTATGCAGCGGACGGGTCTTCTTTGTCCAAAAAGACATTGCCTGCTTCGGTATAGATTTCTACAGACGGATGGATGGCCAGCGCTTCCCGGTACATCGACATTCCGTCCGTCAGCACGCCGTTTTGTACAGCTTCTCTTGCCTGCTGCAGTTTTTCGTTATATTTCCTGATGACGCCTGCCCTGCTGTCTGTCAAATAATACACAGACCCCGCAAACAGCAGGACCAGCAAAAGCGGCACACCCAACCTGAATTTTTTCACTTGATTCTCTCCTTATCTTCCTTGTAGGCACAGAGCTGACAGCGTCCCGGCTAATAAAAACGGCGCGAACGGCAGCGCCGTTTTTCGGGTTGCGCGTTTTGTGACAAGCAGATACACAGATACCGCAAATGACGCCAGCAGTGTATAAAATATGGCATTCCATATGTGCATGCCAAGATACAATCCCATGAAAAACAACAATTTCAGATCACCAAACCCAACCGAACCCGGCATCACCATCCGGCACAGCAATCCGGCCGTAAATACCCCGCCAGCCGCTATGCCTGCTTCTATGGCTGCATAACGGATATTTTCAGGCGCAAGTACACACTGCAGCGCGAAAAGAACCAGAAACACGGCCAGTCCAAAGAGCAGCACCTGGTTGAAGATCAAATATGCCTTGCAGTCTGTCCATGCACAGACCCATAAAACTGTACACAGACACAGCATTTTTAAAACCGTAAACAAATCCTCCTGGCAGACAACCGTAAGCGCCGCTGCCGCGGCCACATTGCCGACATACATTCCGGCCTGCCACCATTTTGCGGTGTTCTTATATGGATACTGGTACGGATCTTGATCTTTCTTTGTTTCTGTATCTGATTCTGATCCTGATTCTTTTGCGGCCGCCTGTTTCAGCTGGCGCGCGGCCACGAAAAACAGCGCGGTACCCGCAAAGGATATTCCAAATGCGACGCCTGCCGCAGCCCATACGCTTATTTTTATCCCCATTCTTGTGCTCCTATTTCCATGCTCTTGCATACGCGCAGTGGCTCATATGCAGCGTAATATCCAGCTGAAGCAGCCGGATCACCTGGATATCATAGTTGACCCGCATAAATACATCCGAGCCGCCGTCTTCCAGGAACTTGGAACCGTCCAGATTCATACTGGTAATATGGTTCCTCTTTTGGAATGCCTGCGCGGTATCGCCAGCACGGCTGACCATATTTTTTTCCAGCAGCTTTTTGGTCAGCCCCTTGCCTGCCGCGGACTGCAGCCACTGCGAAAGGCTGTCTCCCCGGACTGCCGCGCCGATCTCGGTTAAAAACTGGCCGAGATCCTCACTGACGGCGCCGACATTTCCGCCCAGCCCTTCCAGAAAGTCAGCGACGTCATTGAACAAATTAGAACTTGCGCCGTCAGACCCGCCGAACGTCTCCGCCATCCCGGTCGCGTAATAAATATGCGTATACTCGGCAATCTCTTTGGCGGCGCTGTCCAATGCCGCTGCCATCCTGGCCTGTGTATACGAAATCTGTATCACAGACAGCAGCGTAAACATCGCAAACATAAAAAAGCTCAGGCTGAGCGTTGCTTCTATATAAAGCGCACCGCACCGTCCCTTTCCTCCAGCCAGGTTTTGTTCCATCTCAAAGACCTCCTTGTTCTCACTCTCCAGCATCCGGCAAATAGAACGGTCAGGAATATCCGCGAAAAAGATCCATCTCATACGTACACCAGTCTTTACTTTCCAGCAAACCGGACGAATCGACGCCATCCATCGAAAATACAATCGGCAGCGTCAGCATCAGCGGCTGTACCCGTACCTTCGCCTTCAGATGAAAATAACTGCGCGCTTTCGCCAGATC
>VSNY01000158.1 GCA_009774535.1 Lachnospiraceae bacterium
TAATATGACAGCGCATAGTAATCGTACTTTAATTTTCAAAAAATCATTTGTAAATACTTTTATTCTTTTTTCTTGCAATCAGAAAACTCTCTCCAATAACATTTATCCAAGTTACATTCAAAATATGTATTGTTCATTCTAATAACTCATTTTTTTGCTGAAAATAGATTCTTTACACTTATTTCTTGAATTTGAGGACATAAAATTTTTACCTATTATTCCAAAAGATCATTTTTATCCTAATTATATCTTTTTATAATTATAACTTCAACAAAATAATTTTGCATATATCTTTTATCTTTGTTGTCTTCTGTGAAAATCAAATCAGCGGAATACCTAATTTTACAAGTATTCCGCTGACTCTAACCTCACATATTATTGAAAAAAAGAGCAATTTTTCAATAATCACACATTCCTAAAATTCTCAAACGTCTTATACAAATCCAGCTGTCCCCAGCCCCATTCCCGGTTCGGATATTCCCTGGACTCCTCCCGCACCGCGCCGCGGATAAAATAATTCTTAATGTTCGCCGTCGTGACCGAAAGATCATTGCGTCTGACCCCGGTCCACTCCAGCATCAGCGCCCCGGCTCCTGCCGTAATTGCTGCTGCTACGCTTGTTCCGCTGCGTGTCTCGAACTTTCCTTCTCCAACCGGGCCATATACATCTACGGCAGGGGCTGCGATATCCGGCTTAATTTCCCTCGTTGCCGTATAGCCGCGTCCGGACTCAAAATAAATGCTCCCGTCCAGGCCGTTGTAGCCTGCAACCGTAATCGGCGCCTGGGCATCTGACGGTACGGTAATCGTTGTATCCGGATTAGACCGGATAAAAAATACTTCCCCGGATATCATATCTTCCATCGGAAGCCATACATGATAGATCCCGTCTGCAAAATTCCGCACGGATACGCTCAGCACCCAGATCCCTGAGATCGGCTTATGGAATCTGATATAAATCAGCTCATTACGGTTCGCCGCGCCTGTTAACAGGTAATCAACCGTCACCATCGTTCCTTCAAATAAAAACCGATACTCCGTATGACTGCCCGGCGCAGTCGGCAGTGCGTTAAAGCGCTCTCCGGTCGGAGAAATTACGGTAACTTCATATAGTTCCGGCGCCTCTGCCCACATTTCCGCGATAAAACCTTCCACGCCTTCGGACACACTGATCTCCACGCGCTCCTGCGCGTTTTGTCCAGTGATTCCGCCTTGGAAATGATGCCTTTTGTCCGCTTCGTTTCCGCAGGCAACCGCCACGCAGCGCTGCCTGCGGGTGGAGACTTCATTTAAGGTGTGTGCTAACGGGCTTGCGCCGCCGCGGTTGCCCATATTAGTACCAAGCGCGATACAGATCGACAGAGGCTTGCGCAGCTCGATCGCCAGCATATTCAGATAGCGGATGCCGGCCATAATGTCATTTTCCTGAAAAACCGGCGTTTCATCCGGAATATAATAAAAATCTTTCAAATACTGTTTTGCCGGTTTTAACTGCACAAATGCAATATCACATTCCGGCGCTGCTCCGCTGAACTGGTTTTTAAAGTCTTCCGAGCCTGCCGCCAGCGCTGCCAGAAAGGTTCCGTGACCGTCTGCAAACGGGATTTTCGCAGTCATGGAATCATGATTTGCCTGCAGTTCTTCGTTAATCTGTTCCCTTGTATATTCGGTGCCATACAAAAATCCTCTTGGCGGCATACCGCTGCGTTCTTTCTGGTTCCAGATCCGTTCTACACGCGTTGTGCCATCCGAATTGCAAAATAACGGGTTGGTATAATCAAAATCAGTATCGATAAACCCCATCAAAACTCCCTGTCCCGTCAATGCCAGATTTGGCTGATCACGCACTTTTAAAATACCGCTTTCTCCTAATGCGACATTATTTAACAGACCGAAGCACTTTGGAATCACACCATAAGAAAAATTTCCCGTTTTCATCTCCCTGCCGCGCATATGATCATAGACGGCCACATAATCCTCATCCAATTCCTGTACGCAGTAATCTCCGGGCGGAATGTCTTCCATAAATTCATTGGTTGCAAGAAAATCAAAATAATCATTGGAATAAACAGCTTCTTCACAATCCGGCATATACATCTCCTGGCATTTTCGTTCTATACTATCATATGAAAGCCTGGGAAAAAGGTCCTTACTTTATAACTGTTCCATAAATGTCCGTGTTTGATTAGAACGTCTTTTTTCATAAAAAAACTGCCAATCCATAATCTGCAAACACTGCTTAACATGCAAGTAATGCAAATAATGACTGACAGTTCCTGCCATACTCTAATCTGAAAATACGACGCTTGCATGGTGGATCTTCACTTCATCCAGCATGGCTTTCGACGGCTCGACTTTTACTTCCTGCAGCATTCCCTGGCTTGCAAAGATCATACTGTAAATCGTATGCTCCGGATTGCCTGAAGAATAGTCACGTACTTGTAATTGCGGATTGGAATGATATCCATCCAGCTTATGCGACTGAACCGGCGCCATACACTGCAGTTCGCTTAATGTATAGGACGCGAGTTTTTTCCGTTTGCTTTTGTTTTTTACGACTGCGATGTCCAGTTCATCTGACACAAGCAGATATTCATACTCCCGGTAACGGTTTTTTAATGTTGTAAAACTAACCGGAATCATAACGATGCCAAGCAGCAAAAAGAGTGCCTGAAACATGGCGCCGAACAGCAATAACGCCATCGTAACGGCAATCAGGACAATGCCCAGCTGTTTCCCTTTCACATCTTTTTCATCATGGACAATTACCTCCGCATATGACTCAGACATTTGTTCCTCCTTCTCGTCCTGCTCAGCCCGCTCCAAGGCTTCCTCTGGCGTGTTCCGGCAGCCCGCAGACGCCGCGCATCGTAATCAGCGGCCCGCCTTTTCCTTCTACATAGTCACCTGTAATCGTTACAATCCCAATATTGTCATCTTTTGGGATTTCATACATAATATCAAGCATAAATTCTTCTAAAATCGCACGCAGCGCTCTGGCGCCTACTTTCTTTTCTTTTGCCTTTTTGGCGATCGCATGCAGCGCTTCTTCTTCAAATTCCAGCTTCACCTCATCGTAGTCCAGCAGCTTTTGATACTGACGGATAATTGCATTTTTCGGCTCCGCCAGAATCCGTACAAGCATATCCTCCGTCAGCGCCTCGAGTGAAAACAAGATCGGAAGCCTTCCGATAAACTCCGGAATCATGCCAAACTTGCGGATATCTTCTACCGTTACTTTGGACAGCAGATTTTCTTCTTTATCATACTTATCTTTTAAATCTGCCTGAAACCCGATCGATGACGCCCGATTCAGACGCTCTTTAATAATTTCATCCAAATCCGGAAACGCGCCGCCGCAAATAAATAAAATATCTTTTGTATTGACCGTCGTCATCGGCACCATTGCATTTTTGCTGCTGGCGCCGACAGGTACTTCCACTTCCGCGCCTTCTAACAGCTTCAGCATCCCCTGCTGGACGGATTCCCCGCTGACATCACGCTGGTGTGTATTTCTTTTTTTTGCAATCTTATCAATTTCATCAATAAAAATAATGCCATGTTCCGCACGTTCCACATCGTTTTCTGCCGCAGCAAGCAGCTTGGATACGACGCTTTCAATATCATCCCCGATATAGCCGGCCTCTGTCAGTGACGTTGCATCCGTAATCGCAAGCGGCACATCCAAAAGCTTCGCAAGTGTCTTGACCAGATAAGTCTTGCCGGAACCAGTCGGCCCGACCATCAGCATATTTGATTTTTCAATCTCGATCTCGTCTTTCCGGTCGCTGCCGATCCGCTTATAATGATTGTAAACGGCTACGGACATCACTTTTTTTGCATGCTCCTGTCCGACGACATAATCATCCAGCTTGGCTTTGATCTTATGCGGAGCCGGAATGGCATGGATATCAAATACCGGAGCTTCTTTTGCTTCCTTTGGTTTTTTCTTTTTGATCTTTTTTGCGTTTGGCATCATATTCTGCAGGTCCGACAGGTTGATCATACTGATATTCGGCATTCTGCCGCCCATATTCTGCATCGGCCCCAGGATATCATCCAGACGGAACCCCGACTGGTTCATGCCGTCAAACGTGCGCTGCATACAGTCCTGACAGATACAGATATTGTTCGGAATCTTAATCATCTTACCTGCCTTACTCTCCGGACGGTGACAGATATAGCAGACTTCCTCATAATCGTCTTCTTTTTCTTCTTTGGATTCATTTAAATCCACTTCCCTAAAATCTTGTTCTGACATGATCCATCCAACTCCATTCTATTTTTCGTTATCAAAAGCCGACAATACTATTATAAAAAAGTCTCTGCTGTTTGGCAACTGGTACAGAGAAATTTAATAATTTATTTAGAGTTGCCAATCACCCTATTCCGCTTCATTCCCGTACAGATCCTCCTCTTCCTGCATTGTAAAAGTCTGTTTGCGCCTAAGATCCAGGACACGCAGAAATTTCCCTGCTTCTTCCCATGCCTTTTTGGATTCCTGCAGCATCAGTTCACCCATCTGAAAGACATGGAACATCCCTTCATAAATACTTAACCGTACCTTAACGCCTGCTTCTTTTGCCTTTTTTGCCAGTGAAACCGAATCGCTTAGCAGCATCTCAATGGAACCGACCTGGATCAGCATTGGCGGAAATCCTTCATAGGAACCAAATAACGGGGATATATAAGGATTGCGCGGATCTTCGTCCCCGACGTAGTCCCGGTTATAGATCATACTTTCTTTTGTATTGCCAAATAACGGATCTTTTGTAAAGTTAGTCTCATAGGACTCCCCGCTTGCGGTAAGGTCTGTCCACGGAGACATTAAGATCAGGCCCTCCGGCAGCGCCATCCCATGATCTTTTAAATACAGACACAAACCAAGGGCCAGCCCGCCCCCGGCGGAATCACCTGCAACGACGATTTTTTCCGGTACACATCCGCTTTTCAGCAGCCAGTTCCATGCGTCCACCGCATCTTCCAGTGCGGCAGGATACGGATCTTGCGGCGCTACCCGGTAGTCCGGCGTAAATACATTGATCCCGCCGCCGATCTCATTGTACAGTCCGGCAAACGAACGGTATTTATTACGCATCGCGCCAATATAGCCTCCGCCGTGCAGCTGTAAAACTACCCGGTTCAGATTCGGATTCTGCGCCAGACTTAACAGCTGCGCTCTGCACCGTGGCAGGTCAATCTGCGTCTGATGAAAACAGGCAGGACATTTCCAGGGGGGTTCTACAAGATTTTTGCGGATTTCCCCATTTTGAATTTTCGGCCCGATCAGCCGGTCTGCCGTCATCCGCGCGATCATGTCCCGCACAAAAGCGGCAAACATGCTGCTCTTTCTTTCTTCTTTTTTTTCTTCTTTTTCAATTTCTATTTCTTTTCCATTTGCTGCGTAAACTTTCGTATGATTGTTTTCGATCTCTTTCGCGCTTTCTTTCTTATGATCGTTTTCATTTTCTTTCGCGTTTTCCTTCATATGATCATTTTCGTTTTCGTTCGCACTTTTTTTCATACGATCGTTTTCGATTTCTCCCGCGCTTTCTTTTGTAAGATCGTTTTCGTTGATTTGATCCTTTTCAAATTCTTTCACAATTTCTTTCGTATATTCTTTTTTGATTTCTCTATTAGTTTCCCCAGCCGCTTGCGGAGATAAATTTTGTTTTACTATATTTTCAGCCATAGTCAATTTCCCTTCTGGTCTGCATTCACCCTGTCCCGCCTGCCGCGGATATTCATCCGAAACGGTTCAGGCACGCGCAGAGACATTCCGGTTCCTGCTTTCACCTACATTACATGAAACCGTCTCTTTAGTTCATTTCTCGCACGTCTCCCCCCGATAATAAACGCCGCCAGAAACATTACAATCGAAAGCCCGAATGCCACATAGCTCATCAGCGGCTTTTCAATAATCCCGAACAAACTAAGCAGCACACAAAGGCCGCTGCATAGGATCATAAAAATCTGAAACAGCAGGTAACTCTGCCAGTTGCGAATATTGACGAACATCATTGCCACAATCATCGCATCCACAGTGATCAGCGCCAGCGGTATCGCATAGTTCAGCGACCAGTGCGTAAATCCGAACACGTAATCAATAAGCACCATATAAGCGGCGCCGCATGCCACTCCGGTCAGCGCTTTGCTGCGGTATCCCGCATGTTGGTTTTGAATAAAGAAAAACAGAATGAGCAATGTATATCCAAGACCGCCGACTACAATCCCACTCCACCAGATATCGCCTTTTTGCATATAGTTAATAAGCACCGCAAGCGCCCCAAGCACAATATCCAAAAACAAAATAATTCTGCCAATCAGCTCCAGTTTTCTCCCTTTCAGACGGATATCCGGATACCGCTCCGCTGCCGCTGCTTCACCTTCTGCTTCCACGACGCATTTACAGAGCGGGCATACATCTGTCTGATCTACAATCTTCACTCCGCAATGCAGACATCTACTCATAATACACCCCGTTGCTTTCTAATGTCACATCCAGTCCTTCAGCCGCCAGCGTCCGGAAAAAAATCTTCTGCACTACAGGCTTTTCAAAGACCGAGCTGAATGTAAATACAAGCGTCTCCTGATAAGAACAGATCGTGCCTTTTAACAGCTGGCCTTTGCTCATAGCCAAGAAGGAATGGAACATTTCAATATAGGGTTCATACGCTTCCTTTACTTTAATATTTCCAATATTGGTAACGGTTGTCGTATTTGCAAGCGCAGACTTGGTATAAACCGACCGGATCGCAATATTTTTGATAATCAGCGGCACCGCGCGCATCGCCAGATTTTTTTCATTGGATACATTATAAGAAAAAATATCCTCCAGGTTTTCTTTTTTAATCTGGCTGCGCAGGCTGTCTTTGACAATCTGCAGCACTTCTTCCAACGGATAACTTTCCTTTTCCGGCCAAAACTCCGCGGATACCATGACAAAGAAATTTTTGGTCGTTACCGAATCAAAATACGGACGCAGATTAACCGGCACCGCTGCCCGGATTGGCCGCTTCGCCTGCGCGCCGTGCAGATATCCCTGATAAATACTCCATACAACGAGCGCTACCAGATATTCGTTAATACTCATCTCATGGCGCTTGCAGACCGCTTTGAGCTGCGGAATATTCAGATATCCGTGCAGCACGCCAAATTCCTGCGCGCGCAGCCTGGTCGCCTTCATAATATACGCCCGCCCGGAACGGTAATTCCTGGGATGGCTTTTTTTATAATTCTGCAAAAAACTGTCCTCACGGTTTAAGGACGTCTCTGCGCTCAGCCGGTCGCCCTCCTGTTCCCGCAGCTTCGGATGGGACAAGCGCAAATACTGATACGTCAGTTCTTTTAAAAAATTCAGGCCGCCCATGCCGTCCGTCAGCACATGAAACACTTCCAGATTAATCCTGCACATATAATAAGTCACCCGGAACAGGTAACTGTTATTCCGGTTCTGCAGGATATAACGGCACGGATATGTGTTCTCTTCCAATACCTCGGGCGCCGGTTTCCCGTTTTCCTCAAAATAATACCAGAAAATCCCCTGCCGCAGACGTACGTTAAAGCCGTCAAATTTCGGCAGCACCAGATCTAAGGCCCGCTGCAGCACTGAACCGATCACTGGTTCCTTTAGCACAACGCTGATCCGGTATACATTCGTCATATCGTCTCCGGCAATGACCGGGAATAAATGGGCTGTATTATCCAGCTTGTCCCATTTCGGTTCACGGCCGCGTCCGGATATCTTCTTTTTTTGCTTTGCTTTTTTTGAATTCCTTATTTCCGTCTCATTCTTTCCGTTCATTGCATCACTTCGCTTCATTTCTTGTATGATAAAAAACGCACATCTGTTTCTATGTCCAAGCATCAGAACAGATATGCGTATATTTGCATCAGCAGATTTCTCTGATCCAGCCCTGCGGCGCTTCCAAATGTCCCATCTGGATACCGGTAAGGGTATCGTAAAGCTTCTGCGTAACAGGACCCATTTTTTCCATACCGCTAGGCATGCAGATCTCCCTGCCGTGATCCACAATCTTTCCAACCGGAGAAATTACAGCCGCCGTACCGCACAGGCCGCATTCTGCAAAATCCTTTACTTCCTCCAGTGTAACCTTTCTCTGCTCTACTTTCATATTTAAGTACTGCTCAGCAACTACCATCAGCGAACGCCTTGTAATCGACGGCAGAATACTGTCGGACTGCGGCGTCACAATCGTATTATCCTTCGTAACAAAAATAAAGTTCGCTCCGCCTGTCTCTTCTACATAAGTCCTTGACGCCGCATCCAGATATATATTTTCATCATAGCCTTCTTCATGTGCGGTTACAATCGGATACAAACTCATAGCATAATTTAATCCAGCTTTGATATTGCCTGTTCCATGAGGCGCTGCGCGGTCATACTCACTGACACAAATGGTCAGAGGTTTAACGCCGCCCTGGAAATATGGGCCGACCGGGGTAGTAAAAATACGGAACTGGTATTCGTCTGCAGGCTTTACGCCGATGACCGGATTGCTGCCGAACATATACGGACGGATATATAACGTCGCCCCGCTGCCGTATGGCGGTACATAAGCCGCGTTTGCTTTTACAGTCTCAACTACCGCATCTACAAACCTGTCCTGCGGAAATACCGGCATAACAAGTCGTTTACAACTATCTTCCATCCTTGCCGCATTTAAATCCGGGCGGAAGGTAACGATCCTGCCGTCTTGTGTCGTATATGCTTTTAAGCCCTCAAAGCAGGTCTGCGCGTACTGCAATACGCCTGCGCATTCGCTGATTTTAATGGTATCATCTTCGACCAGCCTGCCTGCGTCCCAGGCTCCATTTTTGAATTCTGCGACAAATCGTTTGTCTGTTTTGCGGTAATTAAATCCGATATTTTCCCAGTCAATGTTTTTTTTCTCCATCTTTCATAACCTTCTTTCCATATGTCCCGTACTGCATTGCGGATTCTCTTTTTTCTCTTTTTATTTGTGCGGATCTATTGTAGCATATAATGGGAGTTCTGAAAAGTGTTTTTAATATTTTACTTAAAAAATCCTCTGTCATTGTATGTTGGATGCGCCGGGGACAGTGAGAGCACTCTCGGAAACTCAATAGAGAATAAGCAGGAAAGGGTTGATTTTCAGAAATGAAAGGGATAAGGGATGGA
>VSNY01000159.1 GCA_009774535.1 Lachnospiraceae bacterium
GTCTACCGCTACTACCAGCAGGGCAACTATATGGGTACGCCGCCGACTTTGCAGGACTTCCGTGAGGAACTGTTAAAGCAGGACGAGCCAGAAGCGCAGGAAATCGCCCTTGCGATTGAGCTTTTCACGGACGGCTCTCTCAATACCTTTGCCAAGCATACGAATGTGGACACTCACAGCCGCCTTATCTGCTACGATATTCTGGATTTGGGCAAGCAGTTACAGCCTATCGGTATGCTTGTCGTCCTCGACAGTATTTTAAACCGCATCACCCAGAACAGGGCGAAAGGCAGGAACACCTTTATTTTCATTGACGAGATTTATCTGCTCTTTCAGCACGAATACTCGGCAAACTTTCTCTTTACCCTCTGGAAGCGTGTGCGTAAGTACGGGGCGTACTGTACTGGAATCACACAAAATGTGGACGACCTCTTGCAGAGCCATACGGCGAGGACGATGCTTGCCAACAGCGAGTTCATCATCATGCTGAATCAGGCGTCTACGGACAGGATTGAACTAGCGAAGCTCCTTAACATCTCCGATTTGCAGATGAGCTATATCACGAATGTTGGTGCGGGGCAGGGATTATTGAAAGTGGGCAGCTCCCTTGTGCCGTTCGTAAACAAGTTTCCACGCAATACAAAGCTGTATAAGCTGATGACGACGAAATTTGGGGAGTGCTAAAAGGATGGCATTTTTGGAAAGGAATTGTGTTTATCCTGCCGACTGTCTGGAAGTGCTGCGGGGACTTCCAGACAGAAGCGTGGATTTAGTGATTGCTGACCCGCCGTATTACCGCATGAAAGGGGACTTTGATTTTGTATTCCAGACAGTTTCGGAATATCTGGAATGGTGTCTGGCGTGGGCGGGGGAATGCCATAGGATTTTGAAACCTACGGGTGCGTTTTACTGTTGGGGGAGCTGCCAGATGATAGACAAACTCTCCACACACGTCTTAGACAAGTTTGACTGGATAAAGCGGAATCTGATTGTCTGGAATTACAGGACGGGGCGACCTGCGAAAGCGACCTATCGGAATGAAGCGGAGTTCTTGTGGTTTTACAGTAACCCCCTGCATGAAATCAACATTGACGCCGTCCGCATCCCCTATGATGAGGGCGGCGAAAAAGACAAAAGGAAAAACCAAAAGGGGAAATCCTGCGGAAACGTGTGGGAGTTTCCGAGGATTATGCCTAATTATAAAGAAGCAACGGGGCATCCCACGCAGAAGCCAGAGAAACTGGCGGAACGGATGCTGCTTGCAAGCAGCAAGGCGGGCGATTTAGTGGTAATCCCCTTTGCAGGCTCTGGGAGCGAGGTAGTCCAGTGCATCAAAAACGGGCGTGACTTTATCGCTTCTGAAATCAATGAAGTTTATGTGGAGAATATCATTCTGCCACGGCTGCAAAAAGAAACGGCTTGCAGTGTATCGGCACAGGAGAAAGGAGGATTTTTATGTCGGAGATAAGGTTTCGCAACACAGCTCACCGTGATTTTTTTCTGGAAAGTATGATGAAATGCAGGGTAAACGACTGCTATCACAGGGCGTTTTTCTATGTGATGGGGATTGCGGGGGAAACAAGGCAGAACATCAATGCCATGTTCGATTTTAAGACGGACTGCATCAAGCCAGAGGGGATGCACGGCGGATGGCAGACAAGCGGAACGGTCAAGGTCTGCCACCTTGCCTTTAACCTCTGGAACGGTTACGCCGAGGAGGGGCGTGAGAAACTCTTTACGCCAGAGGAATTGTTCTGCTGCGAGTTCGCCCCGTATTTCATGGAGGGCATCAAGGCACGGTATCCCGAATATTGCAGGGACTTACCCACGCCCAAGAAGCAGGCGGAGCATACACGTTAAAAATTAAAAATGAAATGCCTATGATTTTTAAAAACTATAAAACCATTCTCTGTACCGCCGCCGCTGTTACCTTTTTAGGAGCAGCGGTTTTTTGCGGCTTTAAGATTTACAGCCATTACCAGCAGATAGACGAGCAGACGGAAGTCTTTGCGGAGATTGCCGAGGTCGTGGAGAACGCCGAGCCAGAGGAAGAACCGCCAAAAGATAAGGATGCGCCAGTCAGCGAGGGCGAGGATATATTGGCAAAATACAAAGAGCTGTATTTGCAGAATGAGGATATGGTCGGTTGGATTGCCATTGACGGAACAGGCATCAACTACCCTGTCATGCAGAGCAAGAACAATCCCAACTTCTATCTGAAGCACAGCTTTGAAAAGGAATACAGCGATTTGGGAGTGCCGTATATCCAAGAGGACTGCGACCTTGCGGCAAGTGATAATCTGGTTATCTACGGACACCACATCAAAGGCGGCAGGATGTTCGGGGCGTTGGAAGATTATAAATCCAAGAGCTTTTATGAGAAACACAGGAATATCCAGTTTGACACCCTCACGGAGCAGGCAGAGTATGAAATTATTGCTGTTTTTAAGACCGTGGCGTACAGCTCGGAGGGCTACCGCTACTATGATTTTGTCAATGCGGAGAATGAAAAAGAATTTAATGCCTTTGTCGGGAAGTGTAAGGAACTTGCCTTGTATGATACGGGCGTGACCGCTGAATATGGGGATAAGCTCATTACCCTGTCCACCTGCGAATACTCCGCACAGAACGGCAGGCTTGCCGTGGTGGCGAAAAAAGCAGACTGACATGACCGCAAATCTTCTGGGAAAGGAGGTCGGATTTTATGGCTGATATAAAGACCAGAGATGCGGTCAAAGGTACGATTAAAACTTTAGACAAAGCCGCCATAGCAGGCAGTCGAATGAAATCCGCTTACGCTAAGACAAAGGACAAGGCGGAGCAGGGATATTATGCAGAGGAAAATTCCCCCACGGAATATGCCGCCGACAAGGTTTCCCATGCTTCGGGACGTATCAAGGACGAGGGCATCCACCAATTCAATAAGCAGGGGCAGAAAAACGCCGAAGCCACAAGAGAGAATATCGGTAAAGTAAAGGATAAAATCGCCGACTTTAAGGCAAAGCGGGCGAAGAAAGCCGCAGAGCAGAAAACAATGCGGAATAAGGCAGGACAAAACGCCATGCGTACAATGGGACAGGACGGCTTGCAGGAAATACAAGGGACTGCAAGCCGTCCCGCTGTTTCTGCTACTCATTCTACTCCTGTCAAGACCGAAACGCCCCAGACGGCGGCAAACTCACTAATAAAGACCAGACAACAGGGAAAGCGGACGATAAAGACAACCGCCAGAAATGCGGAAAAGTCCGTCAAGACCACAGCAAAAGGGACGGTCAAGGCGACGGAAAAAGGCGTGAAAACTGCAAAGGCGACATCCAAGACAGCGATTAAGACCACGGAGCAGACTGCAAAGGCGGCGCAGAAAACGGCGAAAGCATCTGCCAAAGCCGCCCAGAAAGCGGCGCAGACGGCAAAAGCCACTGCAAAGGCGACAGCCGAAGCGACGAAAGCCACGGTCAAGGCTACCATTGCGGCGGTCAAGGCAATCATAGCGGGGACAAAAGCGTTGATTTCTGCCCTTATCGCGGGCGGCTGGATTGCCATTGTGATAATCATTATCGTCGTCCTGCTTGGGTGCGCCGTTTCCCTGTTCGGGGGCGGCAGCGACAGCACTTCCTATACCCCTGTCAGTGCGGAAGTGGAAGCCTACACGCCGCTGATACAAAAGTATGTGAAGCAGTACGGCATCCCCGAATATGTGGAGCTTATCAAGGCGGTGATGATGCAGGAAAGCGGTGGACGTGGACTTGACCCGATGCAGGCGGCGGAGGGGAGCTTCAACAAGAGATACCCCCATGAGCCGAACGGCATCAAAGACCCCGAATATTCCATCGAGTGCGGCGTGCAGGAACTGAAAGCCGCCCTTGTTTCAGCCGAGGTGGAGAACCCGATTGATATGGAGCGCATCAAGCTCGCCTTGCAGGGCTACAACTTCGGCAACGGGTATATTTCATGGGCAAAGACCAACTACGGCGGCTATTCCTATGCAAATGCGGTGGAGTTTTCCGCTATGCAGGCACAGCGGCTCGGTTGGGAGAAATACGGCGACACGCAGTACCCCGCCCATGTGCTGCGCTACTATCCATACGGGAGGGCGTTTACAAGCGGAGGAAACCAAGCCATTGTGGAGGTTGCATTGACGCAGCTCGGCAACGAGGGAGGTCAGCCTTATTGGAGCTGGTACGGCTTTGGCGGGCGTGTAGAATGGTGCGCCTGCTTCACATCGTGGTGCGCCGACCAGTGCGGCTATCTGGAAAGCGGCATTATCCCGAAATTCTCCCTCTGCTCGGATGGTGTAAACTGGTTTAAGGGCAAAGGACAATGGCAGGACAAGAACTATGAGCCGCAGGCAGGCGACCTTATTTTCTTTGATTGGGGGAGCGACGGCTCAATCGACCATGTGGGAATCGTAGAAAAATGCGAGAATGGGACGGTCTACACCGTGGAGGGCAACTCTGGGGATGCCTGCAAACAGCAGAGCTATCCAGTCGGGAGCGGCTCTATCTACGGTTACGGATGCCCTGCCTATTGATGGCAGAATGGGTAAAAGAAAAACCAGGGGTCAATCCTCTGGCTGCTCTTTTGCCTTACATAGCCCGTTTACAGTTGCTTCTACAATCGACAGTTCTTTGTCGTCCAGTTGGTCGAGCATAGCATCCAAACGTCTGCGGACAGAGCTTTTTTTGGTTTTTTCCCCAGTATGTATATGTTCGTCAACCGATACATCGAACATTGTAATAAGTTGGAGAAACAGCTCTATGCTTGGATATTGCCCCTCGTTTTCGACAGCTTGAAGATGTCTTGGATTATAGTCGATGATATTTGCAAGCTGTTCTCTGGTTACACCTTGAGCTTTACGGGCTTTTTTGATTGCCAGCCCTAGCGGTCTGAAATCAAAGTCAAAATCGTTGTTTCTTTTGTCCATAAGTTCACCACCTGTTCTTTGAATTGTTTACCTTTACATTTTACAGAGATGTAATCTCCTATTAAACGATGTGAAATCTCCTATAATGAGAGATGTAATCTCCTATTACGAGAGATAAAAAAGCTATTTTTTGAAAATGGAGGAATTAACAAGGAGCGTGTGATTTGTGAATATTTTGTAAATCCGTAAGTAACGACTTGACAAAGAGAGAAAAAATCCGTATAATGAACAAAGGTTCAATAATGGAGTGTGAGAAATGGCTCAAGTTCTGAAAGATGAAATAAGGGAAAACATATTAAAGGCTGCTTTACAGGAGTTTTTTGATAAGGGATATAAATCGGCTGCTATGCGGAATATTGCTCAGCAAGCTAAAATCCCCACAGGACTTATTTATTCCTACTACGAAAATAAAGAAACTCTTTTTGATGCAGTTCTACGACCTGTCCTATATGATTGGGAACGGGTACTAACCGCAGGAGAAGAAGATAAAAGCGGACATACAAATAACGAAATTTATGGACTTAGCAAGGCAGAAGCCGAATGTATATTAAATCTTTTTGACCATCGGAAGGAGTTTATCATTTTGATTGATAAGAGCGATGGCACAAAATATGAGAATGAAAAGGAACGCTTTATTAAGGACATAGAAGAACATTTGAATAAGCATCGGAACGATGACATTGATGAAATATTTTCACATATTATTGCAAATAATTTTGTGGATGGATTGATGCAGATTATGTATCATTATAAAAGAAAGGAATGGGCGGTTATGATATTACATAAACTATCAAAAATGTATTTGTCGGGAATTGGTCTTTAGACCAGTTCCTTTTTTTATCGAACAATATTGAATTTTTGTTCAATTTTGAAAGGAGAGATATTATATGATGTCACTATTTATGCGAATGTTTATCAAGAATAATGAGGATGTTTCAAATCCAAGTGTAAAGAAAGCCTATGCTACCTTATCAAGTGTTGTAGGTATCCTGCTGAATCTGTTTTTGTGTACGGCGAAAATAGTGATTGGCTTATTAAGCCGTTCTGTTGCCATTTCAGCAGACGGATTTAACAATTTGTCAGATGCGGGGACAAATCTGGTATCACTTTTGGGCTTTAAGATTGCAAGATACGGCGGAGGAAGTACACATCCCTTTGGGCATGGAAGAATTGAGTGGATAATGGGTATTTTTGTATCTATCGCCGTTCTGCTTATGGGGATAAAACTGGCAGGAACTTCGGTGGATGCAATAGCAAATCCACAAGAGCCGATGTTTAATACTGCCGTAGTGATTGTGTTGGTACTTTCTGTTCTGGTTAAGATTTATATGTATTACTACAATCGACAATTTGCGAAAATTACAGACTCGGAAACACTCAAAGCCACTGCCGCAGATTGCATAAGTGACTCGATTGCCACTATTGCGGTTCTGGCGTCTGCTATCGTTTCTCATTTAACAGTTTTTGAGATTGATGGTTATTGTGGCGTACTGGTGTCGGTATTCATTATGTTTGCAGGCGTGAAAAGTTTGTGGGAAGTATTGGGGCGTATCATGGGAAAAGCCGCAGATGCGGACACAAAGGATATTATCTTGAAAATGGTTAAGTCACATTCAGAAATCATTGCAGTCCATAATTTGATGCTGCATGATTACGGATTTGGATATTTTGTAGTTTCTATGCGTGTGGAAGGATGCAGGAAAGACAGCGAACAGCTTTATATAGGGATAAATCAAATATCCTATGAATTGTTTCAAAAGTTCCATTGTGACTGCTTCATACAGATTGATTACCTTTTGGAGGATAAGGAATTAACAAACAATATTACAGAACAAATTTATTCTGTAATGAAAAAGTACAGTGATGCAATAAGAATTGATAATTTTAGACTTATCGAAAACGGCTCTTACATCAATGTAGCTTTCGATATGGTCTATCCTGCCGAACTGCAAAAAAGAGAAGAAGAAATATATAAAGATATTAGAGATAGATTGGAGCTTAAAAATCCAAAATACCGCATCATTATTAAAGGTATTATACGGCGTGAGCGTTTCAGCCTGCACCGATAATAATGCATATACGTTCTGCGAATATGCGATACTTCTTGATTTGTGGAAACAAATCAAGGAGATACACAAAATATTAAACTTAAGGAGGACATTCAAATGGCAGAAAAATCAAATCGTATCTATTTATTAGAAGAAGCAGGGGTTGCTTCTGCGCTACTTAAATTGGGAATACCAACGATGGTTGGAATGTTGATTTCCGCACTATACAACGCTATTGATGCTTATTTTGTTGGCGGTCTGGGAATGAGCCAGATGGGAGCCGTATCCGTTGTATTTCCAATCGTGCAAATCATTATAGGTCTGGGAATGATGTTTGGGGCGGGAGCTTCCTCAT
Source organism: Lachnospiraceae bacterium (assembly GCA_009774535.1). Lineage (GTDB taxonomy): Bacteria > Bacillota > Clostridia > Lachnospirales > Lachnospiraceae > Eubacterium_J. The sequence continues at coordinate 7,328 of VSNY01000159.1, forward strand.
ACATATCAAGGCTGCTCGGAAAGGGAGATAACAGACAGGCAGACAAAACAGCCTCTACCGCTCTTTTTTCAGGGCTTTTTGTAGGAACAATTATCATTATAGGCATTATGGTTTTTCTTGACCCCGTGCTTACCTCGTTAGGCTCAACTGAAACAATTTTACCCTATGCAAGAGTCTATGCAAAAATCTATGTGACTGGCTCAGTCATCAATGTCTTTACTGTTATGATGAATAATCTGCTTACTGCTCAAGGAGCTACAAAGTTTACGATGATTGCCATGCTTACGGGAAGCATTGCCAATGTGATTTTAGACCCAATCATGATTTATGGCATGGATTTAGGTATTGAGGGCGCAGCTATCGCAACAGTTATCTCTTTGTGTATCAATATGGCTCTCTACATCTGGTACATCGTAAAAAAGAAAGGCGTTTTAAGATTTTCGGTTAAAAACATAGCACCGTCAAAGACCATTTATGCGGAAGTTTTGAAAATCGGTATCCCTGTACTTTTGTTTCAGCTTCTTGCAAGTGCAGCTATGGGAAGCATCAATACAGCGTCAAAACCTTATGGGGATTATGCAGTAGCGGCTATGGGGGCTGTTACCCGTATCATGACGGTTGTAACTTATGTTGTTTTCGGATTTCTGAAAGGTTTTCAGCCGTTTGCAGGATACAATTATGGCGCAAAGAAATATGACAGATTAAAAAAATCTATAAAGCTCTGCATGATTTGGTCAACGGTGTTTTGTGTGATTGCCGCCATTGTACTCGTTGTATTTGCAAATCCGATTGTTGCCCTATTTGGTACAGATGCAGAAATGGTTGGTTTAGCAGAAAAGGCACTCAGATTAAATGCGGTATTATTCATTACATTTGGCTTTCAAATGGTTTATGCGTCCCTTTATCTTGCTATTGGTAAAAGTTTGGTGGGAAGTGTACTCAGCTTAAGCAGACAGGGTATTTTCTTTTTCCCTCTGGTTTTTGTATTACCTCGCCTGCTCGATTTAACTGGCGTGATATGGGTGCAGCCTATGGCAGACCTTTTGACCACAATTATTACCATAATTTTTGCGGTTAAGATAAGCCGTGTTTTATCGACGGAGGTTACAAAGGAGGTAGATTGATATGGAATTAGGGCAATCAAAAGAAGATTATTTGAAAGCAATTTTTATCTTACAGTTAAAGTTAAGAACTGTCTACTCAGTAAATGTTGCTGAATACTTGGGCTTTTCCAAAGCAAGTGTTTCTGTTGCGATAAAACAGTTACGAAATAAAGATTACATAAGGGTGGATGATGAATGTGGACTGCATCTCAGCCCAAAGGGAGAACTATTAGCGTCGCAGGTCTATGAAAGATATAACTTTTTTACCAATTTATTTTCTCGGATGGGTGTACCCATTGAAATTGCTAAAAAAGATGCCTGCTCAATCGAACATGTAATAAGTACCGTTAGTTATGAGAAACTCAAATGTAATTTTTTATCAAGACATCAAATTTAACAGACTAAAAATCCATTAACGGAATAAATTACTTTTTTGATAAAAGTAGCTTCTAATTGAGCCATATAAACTCTCTTACATAACAAAAAATTTCCTAAATGTAAGGGAAAATGAAAATTTCATAAAAAATAGGATTTGACAAACGGCTGATTTTCATGCTATAATTATTTGCACTAATTTAAAGGAGAACAGTTTCATGAGCTTTTACATCACAAACGAACTTCCGCCTAAAAAGAAAATCAG
>VSNY01000016.1:0-38180 GCA_009774535.1 Lachnospiraceae bacterium
CGTAAAAACCCCCCAATACATTATATAGTTTTTGCTATACCCCATAGTAAAAATACCTTCTCCTAAAAAAGACAGCGTAAGCTGTCTTTTTTACTTTCCTGCTATGCCAGTTCCACATTTTTTCTGGCTGGCCCATTTGAAGCCTAATCCTTTTAATTCCTTCTTATGAGCGTATGTATTACCAGATACCCATATCCCTGCACCAACAAGTTCTAGATCTATCTTATCAAAGTGAATAATCTTCAGCATCACACGTAGCTTTTCATCCTCTGTAAAGTCATATCAATAGGCTTTACACTCTTGTGCAGTGGTTACATTATGTGGTTTTATGTATTATGAAATCTTTTGCAGTTTTTCACTGTGTTCACGAACTACGTTTTTTAAAATATCAATGTCGGCTTGCATTGCTGCTATCTTTTCTGATTCTTTTGTATATTTATTTGCAGCTGGCATGTAGTTTTCAGCAAGTAATTTAATATCAGATATAGCAAGCAGTAATTCACTGTCTGCCATATGATCACGCTCCTTTGTGGTTGGTGTTAGTAAGTATATCACATCCAGAGTATAAAGTCTATTGAATTGTCAAGGTGCTTCAATGAAGTAAATCTGATTTATAAACAAGGCAAGAACACCCGCGACTTTAGTCATGAGAGGTTTAACCATTAAATAAAAAAAGAACCTTTATGAATACTATCTTGTTGTCTTTTTCATTATCTCATTTATTAAAAAAGTTTGATAGAATAAAAAAGTAAGTATAATAATATAAACAGAAATTCAAAGTCTGGCAATTACTAATTTTTAGTTAATAACATGATATAATTGATAGACACTGACAATCTATTATGTTATACTAAATCAAAATAACATTTTGGAGGTGATTATATGCCAAGTCAAGCAGATATTATCAGGGATTCTATAGTAGAATTTTCCAGATTACAAGATTGGATGTTATCAGCAAGGGAGCATAATGATATGGATACTTACAATATGATGCATAAAAGATATATCGAATTAAAAGTTATATTAGCTGCTTCTAGTGTAAATATTACAGAACTAGATAAGATCAAAGAATAAAATGAATTATGTAATTAAAATCATGCAAAAACCTGCAAAAAAAGCTTGCATATCAATTTATAATGTCTTATAATCATCTATAGAACCGCATAAGATCTTCAGGGCAGGGTGTGATTCCCTACCGGTGGTAAAGCCCACGAGCCGAAAGGCATGATCCGGTGCAATTCCGGGGCCGACAGTATAGTCTGGATGAAAGAAGATTGTGAAATACAGATATTTGGATAATTCTGTACGAAAGCATTTGCTCTGGCCTGTTTTGCATGCCAGAGTATTTTATTCCAAATCTCTGCGCAAATCAGCCCTGGGTCTGCGATCCGGGGTTTTTTGAATATTGGGAGGTGCCTGCATGAATGATCAGGAATATATGGGCCTGGCCCTGCAGCTGGCAGAAAAAGGCTGCGGATGGACAGCGCCGAACCCGATGGTCGGCGCTGTGATCGTAAAAGACGGACGTATCATCGGGCAGGGATGGCACGAAAAGTATGGCGGGCTGCATGCGGAACGAAATGCACTGGCATCCTGCACGGAGCCGCCAAACGGAGCCACGATGTATGTAACGCTGGAACCCTGCTGTCACCATGGGAAACAGCCGCCTTGTGTGGAAGCCGTACTGGAAGCAGGCATTCGCCGCGTGGTCGTCGGTTCAGCCGATCCGAATCCGCTTGTCAGCGGGAAAGGCATTCGCATCCTGCGCGAACATGGGGTGCAGACAGACGTCGATGTGCTGCGTGAGGAATGCGACAAGCTGAATGAAGTATTTATGTATTTTATTCAGACACGTTTACCGTTTGTAGTTATGAAATATGCCATGACACTGGATGGAAAAATAGCCGCTTATACAGGCGCATCCAAGTGGATTACAGGCGAAACAGCCAGAAACCATGTACAGCGGCAGCGGCATCGGTATACCGCTATTATGGCTGGCATTGGCACCGTGCTTGCGGATGATCCATTGCTGACCTGCCGGATACCAGATGGAAAAAATCCGATACGCGTGATCTGCGACAGCAGTATGCGGATTCCTATGGATGCGCAGATCGTTACAACGGCAAAGCAGGTTTCGACGATACTGGCTGTCTGTGAAAAAGGATATCAGAATTACGAAAAACGGCAGGCGTTGGAAGAAGCCGGATGCCGCGTGTTATGTGTGGAGGAGCGCGGCGGCCATGTGGATCTGCGCCAGCTGATGCACAAGCTGGGAGAAGAGCAGATCGACAGTGTTTTGCTGGAAGGCGGCGGCACGATGCACTGGGCCGCGCTGGAAAGCGGTGTTGTGCGCAAGGTGCAGGCTTATGTGGCGCCCAAGCTGTTTGGCGGGCGGGATGCAAAGACGCCAGTCGAAGGGCAGGGCGTGCCGTCTCCATCCGAAGCAGTATTATTAAAAAACAGCGCAGTGACCCGGCTGGGTGAAGATTTATTGATAGAAAGCGAGGTGGCGGCGGATGTTCACAGGGATTGTTGAGGAAATGGGTGTGGTAGAGCAGGTGCAGCGCGGACAGCATTCTGCCGTATTGACGATTCGGGCGGTGAAAGTGCTGGAAGGCACCAGAATCGGAGACAGCATTGCCGTCAATGGGATCTGCCTGACCGTCACCGGATTGGCAGACGGACGTTTTTCTGCGGATGTCATGCATGAGACACTTAACCGATCTTCTCTGGCAAAGCTGAAACATGGCGTCCATGTCAATCTGGAACGCGCGATGCCTGCGGACGGCAGGTTTGGCGGGCATATCGTAGCCGGACATGTAGACGGGGTCGGAAAGATCCTGAATATCCGCAGCGACGATACGGCTGTCTGGTATACCATTGCCGCAGAGCCGCCAGTGCTGCGGTATATTGTGGAAAAAGGATCTGTGACGATAGATGGGATCAGCCTGACCGTTGCGGAAGTATCTGCGGACCGTTTTGCGGTGTCGATCATCCCGCATACGCAGGAGCAGACAGTATTAAAAGAACGAACCAAAGGCGATCTGGTCAATCTGGAAACGGATATTATCGGAAAATATGTGGAAAAGCTATTGTATCCGGCGGTTCCAAGTCAGCATACAAGCAGGATCACAAAAGAATTTTTAGCAGAAAATGGATTTTAGGAGGTTGCAGCATGTTTCAGTTTCATACGGTAGAAGAGGCGTTGGAAGATCTGAAAAACGGAAAGATTATCCTGGTAACAGATGACCCGGACCGCGAAAACGAGGGTGATTTTATCTGCGCGGCGGAGTTTGCCACGACAGAAAATGTGAACTTTATGGCGACGCATGGGAAGGGCCTGATCTGTATGCCGATGTCGGCGGAGTATGTTAAAAAATTAAGAATTCCTCAGATGGTGCAGCAGAATACAGATAATCATGAAACTGCGTTTACGGTTTCCATCGATCATGTAAATACGACCACCGGCATTTCAGCGGCGGAACGTTCCATAACAGCGATGGGCTGTGTGGCAGATGACGCAAAGCCGGAAGATTTCCGCCGCCCGGGCCATATGTTTCCGCTTCTGGCAAAAGAAAACGGCGTGCTGGACCGCGACGGCCATACGGAGGCGACCGTTGACTTATGCCGCCTGGCAGGTTTAAAAGAATGCGGCCTGTGCTGCGAGATTATGCGTGAAGACGGAACGATGATGCGCAAACAGGAACTGATCGAACTGGCACAGAAATGGAACCTGACATTTATTACGATCAAAGATTTGCAAAATTACCGCAAATGCCAGGAAAAGCTGGTCGAACGCGTCACCGTAACGAAAATGCCTACCAAATACGGAGAATTTACGGCCTATGGATATGTCAACCAGTTAAACGGAGAACACCATGTAGCGCTTGTAAAAGGTGAGATTGGAGACGGCACGGACGTCCTTTGCCGGGTACACTCCGAATGCCTGACCGGAGACACGTTCGGTTCCCTGCGCTGCGACTGCGGCCAGCAGTTTGCCGCTGCTATGACGCAGATCGAAAAAGAAGGACGCGGCATCCTGCTTTATATGCGCCAGGAGGGACGCGGCATCGGACTGATTAACAAGCTGCGCGCTTACGAGCTGCAGGAGCAGGGCATGGATACCCTGGAGGCGAATCTGGCGCTTGGTTTTGGAGCGGACGAGCGTGAATACTATATCGGCGCGCAGATCCTGCGTGACCTGGGTGTAAAAAGCATGCGCCTTTTGACCAACAATCCGGATAAAGTATACCAGCTGTCTGAGTTCGGAATGGAAATCTCAGAACGCGTACCGCTTCAGATGGACGCCACCGCGCATGATCTTTTTTATCTCAAGACCAAACAGCAGCGTATGGGTCATATCTTAAAGTACTAGCATTTTAAAAATAAGAGAGGAAAATTACTATGAAAACATTTGAAGGGAAATTAGTATCCAAAGAGATTAAAATTGGCATTGTCGCAGCCCGCTTTAATGAATTTATTACATCCAAGCTGTTAAGCGGCGCGCTGGACGGCCTGCTGCGCCATGATGTAAAGGAAGAAGACGTACAAGTGGCTTGGGTGCCTGGAGCTTTTGAAATCCCGCTGATCGCATCCAAAATGGCTAAGAGCGGAAAATACGACGCGGTGATCTGTCTGGGCGCAGTTATTCGCGGTTCAACCACCCATTATGATTATGTATGCAATGAAGTATCCAAAGGAATTGCTGCGGTATCGCTGGAAAGCGGAATTCCGGTTATGTTTGGGATTCTTACCACCGAAAATATCGAGCAGGCTATTGAAAGGGCCGGAACGAAGGCAGGCAATAAAGGATATGACTGTGCGCTGGGTGCGATCGAGATGGTAAACCTGATCCGTGAGATCGAGAGTTAATTTTACAGCAGTGTGGAGCAGCTGTATGGATGGAATTGGATAGCAATGAATGGAAAGCGCGGCTGTGCAGACAATGTGATTATTTTATGATACGGCTCCGCATGCTGCGGGATGGGACCTGCCTACAGCGCGCGGAGCCGTCCGCATAGTGATCCATAAGATCATTCAGACAATACATACGTTACAGCTTGAATCGGTATCCAACTCCCCAGATGGTTTCAATATACTGCGGTTTTGCCGTGTTGACCTCAATTTTTTCCCGGATCTTCTTAATATGCACGGTTACCGTAGCAATATCCCCGACGGACTCCATATCCCAGATTTCTTTAAATAACTCATCTTTTGTAAATACACGGTTCGGATTCTGAGCTAAAAACACAAGCAGATCAAATTCCTTTGTTGTAAACTGCTTTTCCTCCTCATGAATCCATACCCGTCTTGCTGTCTTATCAATGCGTATCCCGCGGATTTCCACAATATCATTCTGCGGAACGCCGCTGCCAATCAGCCTTTCATACCTGGCCAGATGTGCCTTTACCCTTGCGACCAGTTCGCTTGGCGAGAACGGCTTTGTTACATAATCGTCCGCGCCCATGCCAAGGCCGCGGATTTTATCGATATCATCTTTTTTGGCCGAAACCATCAGAATCGGCAGATTTTTATGCTCCCGGATCTGTCGGCATACCTCGAATCCGTCCATACCAGGCAGCATCAGGTCCAGGATCACCATATTGTAATCCTCATCCAGCACCTTTTTCAGCCCCTGTTCCCCATTCGTCTCGATCTCGACCTGAAATCCGCTCAATTCCAGATAATCTTTTTCGAGTTCCGCAATGGTCATTTCATCTTCAATGATCAATATCTTACTCATGTATAACCTCCTGATATTTCCGTATTACAAAGTACATTACCGTACCTGTACATTCTTTGCTTGTCGCCCAGATTTTGCCTCCGTGGTCTTCGATAATCTTCTTTACAATGGACAGTCCGATTCCGCTGCCGCCGGTTGCAGAATTTCTGGAAGCATCCGTCCGGTAAAAACGGTCAAAAATAAACGGAAGGTCTTTCTGCCCGATCCCTTTTCCATTGTCTTCGATTTCAACCTGAATAAAGTCTCCGACATCCTTGATCCGGATATTGATCAGTCCGTGTTCCTTATCCATATATTTGACGGAATTTCCGATAATATTGTCGATTACGCGCTTTAGCTGCTCCGGGTCTGCAATTACCTGTACGTCGTCTCCCGCATAGTTAAAATAGGACAGCCCGATATGCTCCGCCTCCAGTTCCAGCCCGATCTCTTCAATACAGTCGCCAAAATAATCCGCTACATGAATATGGTTAAAATTGTACGGAATACGGTTCGTATCAATCTTGGAATACAGCGTCAGCTCGTTCAGCAGACGGTCCATATCCATCGCTTTGTTATAAATCGTGCGCATATACCGGTCTACTTTTTCCGGCGTATCCGCAACCCCGTCCATAATCCCTTCCACATAGCCTTTAATTGCCGTCAGAGGGGTTTTCAGATCATGGGAAATATTGCTGATCAGAATGCGGTTCTGCTTTTCCGCTTCCAGTTTTTCTTCTGCGGATTCTTTCAGCCGCTGGCGCATATCTTCAAAATTTCTGCACAAATTTCCCATTTCATCGTTGCTTTCCGCTTCAATCGTAAAGTCAAGGTTGCCTTCTTTAATATTTTTGGCTGCTTCCTCCAGCTTGCAGATCGGCGTTACGATACTGCGGTAAATCCATGCCGTAATCGACAGCCCGGTAGCGACCAGGATCAGCAGTACACAGACCGCCATATCTTCCACCAGTGCCCCGGCCTGTGTGATATCCATTTTTTGTGCCAGCGCGCCGAGGTCAAATCCGGATTGCTGCGTTACGGTATTCACCTGAACCAGCCGGATGACAAAAAACGCAAACAATGCCAGCAGCATCGGCATAAATACGATCACCAGAAACGTGATGACCAGCTTTGTACTCAGTTTCATATGCATACTCCTCGCCTGGATCCGCCGGAATGGCAGCAGTTTTGATCATGAATGGCTGCGTATCCGGCGATTAAAATTCGATGTATCATGAAAGAACAAAAAATAACTGCCGCGGCATTTAGCGCCACAGCAGTTATTTCCACTATCAGCACGTTTCGCTAACAGTTATTATAACATGCCCTCTGTAAGTTCATATAAAAATTCAAAGAAAAGATTCTTAATTTTTTATAAATTATCGAAGTTTCCTGTACGGTCAAAAGCGGCTCTGCCGCGGCAGCAGAAAGCGGCGCTTACGCCAGGTATTTTTTCAGGGACTCCGCTTTATCCAGCGCTTCCCAAGGCAGATGAAGATCGTCTCTGCCAAAATGCCCGTAAGCGGCTGTCTGCTTATAGATCGGCCTTCTTAAATCCAGCATTTTAATAATACCAGCCGGACGCAGGTCAAAGTTTTCACGCACGATTTCTACAAGACGATCATCCGCAATCTTTCCTGTGCCAAACGTATCTACCATAACCGATGTCGGCTGCGCAACGCCGATGGCATAGGACAGCTGGATTTCACATTTATCCGCCAGCCCTGCAGCCACAATATTTTTGGCAACATAACGCGCAGCATAAGCAGCCGAGCGGTCTACTTTGGTACAATCCTTGCCGGAAAAAGCGCCGCCGCCGTGGCGGGCATATCCGCCGTATGTATCTACAATAATCTTGCGTCCGGTCAGACCTGCGTCGCCCTGCGGCCCGCCAATGACAAATCGTCCGGTCGGATTGATAAAGAATTTGGTATCAGTGTCAATCATATCTTTTGGAATGACCGGATCAAACACATGCTTCATAATATCCGTATGGATCTGCTCCTGCGTCACATCCGGGTCATGCTGCGTCGACAATACGACCGCTTCCAGTCTCTTTGGCTTACCGGATGCGTCATACTCTACAGAAACCTGTGTTTTTCCGTCCGGACGCAGATAAGAAAGCACACCATCCTTACGTACTTTTGTCAGCTGCAGGGAAAGCTTGTGCGCCAGAGAAATCGGGTACGGCATATAGCTCTCTGTCTCGTTTGTAGCGTAACCGAACATCATACCCTGGTCGCCTGCGCCAATCGCATCCAGTTCTGCATCTGTCATTTTATTTTCTTTTGCTTCCAGCGCCTGGTCCACGCCCATCGCGATATCGGCAGACTGCTGGTCCAGTGCGGAAAATACGGCACATGTATGGCAGTCAAAGCCCATTTTTGCATCGTTGTAGCCGATCTCATCCACAGTCTTCCTAACGATTGACGGGATATCCAGCTGCGCTTTTGTCGTAATCTCACCCGTTACAAGCACAAATCCGGTACAGCATGCCGTCTCGCATGCCACACGGCTCATCGGGTCCTGTTCCATACAGGCATCCAGCACTGCGTCCGATACGGCGTCGCACAGTTTGTCCGGATGTCCTTCTGTTACTGATTCTGAGGTAAATAATAACTTTTCCATACTTTTTCCTTTCGTTTTTGATTCATTGACCTATTCATACGCAACAAAAAACAGGTTCGCATGTAAGCGGACCTGACTACTAGGTTAAATCATCAAATCCTCTTATTGTTCGATTACTCGCTCAGGTTGGCACCTTCCACGCAGCTGCAGGGGGTTGCCGTGACTTCACAGATCCTTTGTATCTCCATCACTCTGAATAAGAGAAAAATCGTATGCAATTTTAGAATTTTCAAATCTAACTCCTGTACAGATTACACCATCCGGACGCAAAAGTCAATGCTAAATATTGACATTTTATGCATTTCACCGCATAATAATAATATGGCTTTTTAAACCATGTGTTGCAATGGGGGGCTTTCTAAGCAGCACAACAATTTTTATCGTTCAGGGGGGAAAAACAATGACCATACCAGAATCTAAAACTGTCACACCACAGACGTCACCAGCGTCACAAACAGCTTCAGCGGCATCTGCATCAGATCCGGCTTCCACGACGCCGCAGCGGCAGCTCTATTCACATGCGATTACCCAGAGTCCGGAATTCCTGAGTTTTCAGGTGGATTTTGCAGTCTGCTTAAAGGAACTAAAGGAATATTTTGATATGATTATTGCCGGGAATTATCAGACTCCTGATCAGCTTTTATCTCATGTAGACGCACTGATCCGTCCAGGCCGGACGACCAAGGATAGTTTTGAGATGCTGCATAGTCTGCGCGCAGTGGATGACAGCGTTTATGCGCACAGCTTAAACGTTGCGATGATCGCGCGCATGATCGGTAAGTGGCTTAAATTTCCGGCGGAAGACCTTAAGACCTTAACGCTCTGCGGCTTGTTACATGATATTGGTAAAACGCTGATACCTGAAGACCTGCTGAATAAACGGGGCAGGCTGACCGATGACGAATATGATCTGCTGTGCCAGCACGCGCAGTTCGGCAAGGATCTGTTAGCGAATCTGCCGCTGGATACGTGTGTAAAAACAGCCGCTTATATGCACCATGAACGCTGCGACGGCTCTGGGTATCCGAGACACGCCACAGCCGAAGACATTGATGATTACGCCAATATCATCGCTATCGCAGACGTCTATGACGCAATGACAGCAGCACGCACCTACCGGGCGGCGTTCTGCCCGTTCCAGGTGATCGCGGAGTTTGAAAAAGACGGTCTGCAGAAATATAAACCTAAATTTATCCTTACTTTTTTGGAGCACGTAGCGTCTGCTTATCAGAATAACCGTGTGCTGCTGAGCGACAGCCGGGCAGCCAATATCGTACTGCTGAACCGCAGCCATTTATCGCAGCCGCTTGTGCAGCTGGATAATGGGGAATGTATTGATTTGTCGAGGTCAGAGCTTTCGATTAATTCGCTGCTCTAAGGGATGCGGCGCAGCTGCAGCTGCCGGAGTGCAGGAAAAGAGCTTTCATAGCGGCAGAGCAGTTCAGCAATTCAATATTCAAAAAATAAGAAACGGAACGGGGCGTGCTGTAGTGGACGAATGCGTCTGGGCGGACGTTGGAATGACAGCAGTGAAGGAAGATGCCTGTCTGGGTTCGCGGCAGCGCCTTCGTCCGCACATTTTCCGTTAACGTAGAGTTTGTCTGCTGGTCTGTTTTCCGCCAGTGCAGCGTATATGCGTCAGTCAGTTTTCTGCCAGCGCAGCGCATATGCGTTGGCCCGGACACACATAGCTGTAAAAACGGATATCCTTATTCGCAGATTTCCAGCATAGCATCCGTAATCTTTTCCAGCAGCTCCAACACATCCGTTTTCTTTGCGTCCCGGATGTTCAATGCCAAACGGTAGGTAAACACCGGATTTTTTCCAACGGCTGTAAACGACATTCTGCCGTCATATTTTTTCACAAATGCCGGAATATTGTTCGTATGGATTTCGGCATGTTCATGCATGATCATCCTTAGGGTATTTCCATTCTGCGTAATTTCCTTTATATAGACACGATGGGCTTTTGCTTTTACCTGCGCGATTTTTAGCAAATTGCAGACCGAATCCGGCGGATCTCCGAAACGGTCCAGCAGTTCTTCCATCATTTCTTCCGCTTCTTCCTGCGACCCGATGCCCGCGACACGTTTATAAATATCCAGTTTCTGATACTCATTTGGAATATAAGCAGGCGGAATATAGGCGTCCGTATCAATGTCAATCGACGTTTCAAAATTTTCCGCAGCCGAAACGCCTTTTGCCTGTTTTACCGCTTCATGAAGCATCTTACAGTACAGGTCATAACCGACCGCTTCCATATGGCCGCTTTGCTGCGCGCCGAGCAGGTTTCCGGCGCCGCGTATTTCCAGGTCACGCATAGCGATCTTAAAGCCGCTCCCAAGATCCGTAAATTCCTTAATGGCAGCCAGACGTTTTTCGGCTACTTCTTTGAGCATCTTGTCACGCCGGTACATCAAAAAAGCATAGGCTGTCCGATTGGAACGGCCGACCCGCCCACGAAGCTGGTACAATTGTGACAGCCCCATATTGTCAGCGTCCTGGATAATCATTGTATTAACGTTAGAAATATCTAATCCTGTTTCAATAATTGTTGTAGAAACAAGTATATCAATATCTCCATTAATAAATTCATACATGATTTTTTCTAGTTCGCGTTCTTTCATCTGTCCGTGCGCAATCGCTGTCACAGCGTCCGGCACCAGTTTTTGTACTTTTGCAGCTACGTCCGCGATCTGGTTGACCCGGTTAAATACATAGTATACCTGCCCGCCGCGCGCCAGTTCCCGAACGATTGCCTCCCGCACCATTTCTTCATTATATTCCAGCACGTACGTCTGGATTGGTACGCGGTCTACCGGAGGTTCTTCCAGGACGCTCATATCCCGGATACCGATCAGGCTCATATGAAGCGTACGCGGAATTGGCGTTGCGGTCAGCGTCAGTACGTCCACATTTGTTTTCAGACGTTTGATCTTTTCTTTATGCGTCACGCCAAAACGCTGTTCTTCATCCACAATCAGAAGACCCAGGTCTTTGTACTGCACATCCTTGGACAAGACCCGGTGTGTTCCGACGATAATATCGACCATACCTTGTTTTAATTCCTGAATCGTCTTTTTCTGCTGTGCCGACGTACGGAATCTGCACAGCAGACCTACAGTTACCGGGAAATCCTGCATACGCTGCACAAAATTATTATAAACCTGCTGTGCCAGAATCGTCGTCGGAGCCAGATAAACGACTTGTTTGCTTTCCTGCACGGCCTTAAATGCCGCCCGGATTGCGATTTCTGTTTTCCCATAGCCGACGTCGCCGCAGATCAGACGGTCCATAATTTTCGGGCTTTCCATATCCCGCTTTGTCGCTTCGATTGCCAGAGTCTGATCTTCGGTTTCTTCAAATGGAAACATTTCCTCGAATTCTCTCTGCCAGACCGTATCCGGCCCATAGACATAGCCTTTCTGATTTTCCCGTGTGGCATAGAGCTGTACAAGTTCCCCGGCAATTTCTTTTACGGCCGTGTATACTTTGGTCTTCGTTTTTTTCCAATCCAGGCTGCCGAGCGAATTCAGCTTTGGCTTTCTCTCGCTGGCGCCTGCATACTTCTGAATAAGATCCAGCTGCGTAGCCAGTATATATAATACGCCGCCTTTATCATATTCAATCTTAATATAATCTTTGGCGGTGCCTTCTACTTCGATCTTTTCTATCCCGCGGTAGATGCCAAGTCCATGATTTTCATGCACGACATAATCCCCGACGCTCAGATCGTCAAAGCTGGACACTTTTTCCCCGTTTTTTACGTGCCGCCGTTTTTTCTTCTTTTTTTCAGCGCCAAAAATATCGCTCTCTGAGATAACGACAAATTTGAGCATAGGATATTCATAGCCGCGCTTTACTTTTCCATACAGCGCCATTACCTCGCCCGGCTTTACAGGATGATCATAATCTTCCGTATAAAACGCGTTGATCCCTTCATTCACCAGATCCTGTGTCAGCCTTTGTACACGCGTTCTGGAACCGGATAATAAAATCACCTTATAATCTTTTTTCTTATATTGCAGCAGATCCTTAACGAGCAGTTCAAAGCTGTTATGATATGGATTCACGGTACGTGTGTGCAGCGGATAGATATGAACAGGTTCCATTTCCGGTATGCTTAACTCCAGCGTTGCCAGCGCGATCGTATGCATCCGCTCCGCCTTGGCAAAAATTTCTCTGGCGCGGTAAAGCGCATCCATCTGTCCTGGCAGAATATATCCCTTTTCCAGACGCTGCTGCATACTTTCTATATATTCCGTCTCCACTGCCGAACTTTGCTCGGCCAGACGAACCGGTTCATCCAGCGCAAGAATCGTATGATGCGGATCAAAATAGTCCAGCAGCGAAACCGTCTGGTCTGTAAAGTAGGACAGATAAGCATCCAGGTTCTTGCTGCCGCCCAGTTCCTGCACCTCTTCGATCAAAGAGTCAACAACGCCTTGCAGACGAAACGCTTCTTCTGTCTTACGCTCACTGCGCAGTCTCGCAGCCGCTTTCTCCATCTCATCCCGCAGGCGTCCGATTCCCCGCCGGATCTGCGTCTGATCCAGCAGACACTCTGCTGCCGGGCAGATCCGGATCTGATCCAGATTTTCAATCGAACGCTGACTGGAAGCTTCAAAGCTGCGGATCGAATCAATCTCATCTCCCCACAGCTCGATTCGGTACGGATTATCCTCTGTCAGCACAAATACATCCAAAATCCCGCCGCGCACAGCGAACTGTCCCGGCGCTTCCACCTGATAATTGCGCTCGTATCCCATTGCGGCCAGTTCTTTTTGCATATATCCGATATCCATGGCACTGCCGACCTGCAGATTTTTGATCTTTGCCAAAAATCCATCCGGCGCCGGCATCCGGTTCATCAGCGCGTCAAACGTCGTAACAACCGTACACGCTTGTCCGTCCGCCAGCATCCTTAACACGCCGATCCGCTCTTTTGCCAGCTCATTGCCACGAATATCAGATTGATAAAATAAAATATCCTTTGCCGGAAAGTACCGCACATTCCGGTCAAAAAAACGATATTCTTCACAAAACTCCCGCGCCCGCTGCTCCGAAAACGTAACAATCAGCCGACTGTAATCTTCCCCGCTCAGGCAATGCACAAAATGCAGCTTCTGGGAATCAATACACCCGGTAACTTCCAGAATGCCGGACCTGTTCGGATCATGCAGGCAGGCGCGGATCTCCTGGTACTCCGTCATAGCCTGTAACGGCTCTATAAATGCATTCATTTCTCTTACTCCCAATTATTTTTCATGTATCCTTTATAATATAAAAAATAAGATTACAAAAGGATTTTACAAATGAACATTTAATGTTTCTTTTTGTTATATAAATTCATAGCCTGCGCCGCATCTCCCGCGACGATCAGTTCAGCCGCCTGCACAGCGTCTTTCATAGCGTCCTCCGCAGCCTCCCGTTCTTCCTTTGCAAACCTGCCCAATACATAATCTGCAAGATCCCATCCGTCCGGTTTATGCCCGACACCGATTTTCATGCGGGCAAACTGCTGCGTTCCCGCGTGAGCGATAATACTCCTGATCCCATTATGCCCGCCCGCACTGCCTTTTAGCCGGATTCTCAGATTGCCCGGTTCCAGACTAATATCATCATAAATAACAAGCATCTGTGATTCGGGGTCCAGTTTATAAAAATTCAGCGCAGCCCGGATCGCTTCTCCGCTGTTATTCATAAATGTCTGCGGTTTCAGCAGCAATACTTTTTGTCCCGCAATCACTCCGCTGCCGCAGACTGACTTTAATTTTGCGTCTCTCATTGAAATATGAAATGCATCTGCAATTTTATCAATAGTATCAAATCCGATGTTGTGTCTTGTTTTTTCATACTGCCTGGTCGGATTTCCAAGCCCTGCAATCATATACATAATAGCTGTTTCTTCCTCACTTTTCCTTGTCTGATTTTTTGATCCGATGAATTTATTCTGTATGGTTTTTAAGAATTGTATCATTATTTCATCCTCGTTAAATGAACTGTATACGCTGTGTACAGATACTGACCAAATAAATATGGAGAACTATAAAAGTGCGCAGAACATGTCTTAGCCTGACTTTGCGATTTACAAAGTCAGGCTGTCCGGTTTGTACTCCAAATAGATTCTTTTACAATCATACCATAAGATGTAGGAAAAGAAAATATATTTTCTGCGGGGTTTCGTAAATTTTTAGACTTTTGTGTGGGAGGGCAGTCCGCCCAGGGTGTCTCTCCCGCCCCAGCCCCAGTCCACCATCCGCAGAGTCGTCTGCCAAGCCAAAAAAGTCTCCTTAGCCATCTCAACTCGCCCACCTACAAGCCATCCGAGTAGCCAAAAAATTTCCCCCATCTCAGCCCCAGTCCACTACCTGCACAGCCATTCACAAACTCCCAAAAACTCGGATCATTTTCTAACATTTTCACTCCAGCCCCCGCATAAAATAGTGAAAAAGGAAACCACCCAAATGGCAATCGGTTATTTAACAATCCAGGCACGAACAGCCCACGACGCAGTTCCGCTAAGTAATGTCCGTATCACCATCTCTGATGACCAATCGCGCACCATCTATCAGCTGATCACAGACGAAAGCGGGGAAACACAGCCCGTTCCGTTAGAAACATTGGATAAAAGCTTTTCCCAAAATGCATATTTCACCGGAACTCCTTTTATTAGCTACAACGTACATGCACAGGCTGCAGGTTTTCAGTCTCTGCGTGTTTCGGATCTTCCGATTTATGAAGGAGAGACCGCGATCCTGCCCCTTGCCCTTGTACCTGAGCAGGAAACGCAGCGCTCACCTTCCGAAACAGAGATCGTGATTGGAGAACCTGCGGTTGCTGCACGCGAAATGCGCAGCCAGCAAGGCCCGGCTTCCAGTCCGTATGTGCTGCGTCAGGTTGTGATTCCTGATCCGATCACTGTCCATCTTGGCCCTCCGAATGCCTCAGCCCGGAATGTGCAGGTGTCTTTTGTGGATTATGTGAAAAATGCAGCCAGCAGTGAAATTTATCCTACTTGGCCAAAGACAGCTTTAACTGCGAATATTTATGCGATTATTACATTTGCATTAAATCGTGTTTATACGGAATGGTATCGCGGCAAAGGTTATTCGTTTGACATTACAAACAGCACGGCGTATGACCAGGCGTTTGTATATGGGCGGGCGATTTATGAATCCATCAGTCAGATTGTGGATGAGATTTTTAATCAATTTGTCCGCCGCAGTGGTCAGATCGCGCCGTATTTTACTTCATTTTGCAATGGTACGACGGTTACTTGCGACGGATTGTCTCAGTGGGGAACGGTAACGCTTGCAAACCGTGGGTACACGCCGCTGCAAATTTTGCGTTCTTATTACCCAAAAGATATTGAAATCGCTGAGACAAATACGATAACAGGAGTAATTACGTCTTATCCGGGAACGCCGCTTAAAATAGGAAGTACTGGTTTGGATGTGCAGACGATTCAGACGTGGCTGAACCGGATACGGCGTAATTATCCTGCTATTCCTGCGATCACGGACACGATCGGGAATTTTCAGGACAGCACCAGGGCTGCTGTTACAAAGTTCCAGCGTATTTTCAACCTGACCCCGGACGGTATTGTCGGAAAAGGCACCTGGTATAAAATTTCCAGTATTTATACGGCCGTATCCAGGCTGGCAGACTTAGAGAGCGAAGGCAATACGCTGGGGATCGGCACTGTGCCGCCGTCCGCTGTTTTGCGCCAGGGCGCAAGGGGCCAGGATGTGATTACCTTGCAGTATCTTTTAAATGTCGCCGCGGAATATTATCCGGAAGTACCTCGCCCGGATCAGGACGGCATATTTGGCAGCGGTACCAGGCAGGCGGTCATCGCTTTTCAGCGTGTGATGCGCCTGAATCCGGATGGAGTCGTCGGCCCGCTTACATGGGAGGCTCTGTATGACACTTACCATGGTATCCAGCAGAATGTTCCTTCAGGCGGCGCGGGTTCTGATACGATCCGTTATGTTGTGCAGCCGGGAGACAGTTTGTGGCTGATTGCGCAGAAATACCGTACAACGGTTCAGGCAATTAAAAACCTGAACGGACTGTCCGGGGATCTGTTAAATGTCGGGCAGGTACTGAACATTCCGGTTGAGCAGCCGACGTCTATCATACAATATACTGTCAGGCCGGGTGACTCTCTCTGGTTAATTGCACAAAAATATCATACAACGGTCGATGCGATTAAAAAGCTGAATGGGTTATCCAATGACTTACTGGAAGTGGGACAGATTCTGAAAATACCATCCTCCCAAAACACATCGCAGCTGGAATATACCGTACGGGCCGGGGATTCTCTCTGGCTGATTGCACAAAAATATAATACAACCGTCAGCGCAATTAAAAATCTGAACGGACTGCGGAGTGATCTGCTAAGTATCGGGCAGGTGCTGAAAATACCGCAATGATTTTTCTTATTATCAGTTGGTATATATAAATTTATAATATTATCTATAAATAAGCGCAGACTCTCAGCAATGGCTTTTGATCTGCGTTTATTAAGTGTATTATTAATTTTTGCTTAGTTTTAAGAACTGTGTGTTTCTGATCAATGCCGGCTGGTGTCCTGGATTGACACGGATTAGATTTTATTTGGCATTCCGGATGGATTCCGATCAGATTCTGTCCGGAATAGCAATTGTTCGGGATACAATTTTGCCTGGGATCTTAAATTGTTCCAGGTACGATTCTGCCTGGGATCTCAGATTAGGCCCAGTTCCTGCAATGCATAAGCAATTCCGTCTTTGTCAATATTTTTGGTAATAAAATCAGCTCGGTCCTTTAACTCCTGCACCGCATTTCCCATTGCAACACCAATAGAAGCATATTCGATCATATCAAAGTCGTTCGGGCCGTCTCCAAACGCAATAGTATCCGCCTTTGCAGCTCCTGTATGTATAATATATTTCTGCATGCCCCAAGCTTTATTGATCCCGCAGCAGGTAACTTCACCAGTATCATTTTGCGCTCTTTCAAAACTGGATTCGGTCACGTCGCAAAGCCCGGACAGTCGTTCGCGAATTTCCTGAACGGACATTTTTGATTCGTAGTAAACCAGTTTTTCGATATCTTCGTATTGGTCTAAATGGTCTGCAAGCTCAATCTGCTGCCAAATTTGTTCGATCATCTCGTCATCTGCCAGTTCCCGGAATCTGGCCAGCTGTCTGTCGCGGTGATGTGCAGATGTAATCATCCGGTTTCCAGCCTGTGCGGAATAGCAGGCGTCCGCTTCATCCAGGACTGCTGTCACCCTGCGGATTTCGTCTTCTGACATAAAATGCCGATAGACAACTTCACCGTCATATTCTACATAAGATCCTGTAGCAGCTACAATCCCATCAAATCCCAATTCCAGCAGCCAGGGATAAATCTGCACCCTGGATCGTCCGCTGCACAATACGATCTGATGTCCGTTTTCCTGTACTTTTTTCAAAGCTGTCCGTGCTGACGCGGGCATTTGTCCCCGGAAATTTACGAGCGTTCCATCTACATCAAAAAATAACACCTTTCCCATCTTCCATGCCTCACTTTTTAAAACTATTTGTGGATCTGGCATCCACATTGATACGTTTCTGAAAGCTATACTATAGCATTTTTAGGGACGAATGGCAAATGATTTTGAGTGAAATTATTTGCACAGACTGTTACGCTGCAATTGTTCAGATCATCCATGGAACTTTTATAAATAGGTTGAATATAGTTACATATTATTGATAGATATATTGATAGAGATAAATATCATGGCTGCCAAAAAACAATGGAACAATTTACCAGTGTTAATTATCTAATTGATCCGTCAATGATTGTGTCTGCTGATAACGTCTTTCAAGGCATCGATTCATCCGTTCTGCATGATGTTTATCCTGAATATAATAAATAACAAATACAAAAAGATAGACGCATGCCACCGAAACGCACATCTGTATCATATCCAAAAGTACAAAATCAATCCAGCCAAACCAGATTCCGCATCCGGTCATTGTGGCTTCCAGGCAGGCGATATGCAGAATCAGGCAGATGATCCGGCTGCTTTTTTTAACCGGTTCGGTCAGTGAAAATATCGTTGTGATCAATGCTGTCAGAAAAGCAGAGAAAAGGATGTAAGATAATGTCGCTTTTGGGATCATTTCTGTCTTGGAGAAAAACGTATAATTAACCGTACAGATGATCAGGATTCCGGTCGTTATAAACACGAACCACTCTGCAAACCATTGTACAAAAAGTTTTATTTTCATTATCATTTTATCTAAAGCCCTTTCCTTTCACTATATTCCAAGTTTTTTCTAAAGCGTCGCTACATACTGCCTGGATATAATTACTTTTTCCCCGTTTTTTAAAGCGGCTTCAAACCTTCCGTTAAACAGCGGCTTTAAATGTAAGATTTTGGGCAGATGCACAATCGTTGATTTTGAGATGCGCAGAAAATCCTGGCCTGCGTAATCTGCTTCCAGTTCATACAGCTTTTTGCGTATTTCATATACCTGATTTTGGCAATAAGCGAATACTTTATGATCTACAGATTCAAAATAGTAGATATCTTTGAGCGGCAGCATCATAATTTCCTGGCCGCAAAATGCAGGCAGCTTTTGTCTGCCTTTTTTAAGCCTGCCAATCAGCTGCAAAAGATCCTGATCTAATACAGCGCAGCGGATGATAATTTCGTCTTCTTCTCCCTGTCTTGGTGTTTCTATCGTAATTTTCATATCTGTAATCTTAATCTCTTTCCTGTGATGCGTTGATCAGGCGCTGTTCGTAAATACTGCTGACAGGCGCTGAAAAACAGCAATGCTACCTGTCCGAGCACTTCTCATGCCTGAGAACCGCTACCCCTATCATAAGAAAAATCAAACCAAAAATCAAGAGTATAGCCAAAGATGTTGCAGCGGATACTTGTTTTTCCAAAATATACAGATCAATACCTGCGATTTCCCGATAGGTATCCGCCACATCTTCCGGTACGCCGGAAAAAGTAATATCCAGAATATCTTTTGTCATAATATCTCGAAACAGGGCGCTTCCATAAATAATAGGAGTACATTTCATAAAAGCTGCCACACCATGGGAAAGTTCTCCGACTGGCAGATAAATACCGCCTAAAAATCCGGCCAGTGTCCCAACAATTGTCCCCATCCCGCTCCAGGCGCCTTCTGAGCGGATCAGAACAGCGGCTGTATACATCAAGGCTGCGTAAGCAAAAGAATTTACCATAATCATACCAAACAGCTGAAGATGGGCCGTAAAAGAAAACCATTCCAGCCCGCGGGCCACACCATAAATTTCGGTTATAAAAAGCGTCAGCACACAGATGAAGACAGAAGCTGCCCATGCCGCCAGCACGTATCCGGACGCAATGGTCAGCCTGCTTACCGGAGCAGTATAGATGGCATGCATCCTGCCAGTTACTTTATCCCGGACCATCGAAGAGAGCGTTGCCAGTGTGACGGTTACCGCGTTGATCGAAAGGATGCCTGCCGCCGTCCAGCACAGCACCAGCAAATGCGCGTTGGTTTGATCTTCTGCGGCGTTGCGTCCCGGGAACTTTCCTAACAATTCTGTAATTGCTTTTGCCTGGCTGTCCCCTAAAAACAGAGCCATCAATACCATAACGATGATCATCGACAGCAGCGAAAAACAAACCGCGCCTTGGTCACGCAGATATAACCTGAGATTTCTGCCTGTAAATATTTTTAATTGTTCCATTTGTGCATTTCCTCCGTTGCGCTTTCCACTGCATGTATAAAAACATCGTCCATAGTTCCCTGGATTACCTCAAATCCGTCCAACTGTTCTCTGACGGTCTGCACGATCGGAATTGCCTCCAAGGTATTCTGGATCACAATTTCCAGCCCGTCTTTTTTTCGGATGATTCTGTTTTGTTTTGCAAGGGGTTCCAATTTCTCCATAATTATGCGCTCGGATTGGAAGGAATAATATAATCGTAATTTATCAGATGCGTATTTTTCCTTCAAATCATAAGCAGAACCGGAATCAATAATTTTTCCATGATCTAGGATAATAATATTGTCAGATCTTGTAACTTCTTCCATATAGTGAGTTGTTAAAAATACAGTTATTTTTTCATTTCTTTGTAAATTGGTAATTGCATGCCATACATCCTGTCTTGTTGCAGGATCTAAACCGGTTGTAGGTTCATCTAAAAATAAAATTTCCGGTGTATGCATTAAGGCGGCTGCAATCTCGCACCGTCTTTTCTGTCCGCCGGACAGGGTGCGGTATCTTTTTTTAAAAATATCTTCCAGTTTTAATATTTCGCTTAGACGCATCAATTGTATAGCTGCTTCCTTTTTTGTCGCTCCATGTAAAATTCCGCGGTGCAGCAGGTTTTCTTTGACCGATAACAGATCATCCAGACAATTCTGCTGGTAGACGATCCCGATTTTACGGCGGATGTGGGAATCCTGTGCGCCAACCATGCAGCCGCACAGCTCGGCAGATCCTGCATCCGGCCGCAGCAAGGTTGACAGCATATGGATGGTTGTGGATTTTCCGGCGCCGTTCACACCCAAAAAGCCAAGCATCGTTCCTCGTTCCACTGAAAATGAGATATGGTCGACTGCATAAAAGTCTGCATATTTTTTTGTAAGGCCCCGCACGTTTATAATACTCATATATCCTCCTCCCCGCTATTGATGGCGCTATCGTTGTTTCTTATGGATTACGGCTTAATTATAAAAACAACGCTGCCAAAAAGCAAGCGATTGATACTAAGCTGTCGATATCGGCCAGTAAGATGCACAGATCCGTTCTTTCCTGCACAAAAAAACCGCTGCGTTACAAGTAATATAGTAACGCAGCGGTTTTACATTATGGATTTTTGTTAAAGAGTATACTTTGCGGCAGAAAACCAGGCTGGCGGTGCCACGGATCTGTGAAATACAGCAACCGTTCAACTTACCCATAGAATTGTTGCAAAATACAATCTAAATGATATTTCATAACCTAACGGAATTCTGCCTAAATGATATTTCATAACTTAACGGAATTCTGCCTAAATGATATTTAATAACCCAACGGATTTCAGCAGCAGAATGATTAGCAGCACAGGTGCAATAAATCGGATCATCACTACATACAGGTTTTTCCGGCCTAAAGAGCTGCCCGATTTTTCCACTTCGTCAATAATTGTCTGCGGCTTTACAATCCAGCCAATCAGAATACACGTTCCAATTGCTACGATCGGCATCAGCGCATTATTGCTGATATAGTCCATAATATCCAGAATCTGCGCGACGGCGCCGTTCGGAAGCGTAAATTCAAAATACAGCTTATTGTAACCAAGACATACGAACACGCCGCCAATCAGTGCAATTATCGTTTCGATGACCGCCGCTTTGATGCGTGATACATGAAATTCATCCATAAAACTGGAAACAACTGCTTCCATAATCGAGACAGCGCTTGTAAGTGCGGCGAACAATACCATAGCAAAAAACAGACAGCCGACAACTGTGCCTACTTTACCCATTGCGGCAAATACTTTTGGCAGGGAGACAAACATCAGGCTTGGGCCGGACGCCTGCATACCTTCTCTGCCCATAAAGGTAAATACAGCCGGAATAATCATAACGCCAGCCAGAAATGCAACAAACGTATCAAAGATTTCAATCTGGTTAATGGATTTTACAAGATCAGCGTCATCCTGTACATAAGAACCGTAGGAGATCATAATGCCCATGGCCACACTCAGACTGAAAAACAGCTGGCTCATTGCATCCAAAAGTACCGTGAAAAATCCTTTGACCGTCATTCCCGTCAGGTCCGGAATCACATAAATCCGGAAGCCTTCCATACCCGTACGTACGATCCCGGCTTCATCGGTATGTTCAATGGTCAGTGAAAACACCGCGATCCCGATAACAAGCAGCAGAAGCAGCGGCATAATAATCTTTGAGGACGCTTCAATTCCTTTATTGACACCGCGGAATACAATAAATGCAACTGCAAACAAAAATATACATAACAGAATAATCGGTTCCACATCTGCGGTAATAAAACCAGTAAAATAGCCGTCTTCCGCAGTCTTAGCTCCCTGTCCGGTCAGATATGCAAGCAGGTACTTTACAACCCATCCGCCGATGACACAGTAGTATGGCATAATAATTACCGGAACAAGACACGCGATAATACCAAGCGATTTCCATTTTGCATGGATTTTTCCATATGCGGTCAGCGGGCTTTGCTTCGTCTTTCTGCCGATGGCGATTTCCGTTGTCAGCAGCGTAAACCCAAAGGTCAGCGCCAATAACAGATACAGTACCAAAAACAGCCCGCCGCCGTCTTTGGCTGCCAGATACGGGAACCGCCAGATATTGCCAAGACCGACTGCGCTTCCGGCTGCCGCAAGCACAAAGCCGATCGACCCGGAAAACGAATTTCTTTTTTTCTCCTGTTTCATACTAAACTCCTCTTTCCTAATAATTCCTTTTTAAAGTGCTTCGTCTACCTTGATATCGCCTGCCAGTATTTTCTTATAATCCGCATAGTTTTTTTGCAGCAGCGCCGGGGTATCCAGTTCGTACGGGCATTTTCCCCTGCACTGTCCGCAGTGCAGACAACCTTCGATTTTTTTCATCATTTCCTGGGCCTGTTCGGTCAATTGAGCTTTGGATGGCGAACGGCGGATCAGAAGCGACATACGCGCGCAGGTATGGATCTCGATGCCTGCCGGACAAGGCATACAGTACCCGCATCCTCTGCAGAAATCTCCGCTTAATTCTTTCCGGTCGCGTGCAATCAGTTCTGCAAGAGCATCTGTCATTGCAGGCGGCTGTTCCATATAAGAAATAAATTCATCCAGCTCGGTTTCCCGCTGTACGCCCCAGATTGGCAGTACATTTTCATACTGTGCCAAAAATGCGTAGGCTGCCGCGGAATTTGTAATCAGTCCGCCGGACAGCGCTTTCATTGCGATAAATCCTAAATCTGCTTCCCGGCATTGGTACACCAGCTCTAATTCCTGTTCGCCGCTTAAATAGCAGAATGGGAACTGCAGTGTCTCATACAGGCCGGATGTAATGGCTTCCTGTGCGACAGCAAGCCGATGGTTCGTAATTCCGATATGCCGTACTTTTCCCTGCGCTTTTGCTTCCAGCATAGCTTCGTACAGCCCGCTGCCATCGCCTGGTTTTGGGCAGACCAGCGGATTATGGAACTGATAAACATCAATATAATCTGTCCGCAGATTGTGCAGCGATGTCTCCAGATCTTTCCAGAATGCTTCCGCTGTGGATGCGCCTGTTTTTGTCGCGATATAGACCTTTTCTCTTATGCCGTCAAATGCTTCGCCAAGCTTTTCTTCACTGTCTGT
Organism: Lachnospiraceae bacterium; assembly: GCA_009774535.1. Taxonomy (GTDB): domain Bacteria; phylum Bacillota; class Clostridia; order Lachnospirales; family Lachnospiraceae; genus Eubacterium_J. The sequence goes on from VSNY01000016.1 coordinate 23,709, forward strand.
ATACCATCTGGCGGTATCAAAATAGGTGATTCCGGCCTGGTATGCTTTGCGGGCCATTTTTACAGCGGTTTCTTTTGATACGCGCTGGATTGGCAGGGCGCCGAAGCCGTTTTTACTGACGGTAATGCCTGTTTTGCCAAGAGTAACTGTATGCATCCGAGTTTCCTCCCTTGTCTTTATTACAGCGGTCAGGATGGAACGGGCCGCTGCGGATGATCAGATTTTTCTATTATAACTTCTTTTGGCTTGGAATGTAAAGGTGAAATTAAGAGAATTGTAAAAAATGGGAGATACTTTTTGAGGCGAGGGAGGATGTGAAAAGACGGCGGGCCTGATAGGGCCAGCCGTCTTTTTGATTTGTTATGTGAAAGAATGTGTTATTTCTTTTTGCTTTTTGCAGAAGCGGCGGTTCCTCCGGTTTGCTGTGCCTGCAGGCTTTTCGCTTTTTCCTGGAGCCGCTGTGCGAGTTTCTTTTTCTTTGGCTGTGCGGGCTTTTCTAATGGCTTGCGCAGACCCTTGACGCCGGTGATGTACAGACCGCTTACGATGACGCGGACTTCTTTTTTTAGCGGGATTTCGTCAAATACGGCTGCGTCGCACATGAATGTCTGGATCTTTGGGCCGACTTTTGCTTTGACGACTGGGACTTTCTGCCTGCGGAGGAGCTTTGGCGTCTGTTCGTAGACGACAGAAGGAAGTCCGGCCTCCTTAAGTTTCATTTTCTTCTTATCAATGATCAGCATCGGGATCGTCTGCGAAGCAGCTTCCAACTGCCGGTCCGATTCGTCTTTTTTCTTCTGCAGCTTTTTACCCAGAAAGTAAAGGACGACCATCGCGACTAACAGTACGGCAGTGATAATCAGTAAAACAATCTGCCAGGTTTTCACGTCGTTTCCTCCTTTATTCTTACAATACACTGTTTGGAATTATAACATTCTTTTGCATATAAAGCAATAAAAACTTTAAATTTTCACAATTCTGTGTTATGGTAGGTAAGGTAAGATTTTATAGAGAGGACATTTATAAAGAAGGGATGAAAAATGCGATGAAAAAGAAGATCATGATGATCCTGCTTGCAGCGGTCATGACCGTATCCGCGGGCGCATGCGGCAAAGATCAGAAGGAAAAGCCGGAAAGCGGCAGTAGTGCGGATACACAGACAGATGATAAAAGCGGCAAAGATGCGGATACGAAAACGGATGGCGGCGAAGGGGCGGCGAAGGCGGACCAGGTGTCTTATGAGACCGACCAGTGTGTGACGCTGGGGGATTATTCTGCTCTTGAGATTTCACTGCCGAACGAGTATAAAGTGACCAAGGCCCAGATCGACGACTATGCGCTGAGTATGGCACAGTATAATGCAAAGCCGGTCTATAAAGACACAAATAAGAAAACCGTGGAAGATGGAGATACCGTCAATATCGACTATGAAGGGAAAAAAGACGGGGTTGCGTTTCCGAACGGGACAGACAAGGGTTATAACCTGACGATTGGTTCCCATAATTTTATCGAAGGCTTTGAAGAAGGGCTGATTGGAAAGAAAGTCGGGGAGACGGTGGATCTGGACCTGACGTTCCCGGAAAATTATCCGAGCGAAGATATCGCTGGGGCGGCGGTCGTATTTACGGTAAAAATCAATAAAATCGTAAAGGAAGATCCGGATGCGAAATTTGAACTGAACGATGAATTTGTTCAGGAAAATTACAACTACAAGACGGTTGACGAGTTTAAGGAGAAAGTAAAGGAATATCTGAAAGAAAGCAACAAGAGCAGCAAAGAAGTCGATACCAGACAGGCCGTCATTAATAAGCTGCAGGAAATTTGCGAAGTGAAGATGCCGGATGAACTGTTAGAAGCGCGGACGGCTGATTATATCGTGCAGTTTACAAATAATAACTGCGGGGATGATACTACGCTCAAAGACTATTTATCCGCGAATTATAATGGAATGACCGAAGAGGAATTTAAGTCCAATATTACGACAGAGATGCAGACCAATCTTAAGACAGAGCTGATTTTAGAAGCGATTGCGAAAAAAGAAGGCATTCAGCTGGAAGAGGAAGCGTTCCAGGATTATGTACAGCAGCAGATGGAAGTGTATGCGCATGAGACAGCGGAAGATTTTTATAAGGCGAATGGCGTGGATGCAAAATCCGGGGAAGCGTATGAACGCAAAGTCTTTGTATGCAACCTGGCGCTGGATCAGGTTGTGGATCAGGCGAAGGTGACGTATGGCGCGTCAGAGCAGTCGGAATAAGCAGGATGTAAAATAGAATAAAGAAGGGAATTGGAAGATATGGAACTGACAAATATCAGAGATTTATTTCGCGGACAACAGCAGTTTGCGGATCAGGAAGTAACGATTGGCGGCTGGGTGCGCAGCAACCGCAAGTCAAAGGCATTTGGCTTTCTTATGGTGAATGACGGCACGTTTTTTGAGGCGGTGCAGATCGTTTATGGCGACGGGCTGGATAATTTTGAAGAGATCGGCAAAGTGAATGTCGGCGCGGCGCTGATCGTTACCGGTACTTTTGTGGCAACGCCGGACGCGAAGCAGCCGTTTGAGATTCAGGCGCAGAAAGTGGAGATTGAAGGAGCGTCTTCACCGGATTATCCGCTGCAGAAAAAACGTCATACGTTTGAATTTTTAAGGACGATTTCACATCTGCGCCCGCGGACGAATACGTTTGAAGCGGTGTTCCGCGTGCGATCACTGACGGCTTATGCAATACACAAGTTTTTCCAGGAGCGGGATTTTGTCTATGTACACACGCCGATTATTACGGGCAGTGACTGTGAAGGCGCTGGGGAAATGTTCCAGGTGACGTCGATGGATCTTGCGAACCTGCCGAAAACAGAAGACGGCGGTATCGACTATACACAGGATTTTTTCGGAAAACAGACGAATCTGACGGTCAGCGGGCAGTTAAACGGGGAGACGTATGCGATGGCGTTTAAAAATATCTATACGTTCGGCCCGACGTTCCGCGCGGAAAATTCCAATACGACCAGGCATGCCGCGGAGTTTTGGATGATTGAGCCGGAAATCGCGTTTGCGGATCTGGAAGATGATATGATGCTTGCGGAGCAGATGTTAAAATATATGATCGGCTATGTGCTGGAACACGCGCCGGAAGAAATGGCATTTTTTAACCAATTTGTGGACAAGGGGCTGATCGAACGCCTGGAACATGTTAAAAATTCTGATTTTGCGCGGGTGTCCTATACAGAGGCTGTCAAACTGTTAGAGAAAAACAACAGCAAATTCGATTATCAAGTGTCCTGGGGCGCGGATCTGCAGACAGAGCATGAGCGGTATCTGACGGAGCAGGTATTTAAGCGTCCGGTCTTTGTCTATGATTATCCGAAGGAGATCAAAGCTTTTTATATGAAGCTGAACGAGGACGGGAAAACGGTTGCGGCTGTGGACTGCCTGGTGCCGGGGATCGGCGAGATTATCGGCGGCAGTCAGCGTGAAGACGACTATGACAAGCTGCTGGCCAGAATCCAGGAACTGGGGCTTCGCGAAGAAGATTATGGCTTTTACCTGGATCTGCGCAAATACGGTTCGGCAAGGCATGCAGGATTCGGGCTTGGATTTGAACGCTGTGTGATGTATCTGACGGGTATGTCGAATATCAGGGATGTCGTTCCGTTCCCGCGTACGGTTAATAGCTGTGAATTGTAAAAAAACGTTCCTGGCAGCCGCTGTCCTGCTGCTGACAGCCGCTTGCGGCTGCGGGGATGAAAAACTGGTAAAAAGTGAACAGGAATACCGGCAGACCGGCCTTGCTCTGATCGACCAGGGCGATTACGAAGGCGCGATCGGGGCGTTTAACGACGCGCTGCAAGTACGGGTCGGGCTGGTATCCAATCTGGAAGAAGATATTAATTTTTACAAAGCTTACGCGCAGATGGAGGCGGGAAAGAGCAAAGACGCCATCGCCACCTATACGGCTATTATTGATTACGACAAAAATAACGCGGAAGCATATTATTTGCGCGGCTGCGCTTATATGAGTACAGGAGACGCCAAGCAGGCAGCCAAAGATTTTGCGCAGGCGGCGAAGAACAATAAAGACCATGGAGAAATGTATGCCGGTATTTATGAACAGCTTGTGATGGCGGGGCTGCTGGACGAGGCGGCAGGCTATCTTGACCAGGGTCTTAAAATCAAGGGCGACGGCGCGTCCGCCTGTCTGGCCCGGGGCAGGCTGTATTCTGTCAGCGGGGATTATGCAAAGGCAGAGTCAGAACTGAACGCCGCGCTGGATCAAAAAGCGGGAATGGCGAACTTATACCTGGGCAGGGTCTTCCAGGCGCAGGGCCGCAATGAAGAGGCGCAGTCTTATTACGAAGCGTATCTGGAGGAAAATCCAAATGATTCCAAAGTGTTGTATGAACTGGGACAGATCGCGTTTCAGGCTGACGATTATGCGCAGGCGGTGACGTGGTTCGAGGAAGGCATGGCGTGTAAAAACGTGATCAATAAGCGGGAGCTGTGGGGCGGGAAAATTGCGGCTCTGGAGTATATGGGGAAATTTGATACCGCAAAACAGGAACTGCGGGTTTATCTGGAAAGTTATCCTAATGACGGCGCCGCGCAGCGGGAATATGTTTTTTTAAAGAGCAGATGAAACGCCAGCAGTAAAAGCTTCCGGGTTTTGGCCGTTGCTGAACAATGAAAAGTGTGTTATGATGTAAGCAGTATAAGACAGAACATGCATGTTAAATAAGGATGCAGAAAGGACTGGGAAATGACATTACTTATTAAGAATGGCCGCGTCATAGATCCTGCCACGAAGCAGGACGGCGTGGCTGACGTGTTGGTAAGGGACGGGAAAATCGCGAAAGTTATGCCGGATATCCAGGATACAGCGGATCAGACGGTTGACGCCGGGGGCTGCTTTGTGATGCCGGGGTTTATTGACCTGCATGTACATCTGCGCGATCCGGGGTTTGAACGAAAAGAGACGGTCGGCAGCGGAGCAGCCGCAGCAGCGCACGGCGGCTATACGACGATCGTGGCAATGCCGAATACCAAGCCTGTGGTAGACAACGCGGACGTGGTAAACTATGTACACAACAAAGCCAAAAATATAACCAAAATTAACGTCCTCCAGGCAGGAGCGATCACAAACAAAATGCAGGGGTTGCAGCTGGCGGAGATCGAAAATATGGTGCGCGCCGGGAGTCCGGCCATCAGCGAAGACGGCAAATCGGTAATGAACGCGTATGTGCTGCAGGCAGCGATGAAGCTGGCAAAACAGCTGGATATTCCGGTGCTGTCGCATTGCGAAGATCAAAACCTGGTCAACGGCGGCGTCGTAAACGCGGATGAAAACGCGAGCAGACAGGGACTGCCTGGTATTACAAACAGTGTGGAAAACGTCATCGTGATCCGCGATGTGCAGCTGGCCAAAGAGACCGGAGCAAAGCTGCACCTGTGTCACTGCTCGACCAAAGAGAGCGTGGAAATTGTAAAAATGGCAAAGGCAAGGGGCAACCGCGTTTCGGCGGAAGTCTGCCCGCATCATTTTACACTGACTTCAGATGATATGGCGCCGGGAGATACGAATTATAAAATGAACCCGCCGCTTCGTACCAGAGAAGACGTAGAGGCGCTGCGCCAGGGACTGAAAGAAGACATTATGGACGTGATTGCGACAGACCACGCGCCGCATACCAAAGAGGAAAAAAATGATTCCATGCTGCGCGCGCCGTTTGGCATAATCGGCCTGGAAACCGCTGCCGCGCTGACCTATACGGAGCTGGTACTGGGCGGTTATCTGACGCCGATGCAGATGGCGGAAAAAATGAGCTGGAATCCGGCGAACGTACTCGGAATCGATAAGGGCAGCATGGAAGAGGGAAAAGACGCGGATCTGGTTATTTTTGATCCGGAAAAAACATATACGATTGACGCGGCAAAGTTTGCATCCAAAAGCAGAAATACGCCGTTCCAGGGCCGTCAGGTGACAGGCGCCGTGCGTATGACGATTGCGGGCGGTGAGATTGTGTATCAGGCAAGATAAGTTCGTAACCGTTTGGCAAAGACACAGCGGTTATTTAGAAAATGGAAAAGAGGTATCTTTAATGATCAATAAGCTGGTGGAAAAGATCAAAAAGACAGAAGCGCCCGTTGTCGCAGGGCTGGACCCGATGCTTACGTATGTACCGGAGCATCTGTTAAAAAAATCCTATGCGCAGTTTGGCGAAACGCTGGAGGGCGCCGCAGACGCGATCTGGCAGTTTAACAAAGGGATTATTGACAGCATCTGCGACCTGATCCCGGCCGTGAAGCCTCAGATAGCAATGTATGAGCAGTTCGGGATCGAAGGGTTAAAGGCGTTTCAAAAGACGGTAGATTACTGCCACGAAAAAGACCTGGTTGTGATCGGGGATGTAAAGCGCGGGGACATCGGTTCTACATCAGCGGCTTATGCAGCCGCGCATCTGGGAAAAGTAACAGTCGCTGACAAAAAGTTCTCTGCGTTTGATGAAGATTTTGCAACGGTCAATCCTTATTTTGGGACCGATGGCATTCAGCCGTTTCTGGATGTATGCAAAGAAGAAAAGAAGGGGATCTTTATTCTTGTCAAAACGTCAAATCCTTCCAGTGGAGAATTTCAGGACCAGATAATTGACGGAAAGCCGCTTTATGAATATGTCGGGGAAAAAGTAGCGGCATGGGGGACACAGCATATGGGAGAAGCCTACAGCTATGTCGGCGCGGTCGTCGGCGCGACTTATCCGCAGGTAGGCAGGATGATGCGTCAAGTGATGCCAAAAGCGTTTATTCTTGTGCCGGGATATGGAGCGCAGGGCGGCAAAGGCGCAGATCTGGCTCCTTATTTTAATGAAGACGGCTTAGGTGCGATCGTAAACTCATCCCGCGGTATTATAGCGGCTTACAAACAGGAGCAGTACGCGCGGTTTTCTCCGGAAAATTACGCGGACGCATCCAGACAGGCGGTACTGGATATGATCGCGGATATCCGGCAGGCATGGCAGCGGCTGTAACATCCGGACGAACGGGACAATGAGTGATTGCAGAGGACAGGAAGGGGATAGTGAAATGACCCGAAAATATAAAGAAGAAGCAGTGATCATCCGACAGGAAGAGATCGCTCCGGATATATACAGTATGTGGCTGCATACGGATCATATCGCGCAGGAAGCGCTGCCAGGACAGTTTATCGGCGTCTATTGCCGGGATGGCAGCCGTCTGCTGCCGCGGCCGATCAGCCTTTGTGAGATCGACAGGGAAGACCAGGCGGTACGGATCGTATACCGTGTGGCAGGAAAAGGAACGGATGAATTTTCGTATATGCGTACGGGTATGCCGTTATTCGTGATCGGACCGCTTGGAAACGGATTTTTGCTCCAGCAAAAAAAAGCGTTTCTGATCGGCGGGGGGATCGGGATACCGCCAATGCTGCAGCTGGCCAAAGAACTGTCGTGTGAAAAAGAGATCATCCTGGGTTATCCTAATAAGGAGACATTTTTAAGCGACCAGTTTGCATTATACGGCGAGGTACATATTGCAACGGAAAACGGTTCTGTCGGGACAAAAGGGAATGTACTGGACGTGATCCGTGAAAAACAGCTGCAGGCAGACGTGGTCTATGCCTGCGGGCCGATGCCGATGCTAAAGGCGCTAAAGGCATATGCAAACGAACATGAAATCGAATGCTATATTTCCCTGGAGGAGCATATGGCATGCGGTGTAGGCGCGTGCCTGGGCTGTGTGTGCAAGTCTGTACACAAGGACAGCCATTCAAAGGTACGCAATAAACGGATCTGTACCGAAGGTCCCGTTTTTGACGCAAGGGAGGTGGATATTTAATGAATACAAAAGTAAATATCGCTGGTATTACATTTAAAAATCCAATTCTGACAGCATCCGGGACATTTGGCTCAGGGGAAGAGTACGCACAGTTTGTGGACTTAAACCGTCTGGGCGGCATTGTTACGAAAGGGGTGGCAAATGTACCATGGGAAGGCAATCCGACGCCGCGCGTAGCAGAGGTATACGGCGGCATGCTGAATGCCATCGGCCTGCAGAATCCTGGGATCGATCGGATGATCAAAAGGGATATCCCGTTTTTGCGGCAGTATGACACAAGGATTATTGTCAATGTCTGCGGCAGATCCGTATTTGATTATCTGGAAGTCGTAGAACGTCTGAACGACCAGCCGGTCGATATGCTGGAGATCAATATTTCCTGCCCGAACGTAAAGGAAGGCGGCATTGCATTCGGACAGGCTCCGAATATGGCGGCTCATATTACACGGGAAATCCGTAAAAAATCCACGCATCCGATTATTATTAAGCTTAGTCCCAATGTAACGGATATCGCGGAAATGGCGAAGGCTGTGGAAGCGGCGGGCGCCGATGCGATTTCTCTGATTAATACGCTGACGGGCATGAAGATTGACGTGAAGTCGCGCCGGTTTGCGCTGGCCAATAAGACGGGCGGGCTTTCAGGCCCTGCGGTACATCCGGTGGCGGTGCGCATGGTTTACGAGGCGTCGCATGCGGTCTCGATTCCGGTGATCGGGATGGGCGGCGTGCGCAACGCGGAGGACGCGCTGGAACTGATGCTGGCCGGAGCTACGGCTGTGGCGGTAGGCACGGCGAATTTTGCAAACCCGACGGTAACGGCGGACATTATCAATGAGATCCGCCAGTTTATGGTGGCGGAGGGAATACAGGATATTCAGGAGATGATTGGCGCGGTGCATGAATAATGCCTGGCGGGCAGCGCAGGCGCCAGACAGCGCGGCGCTGCCGAAGTCCGCGCAGCAGGCTATTTTATTTTTTCATTCAGGAGGCGCCATACCATGATCACAGAGACATACGCAAAAGCCGATACTGTAATCCGTGAAGTCAGAAAAACGCTGACAGGAAAAGACGACTGCATTCGCAAAGCGTTTGCCGCAATATTATCCGGCGGGCATATTTTGATCGAAGATGTGCCGGGCGTAGGGAAAACGACGCTGGCAGTCGCTTTTTCCAAGGCTATGGAGTTAAAGAACCGCCGTGTGCAGTTTACGCCGGACGTTATGCCGTCGGATCTTCTGGGATTTAATATGTACCAGAAAGAAACGGGCAGATTTGTCTATTATCCGGGGACGATTATGTGCAATCTGTTTTTGGCTGACGAGATTAACCGGACTTCCCCAAAGACGCAGTCCGCGCTGCTGGAAGTGATGGAAGAGGGTATGGTGACGGTGGATGGTGTGAGCAGAGAGGTTCCGAAACCATTTATCGTTATGGCAACGCAGAATCCGAAAGGGAGCGCGGGTACGCAGCTGCTGCCGGAAGCGCAGCTCGACCGTTTTATGATCTGCATGAGTATGGGGTATCCGGATGAGCATAGTGAGATTGATATTGCAAAAGGCAAAAGTGTGCGCCTGCAGACAGAAGAAGTGCAGTGCGTGCTGCATGGAGAAGAATTGATGCAGATGCAGCAGACGGTTGAACATGTGCATGTCCATGATCATTTGTATCAGTATATTGTGCATTTGTCACAGGCAACCAGGGAGAATGCTTATATAGAGCTTGGACTGAGTCCGCGCGGTTCGATTGCCTGTACGAAAATGGCGAAGGCATGGGCGTTCTTACAGAACAGGGAGTTTGTAATTCCGGAAGACGTGGCGGAGGTGTTTCCGGCAGTCGCAAAACACCGGATGCTGTTGAATACGAAAGCAAGGGTGACGCATGTACAGCCGGAAGCTGTGATCGAAGAAATATTGCGTATGGTAAAAAAGCCGGTATCTTATAAGCGGGACAAAGGCAGCAGTTAGGGGATGGAAGATGCGTCGCATTTTGTTTTGGGCTATTTTGACGGGAATGGTATTTTATATTGCTGTGTTATATAAAAGTACTTCTATGGTGGTATTGGGGTATGCGGGTGCGGTGTGGATGGTGCTGTCGTGCCTGTTTTTAATCTGGCGCGTCCGGACGGTCCGGTGCCGTGTAGCATTTCCGATTGCGATCGCGGAATGCGGAAAACCGCTGACGGTACGTATTTTTTTGGAAAATCGAAGTGTTCTGCCATGTCTGCGCTTTCAGTGCCAGATGGAACAGCAGAATCACTTTTTACATAAAAAAAAGAAAAAATGGCTGCAGGGATCGTATGCGGCCCATGGAGAAAACAGTTATGATTATCCGTTTGTAGCGGAGGATTACGGGAGTTATGACGTGCGTCTGCGCAGGGTGCGCGTCTATGATTTAACAGGGCTGCTCTATTTTGAGAAAAAAGTGGACAGCGGAGGATGCGTGCAGGCGCTGCCGCAAATGCAGGAAATGGGGGTGCATCTGACCGAAGCGGTGCGGAATTTTTTTGGCGACGCGGATGTATATGATGACTACCGGCCGGGAGATGATCACAGCGAGCTGTTCCAGGTGCGGCCGTTTCGGAAAGGAGATAAAATCCAGAGCATTCACTGGAAGCTAAGTGCAAAGTCACAGGAGCTGCTTGTCAAAGAGGACAGTCTGCCGAAAGCGTGTCCGGTTGTGTTTTTGCTGGATTACTGCAGCGGAAAACAGCGGGGAGCGCAGCGGGTAAACGCGTATCTGGTCATTATGTCCAGTATTTCTTTTTCTCTGATGGATGCCGGATGCCCGCATTACGCGGCGTGGTACAGCGCCAGGAACAAGGACGTCATACGGGTGTGTGTGGATGGCGAAGAGAGCCTGTATGTGTTTTTAAGCTGTTACCTGGAAGAGACGTTTCAGGAACAGCCCAAAGATCCGGAGGAGGCTTACAAGGAAAAGTACCAAGGGGAGCCGTATTTGTGTCTGCTGCATCTGGATGAAACATTAAGACTGTATAAAAATCAGCGGCAGGTCGCAGCGTTTGACATGGAAGACTGGGAAGAACAGCTTAAGGGAATGGATCTGGTTTTATAAGGACTGCTGTATCCTGTATCAAATAACCAAATCATTAAATCGTTAAGTCATTCAATCATGAAATAGAAAAGGAGCGGAACATGACACGGAAGGCAACGGTGAACAGCACAGTAGAAAATCCGCAGGGCCGGATGGGAGCGGAATGGCTGTCAGACGCAGCGGTCAGATCAGTTTTTACTGGCGTGGTGGCGCTGTTCAGTCTGCATGCCGCACTGCGCATGGCGCAGGATATATTTCCGGCATATAGCGTTCCGCAAAAGGGGCTGGTGTGGATACAGGCATTGGCTGTTTTTTTTATTCTGTTTTATGAGACCGGGATTCCGGCACTGCAGCGGGCGGTTCGGGAGTTGGTTAAGAGCCGGGGAGAGACGTCTGCGCGGCTGGTCCGGAAGTTGTGTGTGCTGGGGACGCCTGTGGTATTTGGATGGAGCTGTTACCGTTATGCGAAGTCATGCCAGATTGATTTGGAGGATGGCGCCTGCGCGGCTGCGGTGCAGTTCTTGGACAAATTTAACAGGCATCTGCACACTTCCATACAGATCTGGCAGGGAAAAGAGCAGTGGATGGGCATGGCGCTGGCATTTTGGACGCTTGTGATCTTTTTGGGCGTGCTGTTGGCTGCGCTGGTACTTCACAGGCGTGTTCTGCTGCTGTTATTTCCAGTTACGGTGCTGGCGCTGGAACTGCTGATCGGGTATATTCCGCAGGGAGGCGGCATGGCGCTGTTGTTTGCGGCGCTGCTGTTTGTGCAGGCGGACGGGGGAGGCGCAAAGCGGGCGGATCTGGTCCGGCAGCCGGACCAGCGTCAGCGCGGCGGCTGGCAGTGGTATGTGTGTGCGATTCCCGCAGGATGCTTGTCAGCAGCAGCCGTACTGCTGCTGTCTGTCAGCGGGGCGCTTACCGACGCGACGCAGGGCTGGCTGATGGAACGGGCCAGGCAGGTGCAGGTATTTCAGCAAAGCGCAGAGAAAAATATGAAAGACATCTGGCGCGGACAGTTTCTGCAGAAGAAAGAGGGCGTCAACAACAATCGGCCGCAGTATTTACAAAAAGAAATGCTGCGCGTGACAGCTTCCCAATGTCCTTCGGAAGATGTGCTGCTGAAAGGCTTTTGCGGCACGGATTACCAGGAGGGCGGCTGGGTGAGTGAGACACAGCCGTTTGCGGACGCCTGTATACAGGCTGGTTATGACGGGAAAGAAGCAGCCAAAGAGCTGCTGGAAGCGAAATATGATCTGTATGCGTATGGGGCGGACAGGATTGTGTGGTATCACACGTTTGGCGGAGGTTTTGTCAGTATCGGTTCCGAGGAGCATAGTCAGACGTCGTATACGGTAAAGCATACCGGAGTCCGCAGCCAGTACGCGTTTGTGCCTTATACAGTCAGCGCAGAGGGGATAGAAGGCGACAGTTATGTCGCGGACGCGTCTGTGAAAAAAAGGCGTGGGCAGCGCGTATTTACTTATGACGGATGGCGGCGGTTTAACGGCAGCGCGGAAATTGACCGGGTACCCGAAGAAAAAAGGAAAAAGGTCTTCCAATGGTATGACAGGTTTGTAAAAACGGTTTATCTGGCGACGTCAGACCGGGTTCCGACACTGGATGAATATTTGCAGAATTATTTTACAGATCAGGAAGAGTGGTATACGGCGGCAGGCGTTTTCACTTCCAAAAAACAGAGTCTTCAGATCCGCAACTGGCTGATGCTGCTCTATTTAAGCCAGGATATGGATGCGGGTGATGCTGTATGGCGCAATGAGAGCCGGATGAAGATCGCACAGGCACTTAGGGAGACGCTGCAGCAGTACCAGACTTACAGCCTTGATCTGGATCCGCTTGCGGAAGGGGCAGATCCGGTCTGGTATTTTCTGATGGAAAGCAGGAAGGGATACTGCGTACATTTTGCAAGCGCCGCTGTCTTGCTGCTGCGGGAACTGGGGGTTCCGGCCAGATACGCGTCAGGGTATGTTGCGCGTGTGTCGGACTTTAAGAAGAATGGGGACGTCTACGTCGCGTCTGTAAAAGACAGCAGCGCGCACGCCTGGGCAGAGATCTATCTGGACCAAATCGGCTGGGTGCCTGTTGACGTGACGCCCGCGGATGCCGGAACGTATGAGCAGGCGCCGCCCGGAGCAGACGATCAGATGCAGGACAGAGAACAGACACAGACGGATACGGACGATACACAGACGGATATCGACGACACGCAGACAGATACGGACGATACACAGACAGATGCGGATGATACACAAGCGGATGATCCGGAGCAAAATACACAGACAGATCCGGAACATGCAGCCGCCGATCATGCAGGATCAAGCTGGCTGGATGCGCTGGCCGGCGTGTTTTCTGGTTCAAACGGCAGCAGCGCCGCATGGCAGCAAAAAGCGGCGGTCGTCCTGTTCGTATTCGTTCTGCCGCTGCTGGCGGCCTGCTGGCTGATCTGGCGGGGCGTGCGGATCTGGCATGCCGTTGTGGAGAGAGAAATCAAAGCTGGAAAATATAGCGCTGCTGTCAGGAGGGTCAATCGCAGGATTTACCGCAGGATGCGGGTATCCCGGAAAGTCCCGAAGCAGGAAATATCAGATGTGCAGTATGAGCATGCATTAAAACTGGCCTGGCGGCAGATCCCGCAGGAAGCGTGGACGCGTTATATGGAAATTGCACGAAAAGCCGCTTATGCGAAGGAGAATGTGGTAAGCAGGCAGGAAGCGGAGTTTTGCCTGCAGATTTACAGAGAGGTTTTTAGGAAGATACAGAAAAGGGTTAAATGTTAACGTACATAAACCGATATAAAAATAGAATCTATGTATTGGTGCAAGCATAATCGTACAAAACATACAGCCTTTTCATTTGATCCAATCATTAGGGAGGGTATATGGGAAGAGAGACTACACCAAGCGAAACAGAGTGGCTCATTATGGAGGTGATCTGGGATTCAGAACAAGAGGATCTTACGGCGGCGGAGATTATCTGCGCGCTAAAGGGTAAATTGGACGTAAGTGCCAGGACGATCCGCGTACTGCTGAACCGGCTGCTGGCCAAAGGGGTGATCCGCCACGAAGTAGACCAGAAAGATTCCCGCGTCTATCATTATTATGTCGTAAAGTCCAAAGAAGAATGTCTGGCAGAAAAACAGGCGCGGTTTGTACGCAATTATTTTGGCGGAAATTCTACGCTGGCAGTAGCCAGTTTTATAGAAAAATCCCAGTTGAGCGACGAACAGTTCCTGGAGCTGCAGCAGCTTGTGGAAAAAATGAAAGAAAGCAGGAAAGGACAGGGCAGATGATACAGTTTGGATTGTTTCTGCTGCAGTTTGCTTTTATAAAAATAATATTGACCCTGGCTGCGGCAACGGTTCTGCTTGTATTATCCCTGGCCGTCTGTAAGATCGCAGGACCCGGACATTGGAGACTGAGTCTTGCCGCGTTTAGCATGGTGCCGCTGGCCGGGCTGATGGGATATTCCAAAATCTTCTTTAGCGGCAGGGTGTTTTTATTTACCAACCGGGTCTATCAGATGGCGGCTGCAGAGATGGCGGTCTGTTATTT
>VSNY01000016.1:38190-39378 GCA_009774535.1 Lachnospiraceae bacterium
GTTATTTTGTGGTTGCCGGCCTTCTGGCGGTCCGGTTTTTATATGCGAAGAGCTGCCTGCGGCGGCAGCTGCGGACCATGCAGCGCTGGGATCGTGCGGATTGCCTTACAGACCTGCTTCGCGGCAGATGGTTCCCGATACGGGTCTTTTTGGCAGACGCGTGTTTCAGCCCGTTTGCAGGGGGCATTTTCAGGCCCTATATTGTCATTCCGAAAGATTTCAGAGCAGACCTGTCAAGGGATGAGCTGGCAGCAGTTCTTGCACACGAAGCGCTGCATATCCGGCAGGGGCATGTGTTGTTATTACATATTTTTGCCTGGCTGAAAATCTTGTGGTGGGTGCATCCGCTTATTTACCTGGCGGATTACAGGCTGCGGGAATATATGGAATACAGCAGCGATGAAGGAAGCGTAGCCGTATGCGGCCTGCCAGCCTGCGCGTACGCGGCGGTTTTATTAAAGGCTGTGCAGATAAAGCGTCTGGCGTATCCTGTGCGTCAAGGCATGCTTACATTTTTGGACAGTCACTTTATCACTTTGAAACGTCGGATACAAAGACTGGAGAAGCTTGCATACGAAGGCGGTACCAGTCTGGAATACAGGTGCAAAATGCGCATTCTGACAGTATGTACGACAGCGGCAGTTGCTGCGGGCGCCGTTTTGACAGCGCTTACTTCTATGCCGCGGTATACGCAGCTGGATGAATTTTCAGTATTTGACAAAGATCTGCATCCGCTGACCTATGACCTGGAACAGGAAGGCTATCGGGCGAAGACAGAAGACGGCATGTTCTATATGGAAAGACAGGAGATGCAGCGGTTTGCCAGGGAACATCAGGTACGCGGGGAATATGTGATAGTCAGTTATGGTACGATTATGAAAACGCCAGGGAT
The DNA here is from genome assembly GCA_009774535.1 of Lachnospiraceae bacterium. Taxonomy (GTDB): domain Bacteria; phylum Bacillota; class Clostridia; order Lachnospirales; family Lachnospiraceae; genus Eubacterium_J. The sequence goes on from VSNY01000016.1 coordinate 39,083, forward strand.
CGGCGGTCTTGGGCAGGCGGCGCTCGTGCAGGTTGCAGATGCGTCGGATGTTGTTTTGCTGGGGCGGGCGGACTGGACAGACCAGCTGAAGATTTTTTTGCTGAAATATCTGGTTTAAGGAACGATCAGCAATAGTGGTACATTCGTTACGGACAGTTCTGATGGAAGGGAGGATTTGCTTATGAGTGTAAGCGTACAGGCGTTTAGCGTTTTTCGATTTGCCGGAATGGGCAACGGCTTAAAAAGCCCGCAGGAACAACAGGAGCGCAAGCAAAAATGCGCCAGGCAGGTGGATT
>VSNY01000160.1 GCA_009774535.1 Lachnospiraceae bacterium
ATGATACGATGACGCAGAAGAAAAAAGATTTTTACCAGTATTACGCAACGATGATGGAGCCGTGGGACGGTCCGGCGTCGATTTTATTTTCAGACGGGGATTTGATGGGCGCTGTGCTGGACCGCAACGGGCTTCGGCCGTCCAGATATTATCTGACCGATGATGATCAGCTGATCCTTTCTTCGGAAGTCGGTGTGCTTAAGATTGACCCGACCAGGATTATCCGCAAAGACCGTCTGCGTCCCGGGAAAATGCTGCTGGTTGATACGGTAAACGGGCGGCTGATCGCAGATGAGGAATTAAAAGAATACTATGCAAAAAGGTGTCCGTACGGGGAATGGCTGGATCAAAATCTCGTGCGGCTGCAGGATCTTAAGATTCCGAATCAGCGCGTGCCAAAAGTGAAAAAAGAGGAATTAAAAAAGCTCCAGCGCGCGTTTGGCTATACGTACGAATCCATGAAGGAAGTGATCCTGCCAATGGCGTTTCGCGGCGAGGAGTCTACAAGCGCGATGGGAATTGATATTCCGCTGGCTGTGCTGGCGGATGACCACCAGCCGCTGTTTAATTATTTCAAACAGATGTTTGCGCAGGTAACGAATCCGCCGATTGATTCGATCCGTGAAAAAATCGTAACATCTACCTGCATTTATATCGGAGACGACGGAAATCTGCTGGAAGACCGGCCGGAAAACTGCCAGGTGCTGAAAGTGGACAATCCGATCCTGACGAATACGGATCTGATGAAAATCCGCGCCATGCATGTGGAAGGGTTCCGTGTAGCCGAAATCCCAATAATATATTACAAAAATACAAGTCTTAAAAAAGCAGTGGAGAGGTTGTTTTTGGAAGCGGACCGGGCTTATCGGGATGGCGCCAATATCCTGATTTTATCGGACCGGGGTGTAGATGAAAACCATGTGGCAGTCCCGTCGCTGTTAGCGGTTGCGGCTTTGCATGAGCATCTGGTCGTTACGAAAAAACGGATGTCGCTTTCGCTTATTTTAGAGTCCGGCGAACCGCGGGAAGTTCATCATTTTGCAACGCTGCTGGGATACGGCGCCAGCGCGGTCAATCCGTATCTGGCGCATGAGACGGTCAAAGAGCTGGTGGAACTTGGCATGCTGGACAAAGATCCGTACGCGGCTGTAGATGACTATAACCATGCGGTGATTTCAGGCATTGTAAAAATCGCTTCCAAAATGGGCATTTCCACGATCCAGTCATACCAGGGAGCTAAGATTTTTGAAGCGATCGGCATTGACCGGTCTGTGATTGATCCGTATTTTACAAATACGGTCAGCCGCATTGGGGGAATTACATTAGAAGATATAGAAAATGACGTGGATCATCTGCATTCGCTTGCCTATGATCCGCTTGGTCTGGAAGTGGATGAATCGCTGGATTCCAGGGGACGGCATAAAATGCGCAGCGGCGCGGGAAAGCACCTGTATCAGCCGGCGACGATCCATATGCTGCAAAAATCTACCCGGATGGGTGATTACGGACTGTTTCAGACCTATACACAGATGGTACATGAGGAAGAAAAAAACGCCTGCATCCGCGGCATGTTTTCGCTGCGTTATCCAAAACAGGGCATTCCGATTGACGAGGTGGAGAGCGTGGACGCGATTGTGACACGGTTTAAAACCGGGGCGATGTCTTACGGGTCTATTTCCAAGGAAGCGCATGAGACGCTTGCGGTAGCGATGAATATGCTGCATGGCAAGTCCAATACCGGCGAGGGCGGCGAGAGTATCGAACGCCTGTCCATCGGGCCGGATGGACTGAACAAATGTTCTGCCATCAAGCAGGTGGCATCCGGGCGCTTCGGCGTTACCAGCCGCTACCTGGTCAGCGCCGAAGAGATCCAGATTAAAATGGCGCAGGGGGCAAAGCCGGGCGAAGGCGGGCATCTGCCAGGCAAAAAAGTGTATCCGTGGATTGCAAAGACAAGGCTTTCCACACCAGGCGTGTCGCTGATTTCCCCGCCGCCGCACCATGATATTTATTCGATTGAGGATTTGGAGCAGCTGATTTACGATTTGAAAAACGCGAACCGTTCGGCCCGGATCTCCGTGAAGCTTGTGTCCGAGGCGGGAGTTGGCACAGTTGCGGCAGGTGTGGCCAAGGCAGGCGCACAGCTGATTCTAATCTCCGGCTATGACGGCGGCACCGGAGCCGCGCCGCGCAGTTCGATTCATAATGCGGGGCTTCCGTGGGAACTGGGCCTGTCGGAGACGCATCAGACGCTGATTCAAAACGGTCTGCGCAATAAAGTACGGATTGAGACGGACGGCAAGCTGATGACAGGCAGAGATGTTGCGATTGCAGCGCTGCTCGGCGCGGAAGAGTTCGGTTTTGCGACGGCGCCGCTTGTCACTATGGGCTGCGTGATGATGCGCGTCTGCAACCTGGATACCTGCCCGGCAGGCATCGCGACGCAGAATCCGAAACTGAGAGAGCGCTTTGACGGCAGGCCGGAATATGTTGTCAACTTTATGAAATTTATCGCTCAGGACCTGCGTGAGATTATGGCCCGCCTTGGCATCCGTACGGTGGATGAACTGGTAGGGCGCAGCGACCTTTTGTGTGTGCGGGAAGACTTGACTAAGCGTCAGAAAGAGATCGATCTGACACGCATTTTGCATAATCCGTTTGCGGACGGGAACGAAAAGGTTATCTTTGATCCGAAAAAAGTCTATGATTTTCATTTGGAACAAACCAAAGATGAAAAAGCGCTGTTCAAGCAGCTCCAGAGCGCGCTTGCGTCCCGTACAAGGCGCAGCATTGCCGTGGAAGTGACCAATACGGACCGTGCGTTTGGTACGATGTTCGGCGCTGAGATTACAAGGCGGTATCCGGACGGCCTTGCCGAAGACACCTTTCTGGTGCGCTGCAGCGGTGCGGGCGGTCAGAGTTTCGGCGCTTTTATCCCGCAGGGGATGACGCTTGAGCTGGTCGGCGACTCTAACGACTATTTCGGCAAAGGCTTATCCGGCGGCAAGCTGGTCGTATATGCGCCAGCCGGGACAAAGTTCCAAAAAGATGAAAATATCATTATTGGAAATGTGGCGCTGTACGGCGCGACCAGCGGCAAGGCGTTTATCAGCGGCGTGGCGGGCGAACGGTTCTGCGTACGCAATTCCGGCGCGCATGCCGTTGTGGAAGGCGTGGGGGACCATGGCTGCGAATATATGACCGGAGGGCGGGTTGCCGTGCTGGGGCGCACCGGGAAAAACTTTGCGGCAGGCATGAGCGGCGGCATCGCCTACGTGCTGGATGAAGACAACGACTTGTATACAAGGCTGAACAAAGGCATGGTGTCTTCCGAAGAGATTACATCCAAGTACGATGTACTTGAGTTAAAAGAAATGATTGAAGAACATGTGAAACTGACGAATTCGGAAAAAGGCAAGCGGATTTTAGATGATTTCCGCGCGTATCTGCCGAAATTTAAAAAGATCGTGCCGCATGATTACAAACGTATGATGCTGGCCATCGTGCAGATGGAAGAAAAAGGACTGAACGCCGAGCAGGCGCAGATCGAAGCATTTTACGCCAATGCAGGCAGATAGGAGGGGAACAGCATGGGAAAACCGACTGGATTTATGGATTATGAAAGAAAAACGGGCAGGGCGCTGGAACCGAAGGAGCGTATCCGGCATTTCCACGAGTTCCACATCCCTCTTTCCAGGGAAGAGCAGCAGAAACAGGGCGCCCGCTGCATGGACTGCGGCGTTCCGTTCTGCCAGGCAGGCATACAAATCGCAGGGATGGTCAGCGGGTGTCCGCTGCACAACCTGATCCCGGAATGGAACGACCTGGTATCTTCAGGCAATTGGGAACAGGCATACAACCGCCTGAAAAAGACAAATAACTTTCCGGAATTTACATCCCGCGTCTGTCCGGCGCTGTGTGAAGCAGCCTGCACCTGCGGACATTACGGCGACGCGGTAACGACCAAGGAAAATGAATATGGCATTATCGAATTCGCATACAAACAAGGGCTTGCCGGGCCGAAACCGCCGCGGGTACGCACCGGAAAGCGCATTGCCGTGATCGGTTCCGGCCCGGCCGGACTGGCGGCAGCCGACCAGCTGAACAAGCGGGGACATCATGTGACCGTCTACGAACGCGACGACCGCATCGGCGGGCTGCTTATGTACGGCATTCCAAATATGAAGCTGGAAAAATCCGTAATCGAACGCAAAGTGACGGTTATGCGCCAGGAAGGCGTGGAATTTATAACGAACACAGATGTCGGCAGAGATCTAAAGGCGGCAAAACTGCTGAAAGACTATGACCGCATTGTGTTAGCCTGCGGCGCGAAAAATCCAAGAGATATCAAAGCGCCGGGGCGCGATGCAAAAGGTATTTACTTTGCGGTGGATTATCTGAGCGAGGTAACAAAGCATATGCTTGATACGGATCAGAGAGAACCAAAATTTGCCGCTGTAAAGGGAAAGCATGTCGTTGTGGTTGGCGGCGGCGATACAGGAAATGACTGCGTCGGCACCTGCATCCGCCTGGGCGCGGCCAGCGTAACCCAGCTGGAAATGATGCCGAAAGCGCCGGATACACGCGCCGCAGATAATCCATGGCCGGAATGGCCAAAGGTCTGCAAGACAGATTACGGCCAGGAAGAAGCGGCCGCGGTATTCGGGCATGATCCGCGCGTTTATCAGACAACGGTAAAGGAATTTTTAAAAGATAAAAACGGCAGTCTGGCAGGCATACGAACGGTGCGGATGGAAAACCGCAGAGATGAAAAAACCGGGCGCATGACACTTACCGAAGCGGCAGGCAGCGAAAAAAAGATTCCGGCAGATGTGGCGCTGATTGCGGCCGGATTTTTGGGAAGTGAAAAGTATGCTGCGGATGCGTTTGGGGTGCGTTTGGATGGACGGACGAATGTGCAGCCCAAGGATGGTACCTATGAGACGGATGCAGCGCGTGTGTTTGCCTGCGGGGATATGCGCAGAGGACAGTCGCTCGTTGTATGGGCAATCCGGGAAGGCCGCGAGGTGGCGGTGGAAGTGGACCGCAGTCTGATGGGGTATACGTATATGACGGTGCAGTGATTTTTGCAGAAAGCATAAAAAAGTCTCCTGGATAATTCCGGGAGACTTTTTTATGCCTTTTTGCAAAAAGCTAAGGAAACAGCGGTGTTATGCTTGCAGACGCATCAGCGGATCGCCCGGTTTAAGCTTACCGGAAGCCGAAGCCTCAACCGATGTCAGGTCATCCGAATTGGTTACGATTACCATAATGGTGGCAGGATGCCCGGCCGCCTTGATTTTATCCAAATCAATCGTTAACAGCAGATCTCCTTTTTTTACATTCTGTCCTTCTGTAATATGGCTGCGGAATCCGTCGCCTTTCATCGCTACCGTATCAATACCCACATGAATCAGCAGTTCCACGCCGCCTGCCTCAATGCCGACAGCATGCAGCGTATCCGCAAGCTGGCTGATCGTCCCATCCATAGGCGCATATACTTTACCCGTTTCTGGTTCAATGCCGCAGCAAGTCCCAAGCACACCCTGAGAAAAGGTCGGGTCCGGAATCTCTTCCATCGAAACAAATGTTCCCTGAGCAGCAGACCCGAGCACAGCTGGAAACGGTGCGGGAGCAGGTTTTGGAGATTCTTTTTTAGCCGTTTTAGCCGTCTGTTCGGTTTCCATCACTTCCGGAGGCACTGCAAAGAACCAGCACAGGCAGAAAGCGGTAATAAAAGTAGCAAGCGCGAGTACCACATACATAATCAGCTGGGACGGCTTATAGATATACAGCAGCATACCCGGAATGGTAGTGATACCATTGCCGGTTCCTTTCATTCCAAGAAGCATGGCAATCATGCCGGCAATACCATTGATCGAGCAGCTAAGTAAAAACGGCTTCATACCGTAACGCAGAATGACACCGAACAACGCTGGTTCGCCAATGCCCAGCAGCGCAGATACCGTGGCGCTTGGCCCAATGGCACGGATTTCTTTTTTTCTGGCTTTGATCGAAATGGCCAGACATACGCCGGCGGATGAAAAACCGCACATACATAAAATCGCGTTGAACGGGTTGAACCCTGTACTTGCTAACAGGCTGATTTCCAGCATATTAAAAATATGATGGACGCCTGTAAGGGTAATAATCGACCAGAAGAATCCAACGATCAAACCGCCGATGCCTAAAGGAAGCTCTAATGCATATTCTACGATAACTAACAGCACGTTTTCCAATGCATGCAGAAGCGGCCCGATCACAAGCAGCGAGAGAATCAGCATTACAAACAGCACCAAAAAAGGCGTAATCATAAAGTCAAAGACCGCAGGAACGGTTTTCCGCAGTTTCTTTTCCAGTTTGCTGCCGATCACACCAGCTACAAAGGCTGGCAGAATACTACCCTGATAGCCTACAATCGGAATTATTCCAAAAAGCATCAGGGGAGTTACACCGCTGGAAGGATCTGCGACAGAGTAAGCATTCGGCAGAGAGCCGTTTACCAGCATCAGTCCCAGGATCAGTCCCAGTACCGGAGAACCGCCAAATACACGAAACGTAGACCAGCATACAATCGCAGGCAGAAAGGCAAACGTAGTGCCGGAAAGTACATCTACCAGAACCTGAAAAGTATGCGGAATATCGGCGTTGGTCATTCCGAATAAAGCCAGAAAGTTGTCGTTTAAAAGAGCCCCTTTCAGACCGAGGAAAAGACCAGTCGCTACCAGGGCAGGGATTACAGGGACAAAAACATCCCCAAAGGTACGGATGGCTTTTTGAATCTGGTTCTTGCCATCCATTTTTGCTTCTTTTGCTTCGCGTGCAGTCGTCTCCGCAATGCCAAGCTGTGTGATCTGTTCATACACACGGTTCACATGACCAGTGCCGAAAATGATCTGATACTGTCCGGCTGTGAAAAAGGTCCCTTTTACGGCATCAATTTCGCCAACTTTTTCATCGTCTGCCAGAGAACGGTCTGCGACAATGAGACGCAGACGGGTGGCGCAATGGGCAGCGGATTTGATATTCTCTGACCCGCCGACGGCCTGAATGACTTCTTTTGCGATTTTCGCATAATCGTAGTTCATAGTTTCCTCCTTCAATATTTTTTTCGATACATCAAATAAATTTACTTAATGTACACGTGTTCATCGTGGAAGGAGAATAACATGTATTTAGATAAAAAGTCAATATAACAGCTAAAAAAATATGAAATATAGCATAATATACAAAAAATATATATTTATTTTGTTAAAAACAGAAAAAGAAAATACGCCGATTGACAGAAGGTTTTTCCAAATATATAATAGACAAAATGAAAGCGAGTTCATACCGGGAAATTTGGGATGAAATTTAGAAAATGTGCGTTCAGGAGGTTATTATGGATCAGAAACTGATATTTTTAGATATTGACGGCACTCTGACGGAACCAGGAAAAAATGTCCCTCCATCATCTGCGGTAGATGCGGTCCGCCGGGCCAGAACAAAGGGACATAAAGTAGTGCTGTGTTCCGGAAGGAATTATGGTATGCTCTATCCGGTGCTGCAGTTTGGCTTCGACGGACTGGTTGCAAGCGCCGGAGGTTATATTGAGTATAACGGCCAGGTAGTCTACGACTGTCCAATGACCCCCGCCCAACAAGCCAGAGTACTGGATGTTTTTAAGGAAAGCGGCATTTACCGCACAATCGGGGGCAGGAATCATAGTTATACGGACGAGGGATTTAAGGAGTTTCTGGCAGAAGATGTGCAGTCCGAAGCCAACAGCGAACTGCTGCGGTGGAGAATCCAGATTGAAAATGAACTGGATATTCGTCCTATGTCCGAATATGACGGCGAGCCGATTTATGGTATGGCATTTATGAGCCGCGGAGCCGAGCGGCTGAAAAAACCTATGCAGGTGCTGCAGGAAGAATTTGATTTTTGTATACAAGACCAGGATACGTGCGGCATTGTGAATGGAGAGCTGTCAAGCAAGGCTTTCGATAAAGGAACTGCGGTAAAAAGACTATGCGGGTATTTAAAAATTTCTAAAGAGAACACCATTGCTTTTGGGGACAGCATGAATGATTTGGAGATGCTTCAGGCTGCGGGAATTGGCGTTTGTATGGCCAATGGCAGCCCTTCTCTTTTAAAAATCGCTGATATTGTCTGCCCGCCGGTGGATGAAGACGGTCTTTACAGTGCTTTTGAAAAGTTAGAGCTGCTTTAACTGTTATTGTCAGATTCCATTTGCGTCGTCTTCGGAAATTTCACGTAGCACTCTGCACGGATTTCCGGCAGCGACTACGCCTGGAGGTATGTCCTTGGTTACTACGCTGCCTGCGCCGATGACGGAATCGTGTCCGATTGTTACGCCTGGCAGGACAGTGACATCTCCGCCGAGCCAGACGTTGTCTTCGACGGTGATCGGTTTGCAGCATTCGAGCATATACGAATGTCCGTCCGGTGCTGTGCGCCTGTTGCGTTCCCTGGCCAGCAGCGGATGGATCGGGGTTAAAAAGGATGTGTTTGGCCCGACGAAGATATCATTTCCGAGACTTATTTTGGCGCAGTCCAAAAATACGGAGTTAAAATTGATAAAACAGCGGTCGCCGATGGAAGTATTGCATCCATAGTCAAATTTGATGCTTGGATGCAGTTCTGTCTGTTCGCCGATGGATTTGAGCAGCTGTTTTAGCAGATCTTGGCGCAGCTGTGTTTCTGATTCGGTTGTGCGGTTATATTTTTCTGACATATCCCGGGCGTAATCGCGCTGGGCGGTTAGTTGCGGGTCGGATGTGTCGTACCATTGGCCGTTTAGCATCTTTTCCATTTCTGTCATAGTCTGATTGATCCTTTCCATTCTTTTCTTTTATTTTATTTGTGTGTGCCTGGGAGCGGGAGTATTTTGGCGGGCCGGATGATTTTGGCAGTCCGGACGACGCTGCGGGCTGGGACTGGTGGGGCAGGCGCGACAGACGGTCCCGGGCGCGGACGCAGAGCGGACGCTGCCG
>VSNY01000161.1 GCA_009774535.1 Lachnospiraceae bacterium
CCTCTTGACAACTGTGTTTTTCTGAATTATAATTGAAACATCGTTATGAAACACTGTTATCAAAGAGAGAAGGTGAATCGGTGGCAAAGCAGATTGAGGGTGTGTATGAGAGAATACTGGAATGTGCAAAAAAGGAATTTCTCGAAAAAGGCTATACAGATGCCTCCCTGCGGACGATTGCCGCAGAAGCGGAAACAAGCACCAATTCCATTTACGTCCGCTTTAAAGATAAGGAAGGGCTGTTTGCCGCCATTGTGGAGCCGGTTTCAGAAGAATTCATGTCCCGCTGCCTGGATGTGCAGGAAACATTCCATTCTTTTGACAGCGATGTCCAGCGCCGGGAGGTGGGGCAGTATTCTTCTGATGCGATGCTTGGAATGGTGGATTACATCTACGATCACTTTGACGAGTTCCGTCTTCTGCTGGATGCTTCCCATGGCACAAAGTTCCATAACTTTGTAGACAGGCTGGTATCCATGGAAGAGGAATACACATGGAAGTGGCTGGAGGTAACTGGCTCCCGTCTGGAACCTATGGGCGGGCTGACCGCAGATTTTTACCACATGATGGTCACCGCCTATTTTGAGGGTATTTTTGAAGTGGTACGCCATGGAATGGACAGGGAAGATGCGAAGAAATATGTTGCCATGATGGGGAAATACCATCATGGAGGATTTTTGGCAATCGTTGGGGAAGAAACGGCGGAAACAAAATAGTTATTAAGGCTGCCAGAACTTGCAACGGTCCTAAGCGCCAGTGACGCTTGTTTAGGACGAAGCGGATCGTAGACCAGGCAGCCTTAAAATAAAGCAATAGGTTAGCGAAAACTAACTAAAATAAGGAGGAACTGATATGCAGAAACAAAATCCGCTGCTCCGCATATGGGGCTGGGGAAAAGACGAACATGGCCGCCTGATCGGAGCGGTCCTAAGCGCACTCATTGCTGTAGTGCTGGGGATGCTGCCCTATTTTGCGGCGGCACAGGTTATCATCGGTATGCTGGCTGGGGAAAAGGAGCTGTCCTTTTATCTGCCATGGTTAGGTCTGGGGCTGGCGGGATATGCCGCACGCACGCTTCTCTACAACATGGCATTGTCCATGTCCCATAAGGCGACCTTTTCCATTCTGAAGAACATCCGGAAGAAGATATTGGAAAAGCTGCCGAAGCTGCCCCTTGGGACGGTCATGGATATGTCCAGCGGGAAGATGAAGCAGATCATCGTGGATCAGGTGGACGGCATGGAGACCACGCTTGCCCATCTGTTCCCGGAGCTGACTGCCAATATTGCGGGGCCGCTTTTTATCGTGGTCTGCTTGTTTGTTCTGGATTGGCGCATGGCGCTTTTGTCCATCGTGACGCTCCCGGTTGGGATGGCATTTATGATGTCGGTTATGGGGAGTTATGCGAAGAATTATGAAGGCGCAGTGAAGACTACACAGGAGATGAACGGGACTATCGTGGAATACATAGGCGGCATCGAGGTCATCAAGGCGTTTAACCAGGGAAAGTCATCTTATGCGAAATTCGCAGACAGGGTAAAGGCAAATGCCTCCTATTACTACAATTGGATGAAAAAAAGCCAGTTCGGAGTGTCTATGGGTTATTCCATCGTGCCTGCCTCGCTGGTTACAATCCTGCCGGCGGGCTGGCTCTGGTACAGGAATGGAAGCCTGCCGGTGGAAACCTTTATCATGGTCATCATCCTGTCCCTTGGCATTGCAGGACCGCTCATTGCCGCAATGAACTTTGTAGACACGCTTGCTACGGTCGGTACAACGGTGGCATCTGTGGATGAACTTCTTTCCGCAGAGGAACAGCATCATGGTGACAAGGAGGTCCGTATCAAGGGTAAGGATATTGAATTATCCCATGTTTCTTTCGGCTACCATGAAGATAAGAATATCCTGCGTGATGTGAGTCTTTCCATCCCCGCAGGGAGAATGACAGCGCTGGTGGGGCCTTCCGGTTCCGGCAAATCCACCATTGCAAAACTCATCGCCGGTTTTTGGGATGTAAAGGACGGGACGGTTTCCATGGGCGGCGTGGATGAAAAGAAGATCCCGCTGGAACAGCTCTATGACCAGGTGGCATTTGTATCCCAGGATAATTATCTGTTTGACGAGAGCGTCCGGGAAAATATCCGCATGGGCAGGCTGTCCGCATCAGATAAGGAAGTGGAAGCGGCTGCCAAAGCTGCGGGGTGCGATGCCTTTATCCGCTCCCTGGAAAAAGGATATGAAACAAATGTTGGCGGAGGCGGCGCACACCTTTCGGGCGGTGAACGTCAGAGGATTGCCATAGCGAGGGCAATGCTAAAGGATGCGTCCATCGTGATACTGGATGAGGCCACCGCGTATATTGACCCTGAAAATGAGGCAGTCATCCAGAAAGCGATTGCAAAGCTGGTACGGGGTAAAACGGTGATCGTGATTGCCCACAGGCTTTCAACCATTAAGGATGCAGATAAAATTGTTGTAGTAAAGGACGGCAGAATAGAAGCGGCCGGAAAACATGAGGAATTAAGAAAGACCTGCCCTCTCTATGAATCCATGTGGCAGGCGCATATCGGTGCAAAGGACGGTGATGTGGCATGATAGAAGCATTCAGAAAAATATGGCGGTTTGCCGGCGTGGAGCGGGCAAACATCAATAAATCCGTAGTGGTAAAATTTTTAAATGCAGTGTTCCATATGCTGGAGGTCAGCGCCATCTATTTTGTAATCGTGGCTCTGACGCAGGGAAACACAGGAAATGATGCGGCTTGGACGGCATTGGCATTTATGGCAGTCAGCATTATCGGCAATGCGGTGACGACTGCTTTTTCCAAGAATCAGCAGACACACGCAGGGTATTTCATGGCGGCAAATGAGAGGATTAAAATCGGCAATCTCTTAAAAGGCGTGCCAATGGGATTCTTCAACGAGAACAGCCTTGGCGAAGTGACTGGCGTATGCACCACGGTGCTTGGGAATATTGAGATGCTGGTCCCTATGGTGTTGGTGGATATCATGGGCGGCCTGATCGGGACGGTTGTCTTTACAGCGATGATCCTGATATTCGAATGGCGCGTGGGGCTGGTCGTTGCAGCAGGCATTTTCGTATATTTCTTAATTGTCTCGTCCATGGAGAAAAAGTCCGCGGCTATCGCGCCGAATGCACAGAAGTCGCAGACGGCACTCACCTCTGCAGTCTTGGAATATGTGCAGGGCATGGGCATCGTCAAGTCCTTTAATTTAAGCGGCAGGGGCGATAAGAGGGCGCAGGATGCCTTGGAGTATAACAGGAAGAGCAACCTTGATATGGAAAAGCTGATGACGCCGTATACAATCTTCCAGGAACTGGTTCTTCAGATTGCGGGGATTGCCATGATGTTCGTATCGGTTTTCTGCTGGGCGAATGGCACGATGCCTGTCGCCAATGCGCTGATGTGCATTGTGATGTCTTTCCTTGTGTTCGGGCAGATTAAATTGTTCGGCATGGGAATGTCCATGCTGCGCCTTGCCTCGGCAAGCATTGACCGTACCCTGCAGACAGAGGAAATGGAGCAGATGGATGAAAAGGGCAGGGCATTTTCTCCGAAAGGACATGGGATTGAATTTAAAAATGTGCATTTCTCTTATGAGAACAAGGAGATACTCCACGGCATTGATGTGATGCTGCCTGACAGGACGACCACAGCAGTCATCGGGCCTTCCGGCTCCGGCAAGACTACCCTCTGCAACCTGATTGCGCGCTTTTGGGATGTGGACAGCGGCAGCGTAAAGATCGGCGGGAAGGATGTGCGGGAATATACCCTGGAGTCCCTGATGGAGCAGATCAGCATGGTGTTTCAGAATGTATATTTATTTGCGGACACGATTGAGAACAACATTAAGTTTGGTCGTCCGCAGGCGACCCATACAGAAGTGGTGGAGGCGGCAAGGAAAGCCTGCTGTGCAGATTTCATTGAAGCTCTCCCGGACGGGTATGATACAGTGATTGGGGAAGGCGGTGCATCCCTTTCCGGCGGGGAGAAGCAACGGATTTCCATCGCAAGGGCGATGCTGAGGGACGCTCCCATTGTTATCCTTGACGAGGCGACCGCCAATGTGGATCCGGAGAACGAGGACCGGCTGCAGAAGGCGATTGAGGAACTGACCAGGGATAAGACTATCATCATGATCGCACACAGGCTGAAGACCGTGCGGAACGCAGACCAGATACTTGTGGTGGATGAAGGGCGTATTGTCCAGAAAGGAAAACATGAGGAGCTGATCGGGCAGGAAGGCATCTATGCGGATTTCGTACTTGGAAGGAAAGAGGCTATCGGCTGGAAGCTACAGGCACAATAGAAAGAACCAGGCAGCCGTTTCCGAAATGATAACATCAGTGAAGCAGGCGGTATGGGAAAATAATCTGGCAAGGGCGGGAGCTTTTTACAGTTCCCGCACTTGTCGTTTATATCTGTTCTAATTTTTTCGCTCTCCGGTATTCCAAAGGGTTTTTATGGAACCGCTGCCGGAACACTTCTGCAAACTTTCCCTGTTTTGTATATCCTATTTGAGAGGCAATTTCTGAAATAGGCAGCTTGGTTTCTGTTAATAACTTTTCGGCGGTACTCATGCGTAAATCCCGCAAATAATCAGAAACATTCTTCCCGTATACGCCACGAAAGTAGTTTTTCAGGCTTGTTTCGCTAACTCCAAATTGAATGGCAATCTGTTTTATTGGAATATGCTGCTTTAGATCAGCCGTCAGTATTCTCTCCGCTTTTTTTGCAATTCCAACCTGAACATTTGTATAAAATGTGCAGGATTTTTCATGGCACGCATTTTTTTCATCAAGCAGAAAGTGCAGCAATTCGATAATGTGTAATTTCATATAAAACGGGGAAGGTGTTTCATATGCCTGCCATAATTTCTCCAGAACTAAACGAATCTCGTCACCTGCTTCCGCAATATAGGTTTCTTTTTTCTCAAAGTAGATATCCTGCAGACGAGAAATTTCCAAAGCAAAAATTTCTGCTATATCCTGGTTAGCTTTACCAAAAAAGTCCGGATCGAAATATAAGGTGATTCCATGATAATATTTTGTTGGGAAATAGGATTCACTCTGGGAAGTCTGTCTGCTGATGCAGAAGTCGTTTTCTTTAAGATAGATATAGGAATGGTCGTCTAAAAGCATTTCAATCCTGCCGCCGATACAGTAATTAAATTGCATGGGATGGAAAATTGCATTTTCTGCAAGTTCTCCTGGTAAAGACCGGGCATGAATATCAAAATAAATTAAGTGGAGATATGGCAGGACAGTATAGATACTCGTTTTGCTGATTCCTTCCGAAGAATCCATAGTCAGCTTGATGCTGTTAGGTCCTTTTTCAATCTGTGTATTGGAAGCAGCCAGATAGTTTTCTAACATTTGATCCAACATTTTTTCCATATATACCGCCTCTTTCCTGCTGGATTATTCTGCAAATATAATTATAGTGTTATTCAGCGTATTTGTCAAATTGAAAACTCGTTGCTATTTGTAGCTAAATTGATGAAACGGGGATAGAAATACAGAAGGAAATTATGCTATACTATTCGAGGTTAGCTGCATCTAACCAATAAAACAAAATAGGAGGACTCAAAATGAGTAATAAATTGCAGGGAAAAGATTTTATCAATATCGGTATTTTTACGGTTATCTACTTCGTAGTAACCTCTGCTGTCGCAATGTTGGGGGTTATCCCGGTTTTTATCCCACTGCTATGTGTTTTTGTGCCGTTGGTTGGCGGTATTCCCATGATGCTCTATTTTTCCAAAATCAGAAAGTTTGGGATGCTGACAATTACGGGGGTATTGGATGGGGTTTTGCTGCTCTTTACAGGCATGGGCTATTGGTGCATTCTGACAGGTCTTGTGTTTGGATTGATTGCTGATTTTATGCTGAAAAGCTCCGGCTATAAGAAAGTAAAAATGGAAATCATAGCACATGGTGTGTTCTCCATTTCCGTAGTCGGCGCTTTTCTGCCTATCATTTTGACCAGAAACAGCTATTACGAAACGTTGCTGGCTTATGGGAGACAGGAATATGCAGATGCCCTGATGAATTGTATGCCGGACTGGATTCTTCCATTTCTGTTAATCGGGGCCTTTGTTGCTGGCATTGTTGGCGGATTGATTGGACGTAAGATTTTCAAAAAACACTTTGAACGGGCAGGGATTGTGTAATGGGCGTTGAATTACTGGCAAGCAAGAGGAACAGGAGTGGGATTTGCTTTGATCCACGCACGAAACTGGCAGTTCTGGTCACACTGGCAGTCCTGATTTTGGGCGGTTCTTTCCAGACAGCTTTTTATTATTTGCCGGCGTGTTTTCCGTTTCTTATGCTGTTGGCTTCTAAGAAATGGAAAGGTGCAGGAGTGTATTGCGGGGTATTCAGTGTATGCCTGCTTTTACAAGAGTTTGCACTTCCGCACATTTCAGGTATTCCCGGCTATCTGCTAATGCTGGTCGTTGTGATGCCTTTATATTTCAGTCCGAGTTTTGCGGCGGCATATTTTGCTGTTACAACCACAACAGTCAGCGAGCTGGTTGCAGCTATGGAACGGTTACATATTCCCAAACAGGTTACGATTCCAATGGCTGTCATGTTCCGCTTTTTCCCTACAATGATGGAGGAATGGGCTGCCATAGGGGATGCCATGAAAATGAGGGGAATCCACCTGTGGGGCGGGAAAGCAGCTTCGATTTTGGAATACAGGCTTGTGCCTATGCTGATGTGCTGTGTCAAAATCGGGGAAGAGCTTTCGGCAGCTTCTTTAACCCGTGGGCTGGGTGGCCCGGTCAAACGGACAAATATCTGTGAGATAGGGCTTCATGTGCAGGATATTCTTTTACTCTTTCTGTGTCTTTTGGGGCTGGTTTATCAGGTGATTCTCTGGGTTAGGTGGTGAAAGTATGATTGAATGTAAGAATGTCAGCTTTTCTTATTATTTCAACCGTGAGGGAGGTAAGGGATTGCAGGAGGACGGGACATTAAAGAATGTATCCTGTACGATTGCGGACGGCTCTTTTGTATTGCTCTGCGGAGCTTCTGGCTGTGGAAAGACAACTCTTACCAGATTATTCAATGGGCTGATTCCCCATTATTATGAAGGGGAACTGTCCGGACAAATCCTGTTGGATGGAAAGGAATGTAAAGATTTATCCCTGTTTGATATTTCCGGGAAGGTCGGCTCTGTCTTTCAGAATCCCCGTAGCCAGTTTTTTAATGTGGACACCACTTCGGAACTGGCTTTTGGGGCGGAAAATCATGGGTTGCCGGAACAGGAAATCCGAGACCGTGTCAGGCGTGTGGCAGGGCAGTTAAATATCACCGGATTACTGGATCGGAGCCTCTTTTCTTTATCAGGTGGAGAAAAACAAAAAATTGCCTGTGGTTCGGCAGCAGTTATGGAGCCGGAAATATTTGTGTTTGACGAGCCTTCTTCTAATCTTGATGTATCTGCTACCCGGGAACTTCGGGAGCTATTAAAGATTTTGAAAACTCAGGGAAAAACCGTCATCATTGCGGAACACAGGCTTTACTATCTCCATGATTTAGCAGACCGTGTCCTCTATTTGAAAGACGGGGAAATCAAGGGGGATTATACGGGTGAAGAATTTACCGCTATCCCGGAGCCTGTGCGTGAACAGATGGGGCTTCGTCCGCTAACCCTGTTTAGCTTAAAGCATATTGCCCATATAAAAAGGGCAGGAGGCAATCCCTTATGGGAAATGCGGGGATTTCACTTTGCTTATCCCAAAAGCAGCAGGGAAAGCCTGTGTGTCGAAAAGGCAGTACTGGCTCCCGGTTCGGTCACAGCGGTGATTGGACACAATGGCGCAGGAAAAACAACTTTTTCCCGGTGTCTTTGCGGTCTGGAAAAACGGTGCAGGGGCAGTTTGTATAGGGATGGCGAACAATATAACCGAAAACAAAGAATGAAGCTGTGCTACATAGTGATGCAGGATGTGAACCATCAGCTTTTTACGGAAAGTGTCATAGAGGAAGTCCTTATCAGTATGTCCAAAGACGCTATGGATTTGGAAGGCAGCAGCCGGGTAGATGCTATACTGGAGGAAATGGACTTATTGGATTTGAAGGACTGTCACCCGATGGGGCTTTCTGGCGGGCAGAAACAGCGTGTTGCCATTGCGTCGGCTATCGCTTCGGAGCGTCCCGTTATCCTGTTTGATGAACCAACCAGCGGTCTTGACTTATTCCACATGAGGCAGGTGGCAGATGCCATGAACCGGCTGGCCGAAACTGGAAAAACGGTTGTGGTGGTCACCCATGATCCGGAGTTTATTGTGCGGTGCTGCAATCAGGTAATTCATATAGAAAACGGATGTGTAATAGAAGATTATTCTTTGGAAAGCAGTGCGGATAAAGAACATTTGCTGCGCTTTTTTCTTGACAATAACAAGGAGGTGCAAATGCAGTGAAAAAACAAAATAAAAGCAAAAGTTCACCCTTTGGTATGCTTTGGGGATGGGGAAAGCCCTATCATGGGAAATTTATTCTCAGTGTTATTCTGGCTGTCATGGGTGTAGCCTGCCAGATGATACCTTATTTTTGTGTAGTAAATATGATTGCAAAGATGTTTGCAGGGGAAAATTCTTTTTCTGCCTATCTTCCTGCCTGCATAGCTGCTTTGGGTGGATATTGCGGAAAAGTTCTTTTTGCGAATTTATCTACGGTCATCTCCCATTCTGCCGCTTATTATACTCTGCGGGATTTACGGGAAC
>VSNY01000162.1 GCA_009774535.1 Lachnospiraceae bacterium
GTTAAGAAGCTTCCACAATATAATATCCCAGCTTTACTTCCTTAATCGCCGCCTCTCCTTTTTCCAGCACTTCCATCAGCATCTGCACCGCAATCTCCCCGCTGCGTTCATAAGAATAATGTACCGTTATCAGCGGCGGCGCCGTCACCTTGGCCATATCGGAATCTCCCTGGCCGGCAACAACGATTTGCCGCGGGACTTCAATCCCCTGTTCGCAAAGATACTGCATAGCGCCTGCCGCCATCGTATCCGTCGCACAGACCAGTCCGTCCAAATCTTTGCAGCGCATCAGCAGTTCTTTCGCTTTTTCGTAACCGGATGCAATCGTAAATTCTGCAGTCACCGCATTTTCTGCCAGCCCGCCGCAGCCCATATCGCATACCGCATCGCAAAATCCGCGGTAACGTTCCGCCCCGACCGCCTGGTCCTGGCGCAGCGCGCCGATATAGCCAAGCCGTTTTCTTCCTTTTTCCATCAGCAGCCTTGTCAGATCATATGCCGCATGGTAATCGTCATGAAACACACAGTAGTACCCGGACAAACGCTGTCCGACGATTACAACAGGCACCATCATATTTTTCAGGATACGTTTCTGATCCGCCGTAAATACCGTTGCTGCCAAAATTACACCGTCCACCTGCTTATCGTTAAACGCAATCAGATATTCAGATTCCTTTTTCGGATCATTCTGCGTAACCGCCAGCAGCGTCTGGTATTCACTCTCATTGAGTATAGATAAAATTCCTTCCACAATCCTCCCGATTGATGCAGATGCCACTTTTGGCACGATCACGCCGATCATTTTTGTCTTTTTGGTGCGCAGTGTCTGCGCCTGTACGGAAGGGCGGTATCCTGTTTCTTCCACAACTTTGCGGATCGCTTCTTTTTTTTCCACTGAAATATGCCCGTTATTAAAATAACGTGAAACAGCTGCACTGGATACCCCTGCCAGTTTCGCAATTTCTGCTATATTCATTTTCATCGCTCCTTGTATCTATGAAATCCTTTTCAGCATTATACCATATGCCTGTCATTTTTTCCATAGTAAAAAGTTACGGTTTTCCAAAACAAGGTAACATTTTTCAAAAATTTAATTGGAACGGGTTTCTTCTACTGTAAAGATCGGTTCCATACGATCCGCTTTCCCTGTTTTCAATACCCGGAATGCCGAAAAATCATCACTGTTTGTTAAAAGAACCGCTGTGGTCGTGCTGTATCCGGCTGCACGGATTTTTTCCAGATCAAATTCCATCAGC
This sequence comes from Lachnospiraceae bacterium, assembly GCA_009774535.1. Lineage (GTDB taxonomy): Bacteria > Bacillota > Clostridia > Lachnospirales > Lachnospiraceae > Eubacterium_J. The sequence continues at coordinate 1,257 of VSNY01000162.1, forward strand.
TTTTGTCCGGCTGTTACCTGATCGCCTTCTGCCACTAACGTCCGGAATCCAGCTCCTTTGCACATGCTGCATAATCTACCGCCATCTTCGTTCCCTTCTTTTCTTATAAATTTATGAAATCGATTTCATTTTGTATATTTACTTTACTATACTTAATTCTATATGTAAATTGGCAATCTCTCCAATTTTCACCAATCAATTTTGTGCAAAATATTGAAATCGATTTCAATATAGGTACAAAGACTGCATTCTCTATTTTTCCTGCTCTTAGACAGATTCATGAATCAGCTCATATTTAAGAAAAGCCGTATAAATCCCGTCTTCGCTTACGGACGGACAAATATCATCTGCTATTTTTTTCAGCTTTTCGCTGCCGTTTTGCATACAAATCCCTGTGCCTGCCGTCTGCAGCATCTCCAGGTCATTCATACTGTCCCCGATTGCTATGGAATCACTGAGCGGAATATTCAGATAATGACAGACACGTTCTACGGCCCTTCCCTTGTCAAATAACTTATTGACAACTTCTCCATTGATAATACCGCTGCGGTCCCTTTCCTGAATGCAAAAATCAAAATCTTCCCGCAACGCTTCCTGCGCCCGCACCATAGCTTCCATCGATGTGCCTGCGATCACGACCTTATATACCGGCTGTCCTTTGTATTCTTCCATCGGAAGAATATGCAGCGCCTCTTCGACTTGTTCTCTCCAGCGCAGCAATTCACTGTTCCCGCCTTGATCAGCATAGTTTTCAAAAAACTCTTTCAATCCTTGATCCGTATAGGAACCATCCATACACTCTACGGTACGGAAAATCCCGTTGGTTTTTAAGACTTCCATTACGGACTGGCTCTGTGCCTTGGTCATTGGACAATCAAATATGACTTTTTCCTGGCATTCCACATATCCGCCTGAACTGCCTATAATTCCGTCAAATCCATATTTAAGCAGCGGCAGCAACATATCATAATTCCTGCCCGTACATAAAAATACATAATGCCCTTCTTTCCTGGCCTGGGCAATCGCCCGTACAGCAGATTCCGGAGCCTCATTGTTGCCTGGCTCCGTTAATGTTCCGTCAATATCCAGAAATATAATTTTTTGATTCATATTCAGATTCCTTATCCTTTCTTAATCTTGTCATCCGTGGTTCTGCTGTCAGCAAATCATTCTGCTTTTCAGCCCGCATGATCCAGATTGGCAGCATTCTCTTTATATATAAATGGTTTTATTTTTTCTATAAACTCTGTATCCTTGGAAGTATAGCTTAATAATAGCGGCTCTGACAGATCTAACGCAAATACGCCAAGTATGGATTTTGCATTCACAACCTTCTGCCCACAACCCAGATCCACATGTGCATCAAAATTTATAATCATATTGACAAACTGCTGCACTTGTTTTACATTGTTGAATTTAATATTCACCTGCTGCATGAAAAACCCTCCTTTATATTCTTGTTATCGATTTCACTTTCCGAAAACATCATACACAACAAGCAGGCATTTGTAAATTGGCATTTCCTACTAATTTTTATCCGGCTTTTTGTAAATCTGATCATAACTATTTCACAGTATTTGGATATGTATCAGCATTCTGCACAGATATTGAATGCCAGATTATACAAAATAAAAAAGCCAGGGAAAAATATTATTGTGGTGTGTCAAAAGATGTGTTATAATCGCAAAAGAGTAATCGTGTTACAAGGTGGTAAACCTCCCTAACTTGAAAGAGAAGGGAGGTGGTGCAGATGGATACATACGAAGTTTTAAGCCTGTTACTTTTAGGCGGTAATTTCCTGATTGTGCTGCTTGCCTATATTGATAGGACGAACAAGCGAAAATAAATAAACCTACCTTGTACTTTGCCGAGTAAGGTAGGTTTATATAACATACTATGGAGGTAAACCACTTTGTGGGCGGTTACTCCTTTCATGTTTATACTATAGCATATCTAAGGTTTGATTGCAAGAGACTTTTTTATCTATCTATTAACGCTTTCTTTGTGTGAATCGGCATGAGATTTTATTTCATCGTATTTTTATTTTTTTGTATTTTTCTAACTGTACATCAAGAGGAATGCGTTTTATTTTATTAAGTCTTTGAAGCTGGCAACGTATCAACTCGATCCGCTTAACTGCATCATTTCCAAATCTTCTTTAGAATCTCCTGCCGCATAAATGTCTTCCAGCGGTATCCCCAGCCAGGCGCAGATTTTTCTTACTCCGGCAGCTTTATCTGCCCCGGCAGCCACAATCTGCAGGCAATGGCCCTCTGTCAGAACGCGCACCTGTTTTTTTACCTGACCCGTAAGGCATCCTGCTACCGCGTCTGCTTCCTGGCTGCTCCACGGCTGCCGCGCTGCATGCAGGAGCGTAATTTTATAACAGATTCCTTGTACATTGCGGTAAACAAGCATCCGCACACGCTTTTTGTGTACGATTTGTTCCAGGTTCCGGAGACATTCTTCCGGTACTGCTGCAAACCATTCTTTTTTCAGCTTCTTTGTATCGTGCAATTGTATTTGAATGTGTCCTCCGCCTGCAAAAACACCGCCGGAACATAAGTGCCAGATCCTGCGGCACCGTTTTTTCGCATCCTGGTATGGAAGCGTCGTGGCGAAAAATAAGAGTGTCTGTTCCCGTTTCACCAGTACTTCCAATGCCGCCCGCACATCCGCTGCAATTTCCTCCGTTTCCGGATCGTTCGCACGTCTGCTTTTTGGCGTCCGGCACGTAAGCAGCGTCCCCTCGATATCCAGAAAAACAGCCCTTGGCCGTCTTGGTATCCGAAACAGCGGCCAGGGTCCGAACAGCATCTGATTGACCAGGTTGGATCTGCCGCCGTATGCCAGATAACAGGAACAGCGTTTGCGGCTGCATCGTTTTTGATTCTGATTCTGCCTGGCTTCATATAAGGATTCCGCGGCCCATGGCTGGCTGATGTTGCACAGCCTGTACCGGCCGTCCCCTTCTGCAAACAATCCGGACCGGCACTGCGACACATCGGACGGATGCGGCAGCAATTCCCGGTAAAAATAAGGATCCATCTTTGCAAAGATCCGCTTTTCCTCTTCTGTATAAGTTCTTCCAAGGCCATCCATCTGATTGATCCACAAATAAACCCCTTCCGGAAGCGTTTCCCGCAGCTGCCGCAGCAATTCCATATGCTCCGGCACACCTACCGCCCCGGCGCACAGGCAGACCCCCCGCGCGGTCAGCTGTCCGCAGGTCCGGGCAAACTGCGCGACCGTCGTCATCTGCGGATGGAACGTCGCCCAAAGCCTTAATTTTGACAAATCCCCGCCGTTTTGTTCATACAGCTTTAATGACGCGTCCACCGCAAAACTGAGGTTTGTCTGCGTACCCACAGCTTCCACCCAGGGAAGCATACTCAGCTGCGCCAGGCCTTGCCAATACCATGGATGGATCATCGCTTCGCCATAAGGCGTCAGCATCAGCGCATGAACTTCTGCTTTTTCCCCCTGAGCGGTAAAACTCTGTACAAAAGAAAGCCACTGTTTCCGGTCTTTTTCCAGTTCCCCGTTTTGCATATCATGTTTGGAAAACGGACAATAGCTGCAGCTATAGTTACAGCTTTTCAAAATACCGCGGTACAATACCATTCTTATGCCTCCCCCTGTTTGGCTGTCATCCATTTCCAACTGCCTGCAGCCGTTCCCATTCCTCCATTGCCGCCCGCATCTGCGGTGAAATCAGCTGCGGGCCCAAGGCGTCGGAAAGTCCCATCCCCGTTTCCGTCAGCGCCAGAAATGTCCCCCGATCCGTTTCGTGCAAGGCCGCAAAGCCGCTGTCCATCCAGGTCCGCAGCTGCGGAAAGTCTTCCAGTGCCCGGCTTCCAAACACCTGCTCATACCGCTCTAACCATAACCCGGGCAGAATCAGCAGATGCCGGATCACATACCGCCGCTGCATCTCCTGCGCAGAAAGAAACAGCCCATGCGTGATCTGTGTAAAATCCGTTGTCTGCTCATACTCTGCAAGCCTTGCCAGACAAGTATCCCTGGTAATCGCATAAGGGGTGCAAAAATGCAGATTGCCCAAATAACTCCTTCCGCCGCATCCCAGCGCAAGCGATGTGCCAAATCCGCATTCCGCATACGCCCGCTGCCCGGCCTGCGCCGCGTGTACAAACCTGCGCATGGAATCCTGGCGAAAGCCACTGCTTCTTAAATAACCGCTGGCATGTAAGTACTGCTCATAAGCCTGCGCGCTGTCCGGCACAATTCCTTGCCCCTCCAGAACTGCGCCGTGCTTTACATACAATGGATACAAAAAAATCTCGTCCGGCTCCATCGCCAGCGCTTCTTTTAAAGATTCCAGCAGACTTTGCACCGTCTGTCCCGGAATGCCGTAAATAAAATCCACATTGACGCATGCAAAATCCATGGACTGTAGCAAATGCAGCGCTTCCCGTGCTGTCTGCGCACGATGTCTGCGCCCAAGCGCCGCCAGCTCTTCGTCCTGAAAGCTCTGTATGCCCATACTCACCCTTGTGACTCCAGCCCGCTTTAAAACGTCCAGCTTCCCGGCGTCTGTCTGGTTCGGCGCTGTTTCAACAATTATTTCCAGCTCTTTAGAAAACATAAAATAATCCCGCAGCATCCCAAACATCCGCAGCAGCTGTTTTTCTGACAAATATAACGGCGTCCCGCCGCCGATCACCAGCTCGGAAAATACGGTCTTTTCCGGCTTAAGCAGCGCCGCATACTGGATACACTGCCGTTCCAGCGTATCCAGATACGTTTCTACGTCATACGGACTCTGCCCGGTCACGGAAAACAAATTGCAGTAACCGCATTTCGCCTGGCAAAACGGCAGATGGACATACATCCCATGTCCCCCGCCTTTCAGCAAATGGACATAATCCCGCAGGGAAACGCCTGACAGCTGGCGGTATGCTGTTTTATGCGGGTAACTGTACATATACTGTATATATGGATTCATAAAACGATTCCTTTCTGCATAAGAATACGATAAGAAATACGACAATAAATACGATTAAAAATTCGATAAACGTCAGGAATCAGCGTATTGTTTTTCCAGAAAAAAATGCTTATAAGGCACCGTATCCACCATCGGATGATGAATCCCATGAAACTGGCATCCGTCCTCTCCATAACACGTTCCATGATCCGAAAAACAGATCACAAACGCGTTCCCTCTGATCTGCCCCCACGCATCCAGCAGCCGCCCCAGCTGCCCATCCGCATACCGCAGCGCTGCCGCATGGGTAAGAAGACTATCGTGCTTTTCCCCTTCCACATAAAAATAGTTCGGATAATGAATGGCGTCTACGTTCAGATACAAAAAGATCTTTTTCTCCAAAGGAGCCGCATGCAGCTGATCCAGAATAAAATCCACCTGATGTTTCGTACTTTCCTTCACCGGACAGGCAAACGAAGGATTCCAGTAACTTTTCTGAAAATACCCCGGAAATACTTTCCCGATATCCGAACGTTTGTCAAAAAAAGAAACGCCGCCCACGCACCATGTATCATATCCGTCCCTGGCCAGTCCCTCCATAACCGTGCTGCCCGCAAACGCATACGCGCCATCCGGTACTTTCCTTCGCAGTCCGATCGCCGTCGGATAAAAGAGCAGTTCCCGGTCCGCCTGATTTTTCACCTCATACCCGCATGGCAGAAACCCGGCAAACATGGCATGGTGCGACGGATACGTAAAATTTCCCGGCGCCTGGCATTTCTGCCATCTGCCATAACGGTTCAGCACTGGCGTCGTCCCGGCGGCTTCTTCCTGCACCGCAATATCATAGCGCAGCGTATCCAGGCAGATCCAGATCAGGTCCATGCTGCCGATAATGCGGTTCATATCTACCGAAGTTTTTCTCACTCTGTATCACCTCTCTGACCTATTTTGCATTTCCTGGCATCCGTCCGGTTCTGTTATGATCCGCAGAGCCATTGCCGCATCCGTTCTGCCTGTTTTCTGTAAATCCGGTTATCGTTAAAAATATCCTGATACATCAGATCCCCCTGCGCGTTCATCTCAATGATTCTTGGGCGCAGGCTTCCTTTTTCCAGCAAAAGATCGATTCCCGCACAGCGAAGGCCCAAAAAGCAATTCATAGACTTTTCACAAAGAACGGCAATCTCTTCCAGAACACGTTCTGATATGCCAAGCGCTGCGGCTTCGATCGGGCGGTTATTTAAATGCAGATTTGTAATCGGCCCTTTTGAAAGCCTTCCCAGCATAAATTCCACTCTGCCGTCAAGGACGACTGCGCGCAGGTCGTAGGATGCCCCATGTACGTCCGCTTTTGCATACCAGCGCTCAATCACGCAGTCCAGCTTTAGAATACGGTCCAGCAGCGGAAACACTTCTTTGGGATCGCAAAAACGTCTGAGCCGCTTCGTATTGACAAGTCCATGCTCCGGGTGCAGCATCGCGCATGTATACAATACAATGTTACCAGTTGCAGGCTGACAGCGAAACGCAGACACCCCGGCTGCTCCGGAGCCATAGACTGGCTTGATAAAAACCTGGCAGATCCCTGTCTGCCGCATCCGTTCCAGCAGCTGCCGCGTACATTCTATCCGTTTTGTATCCTTTGCCGCAGCTCTTCCTTCCAACGGTTCTGTAACCGGCACTCCTGCCCGCTGCAGCTTTTCTTTGCATGCCCGCTTGTCCAGCAGCTCCCAGATCACGCGCGGATCATTCAAATATTCCACCGGATAAGCCCCCGACAGATCAGACAGCTCCCATAGTTTCTGCCTGTACTGAAACGCCAGCGGCTTTAATTCCTCCAGGGAACAGCTGTCCCACAAAGGAGGGTCGATCTTGACCATCCACTCTCCCTGCAGCAGATGCTTCTTCCATTCATCATAATCTTTCCAATCTGCAAAAAGAACAGGCAGCTTGGCCTGTCTCGCTGCCTGTCTGAAATAATCCGTTCTCTTTGTACCTTCATTTCCTAAAAGTACTGCTTGTCTCAAAATAGGGTTCCTTTCTAAATTTACAGATACCTGTAAAAATAATCCGCAGCCTGTGCAAATCATTCACGGACAGCTCCTTACCACCGCATATAGTTACTCGGTCAGCATTGCATTCATATAAATCGTTCCGTCATATTCATCCGGTTCCTCACCATCTGATACATCTACCGTAATCGGCAAAGCGGAAAGCTTTTCCTCCATTTCATCACTCATGTAATGGTAATGCACATCCAGTGTCTTGACATTCGGCCATTTTGGAAGTGTTTCTAATAAAAGCGCGCCGCCTTGATCGGTCAACGTACCCATGGAAAGATCCAATGTTTCGATCTGGCCCATAAATTTGCTGTTCAGCACGACCTGCGCCAGTTCATCCTGAATCTCACTGTCCGTAATTCCAAGATAAGACAGATTTGGAAAATCAGCCTTCTCCAGAAGTTCTTTGACGGTATCCGCGTTCCCGTCAAATCCATAATCTTCAATGCCAATATAAAGCAGCAGC
>VSNY01000163.1 GCA_009774535.1 Lachnospiraceae bacterium
TTTATTGGCTTCCCGGACGACGCTGCGGGCGGTGGATGGGGCCTGGGCTGGGAGATCCACCCTGGGCGATTCGTTCACCGCAGCGTTGCCCCAGTCCGCTCAATCCTATGCCGCCGGGCTGCCCGCCCGTTCCGCTGGCTCGGTCACGTCCGGGTTTCATCCTCCCAGCTCACCTCTTAAGCCTGCTGCGAAACAGCCCCAGAATCTCCCCAATCCCAGACGCCTGTTCCAGCGCCAGTAAATTTCCCTCCTCCTTTGCAAAATTTAAGATATCATTTAAAATCTGCAAGTGCTTTTCATTATCTTCCGCACTCAGCACAAAAATCACCTTTGCAATCCGCTGCTTCGGGAACTGCACGGGTTCTTTGCATACAGCCAGTGAAAGATCCCGCCGGTTTACGCCGTCCTCTGGTTTTGCATGTGCCAAAACTACGTGTTCTGTGATAAACATGTATGGGCCGTAATACATGATCTGCGATACAATCGCATCCAGATAAGATTTTGTAATGCTGGCATTGCGAATCAGCATCTCTCCGGTGCGGTAAACAGCGTCCGCCCATGTCAGAGGCTCTTCAAAGACACAGACCCTGGAAGCATCCAGCAGTTCTGTAATGCCGCAGTTTTTCCTTCCGGTCAGACTGTCCGCCGGAGCCGCCATTTGTTCTAAATACTGGCTGATATCTTTGCGCAGATTTTCATGCTGGGAGCTGTCTACATATTTTTTCATCATATCAAATAATTCTTCAAAAGCCCCGGCTGACCGGCGGTTGTTTACGAGAGAATTGCTTAAAATATAGATCCGGTCTTCCTCTGTTAAAATTGGATGTACGACCAGCACGGGTACGATACTGTGGATCTTTACCGTGGATATAATCAGGTCGCATTCCTGCTGAATGTCTGTCAGCGCGGATGCTGCGGTAACACCCGTTATTTCCGCATTGGGCAGAAGATTTTTTACTTCGTATTTCAGCATATTTCCGGTTGATACCCCGTTGGTGCATACAATCAGGATGCGTAAATGGCTCTGCGTGCCTTCAGTCGGCTTTAAAAAAGCGCCAAAATGCAGCGCCAGATAAGCTACTTCGCTGTCCGGGATCGGCAGTCCGATCATTTTTCCAAGATAAGCCGAGACATACTTTGTAATCTCGAATAAATGCGGATATTCCCGCATAATGTCTTCGCACATCGGATTACCAAATTGGATGCCATACTGGTAACGGTACATGGACGCGCGCAGATGTAAAAATAATGCCCGCTCCAGTTCATCTTTGTCTGTAAACGTAATACAGGCTGTTTTTTCAAATTCCGTGACAAGCGCTTTCGTAATCACATAAACAGACTGATCCGAACGCTTCTCAAAAATCTCTTCGGTCGCTACCGAAAGCCGCGACCCTAACAAATGCAGGCTTAAATAAATCTGCTCTTCCTCCCGCAAATCCGGAAAATATTTGCATACCATCTGATATTCCATTGATTCAAATAATTCCGTACGTTTTAAGCCCGCAAATTCCAGTTTGTCCGTACTTTGATACATAATCGGAAGCAGCAGGGCAAGCGCATCCAGGCTTCCTTCCACATATTCGATCCCAAGCTCGTCTTTTAAAGCACACAGCCTGTCATAATACTCCTGTACCGACGAACGGTTTAAAAACGGAATCAGCCCGCTTGCACACAACGGGCGCAGTTCTTCATAATACAGAATAAACAAAGCCCGGATCTGAATCGGGTCTCCGGTCAGATAATAACCGCATTTTGACTCATAATTTAGTTCCAGGCTGTATTCATGCAGCCGCTGGATTGCTACGCGGATATCTCCGAATACCGTATTGCGGCTGACGTGGCACAGATCCATTAACTGTTCAATATAGACAGGCCGACGGCTGTGAATGACACTGCAGATCACCAGTTTTACACGTTCTGACGGAAGAAACTGATAATACTCCTCATATTCCTTCTCATCCAATGCATCCAGAATTTTTTCCTTATCCCCTGCAGAAATAAAAATTCCCTTTCCACGCTCCGGCTCCAGTTCCTGTATATCGTGTTCTTCCAGCCATTCATTAATCTTACATATATCGTAATAGATGCTTCTTCTGGAAACCCCTGTTTTTTCAGACAATCTTTTCAAAGACACATAACCGCTTTCATGCGTAAGAATACTTAAAATTTTCTCACAGCGCTGGTTGAGATTACTCAATGCTACCACACCTCCCCAATGATAAACGATACGTTTTTGATCACCAGCTACTTTATTATTGTCTCACATTTGGCAGATCTGAAACAATCTGTTTTGAGTACAAAAACTTGCACAGTCACAGGCAGCAACTATTCGCATTCATGGGGAAATATGCACAAAAAACCACTGCTTAGGGCAAATCCCGTAGCAGCGGTATCTGTGTCATCAATGGTTCCAACGATCAGGCTCCAAAATATTCCATTCTTTTGTTAACAATTTCCATAAAATCTTTTTTCGCTTCGGACAGCTGCAGTGATACGACTATGAGCATAACCTTTCTGCTTGCGCCAACATGACCTTGCATTTATTTTTGTAACAGGCAATGCCATATTTCAATACTTTTTGAATATCTTCCTCATAAAATGCATCCCCATACTGCCGCTTCTCCATCTGCTCCAGCGCCTTACGGCACGCTGTATACAGATCGCCGTCTCTTGCATATTTTACTTCTATTACCATGCCCATAGGCTCCGCATCAGCCGCATCGTCAATTTCTACAAGAATATCCGCATATCCCTCTCCGTCCTCCTGGTTCGATGAAACAATCCAGCTCCCTTTAAAAGCCAGCAGCCCAAGCAGCATACGATGATAAAAGTTTTCTTTTAGTTCCTTCCGGACAAAAGTATCACGGATACTGATCGTTTTTCTCAGGTATTTGCACAGCTGCTGCTGTGCCTCCCCTCTCCCGCGCTGGGTCAAATATCCTGTCGCAAAAAGCACGCTCCATAAATTGTCAATTGAGTTACAAATATCATTATATGTGATTTCCGGATAAATTTCCCTGGTGACAAGCTCTCCGGCAATCAGTCTTTCAATCTCCCGTTTTCCGCAGCAGTTTAGCGATCATCTCAGTTTTATCTACATAGTAGTATCCCTCTTTCCGTAATTTTTCAAAATCTTCAATGCCAATCGGGATTTTCCATTGAGCCGTATTCATGAACATAGATAAATATCCCCGTTTTTTTCACGAATCATTGTCGAAAAGAACTGCTTCATCGCCTGGATCATATAACAAGTATCTTTAATGCCCGCCGTCTCGTATGCCGAATGCATGGCAAGCTGCGGCAGACCGATATCTACAGCGTTTAAAGACACTTTGGCGGAAGAAATATTTCCCAAGGTGCTTCCGCCTGCTTCGTCGGAACGGTTTGCAAAAAACTGTACCGGAACGTCCGCTTTTTCGCAAATATCACGAAACAGTGCAATGCTTACCGCATCAGACGTATATTTTTGTCCGGCATGGGATTTGATCACGATTCCCTCGTTCATATAAACACAATTTTCTACATCTGTCTTTTCCGGGTGATTCGGATGCACGGCATGAGCGTTGTCCGCGCTTAACATCAGGCTGCCCGCCACCGCCTGGTAATACGTCTCCTCCGGCTTGCCAAGTCCCAGATGGATGCGCCTGAGCGTGTCGTACAAAAAGGTGGAGCCTGCCCCCTGCTTTGTACCGGAGCCTACCTCTTCATTATCAAAGCAGACATACACATTCACGCCGCTTTCCTGCCGCCCTTCCAAAAATCCCCGCAAAGACGCATAAGCACACTGCAGATCGTCCAAATGCTGCGCAGATATAAATTCCTCCTGTACACCCCATACCGACGGTTCCTGTCGGTTATATAAATAAAGATCACTGCCGTACACAGACGCAGCCGGCACACCTGCCGCCTCTGCGATCAGTTTTTTAAAATCTCCTTTTTTACTTTCCTGCCCGCCAAACAGCGGCAGCAGATCAATCTGCTTGTTATAAGCATAACCGTCATTCACCGCCCGGTTCATATGAATCGCCAGACTCGGTATCATCACCAGATCGCGGTCGACGTTTACAAGCTTGGTTGTAAAATGGTCCTGTTCTTTTACAACTACCCTGCCTGCCACGGAAAGCGGACGGTCAAACCAGGCAGAGCAGATCATGCCGCCGTACCCTTCCGTATTCAATTGCAGGTACTTCTTTTTCACTTCCAGCTCCGCGTTTTCCTTAATCTTAAACGTCGGAAAATCACTGTGCGACGCTGCAATCCGAAAATAATGATCCGAAATCTGCGTCCCAACAGCAAACGCGATAATACTGGAATCGTTTCGCGTTACGTAATATTTCCCGCCAGGCTTGATCTCCCATTCCTGATGCTCCCATAACCTTTCATATCCACTGGACACAAGTTCCTTTCCGATCAGATCCACCGCATGGAATGCGGTCGGACATTTTTTTAAAAATGCTGTCATTTCCTTCGCTGTTTTTTGATACATAATTTCCTCCTTCTTTTTCATACAAACAAATCACAAAAGGGCTGCCATAAAACAGACAGCCCCTGCATATACCAGCTATTTTGTTGCTTTTTTCTCTCTCTCTTTTTTCGCAAGATACGGCATAATCATACCTAACGCAGTCAGCACAATCGGCGTAATAATATTCAGCGCCATAGTAAACAGATCCGTGGAATACATCCCAAGGATACAGCACGCTGCTGTCAGCACAAAACACCATGCCCCGAAAAATTTGGCGACTGCCTGGTTTTTTGTAAACCGATACTCCGCAGGTATCGTATCATATGCTTTTCTAAGCGCCAGATAAGCAACAAACACCCACAAATAACGAAGCGGCATACATACGGAATTCAGCTTGTTCAGCTGTGCCAGCACAGCCGCTGCTCCCGGTACAAAGGACTGGACAAGGATAATGCTTCCTGATAATGCAATAATCAGCTTAATCCCATTGACATAAGCGCCTTGGTCATTCCTCTTAAGCATCGCGCTTGGGACAAATTGTTTGGCGTCTTCATTATCAAGCAGCATACGAAGCGGCGCGTCAATGCTGACTACCAGTACGGCAAACTGACCGATCATATTACAAAGAGCATACAGCACCATCAAAAGATCCCCGATTCCGTAATACTGTCCCAGCTTCTGAAATGCCCAATAGGAACCATTTGACACATAGGAATTGAACGCTTCCTGGCTGCTGTTGATCACAGCCGGATCAAACATCATTCCCATAGCGATCGTTCCCAAAATCGCACATGCGACAACCATAACCGCCAGTGCAATCATTCCTTTTGGAAATCCCTTCGCCGGGTTTTTGACCTTATTTACGTATGGAGAAATTTTCTCACATCCGCCTACCGCAAATACCAGAATGGAAAGTGACGTAAAATATCCGATATTAAACTGCGGAATCAGATTTTTTATGCTGAAATCCATTGAAATATATCCGCCGCCAGGATTGATCGCCGGAGCCGCAAACATCAGCAGAATATACAAAATGGACATTACAAACATACTGGTCCCAGCAATGGAAGCAAGCTTTTTCAGCGGATTCAGCCCGCGGCTTGCCACCCAGCAGAAAAACAAAAATACGGCAAGCGTTGCCATCTGAACACCGATCGTCGGAAATGTATCATAGGTCTCCGCGTTACGGAAAACCGCCCAGCTAAGCGCCTTTAATCCGCCGCTGCCCTTGCTTGCAATATAAGTAATGTGACATGCCCAATACGTCCACCCCGCATAATATGCCAGCTTCGGCCCCATCGTATTATGAATCCAGGAACTGACACCGCCGCCGGACGATTGAAAAGCAGAACCAAGTTCGCCAACCATCAGCGTATAGGGGATAAAATAAAGCGCAAACATCAGCACCCAGCTGAAAATTACCTGAATACCGTTAAAATATACAAAGCCGTTCATTACATTTCCAAATCCCCATACCCCTGAAAAGGCAATGAACGCCAGCGTATACCAGGTCATCTTTTTTGAATCTCTCATTGTATTTCCTCCGATACCTTGTTTTATGTATTGCCATTTTCAAACTGTAGTTGTTGAATATGGACAATACATAATACAATATAACATAGATATCTGTGATTTTCAACAAGATATTTTTATTTCTCTATTCTTATTGCAACAGTTCAGATACCCCATGGAACTGTTACTTCTTAATTCTCTATTCCTGCAACAATTCCGATCGTCCCTGAGCGCTTTCCTATTCCTTCATAATATTTGAAAATGTACCGGATAATGTTCTGATTTTTTCTGCAATGCTATGCGGCCCATCCACAAGCTTTTGCGCCGGAGCCTTAATCTTTAACTGCATTAACCTTTTCTTGATGGCCATCCTTCCATAAAAGAATCTCCAGCGCTGCATATTAATCTGTGCCGCAAACCAAGCCAGTTCCGCATACGTCATTTTAAATTTTGGAATCAATACACGTACGGCGCTGCCGCCGTTGCCTCTCGCCATAAATCTCCATGGCTGTACGCATGCCTGTCCAAAACAGGTCACTGTAATTGCGCCTTTTTCAAACACCTCGCCAGAAACATCATTGACCAGCCTGATCACACTATTTTGTGGATCACCAGATGAAATATAGGGACAAGAACCCGCCAAATAATTGCTCTCTCCTGCTGATCTCCCTACCAGAACTGTAAAAAACGTTTCAATCGTCCCATGGTCACCGTACGCAAGGTCCGGCAAGTCCTCTGCAAATACCGGAAATCCATCGATGACTTCATCTGAGAGTTCTTCGATGCATACAGATGCCGTCAAGATCGATCTTGTTATATGTTCTATATACAGATTCTGCACACTGCAAGGAAAATCAGGCTGAGGCAGATATTGTTCCGGAGAGAACTCCGCTCCTTCTTCCAGTAATTTTGAAGCGCTAATGATCATAACAAGTTCAGACTTCACTGTCTTTCCCTGTAAAAACTTTTGAAACTGCTCTAAAACTTCCGGCAGCTGCGATCCAGCGGCCTCCACACGTTTTCCCTTAAGTTTCTTAAATCCATCATTCCAGATTTTTGCCATAAATACCTGATCCTTTTTTGACTGCGGCCGATGCGCCTGTCCAATCATAATTGTAGTATCTATGGCTGTAGGATAAAATAAATCACCCGGCAGACTAATCATTCCCAGAACGGTATGCTTCTTTAAAAACCCTTTCCTCCATGGATCGTTATCATCATCCGCAAAAATACCTGATTTTACTACTACAGCCATTAATCCCATTGTCTGCAAAGCATCCATAGCCGCAGATATGAAATCTCTCTCTGGTTCGTCTTTTTGTGAAAACGGTGGATTCAGCAGCGCTTTCGTAAATTTATTTTTCACGCTCGTCCTGCTTTTTTCCTCAAAGCAGCTTGCATTCTCAATCTGACTCTTGCCATCTCCTCTAAAGAACATATTCAGCGCAGCTAACGACCACACGGTAGGATTCGTATCAAAACCATACAAAGATTCTCTCACAATTTCAAAAGGAATGCCCATCTTTTTTGCTGTTTTGACCATTCTGTCAAAAGAAGCTACCAAAAATCCCCCCGAGCCGCATGCTAAATCAATCACTTTGTCTTTCGCCGTAACATCAATTAACTCTGCGCAATATCTGGTAATATGTCTCGGCGTAAATACAATGCCTAACGAGTTGTTATCATATCCGTATCTTATAAACGCTTCATATAACAAGCCTAAAAAGTCGGTATCTGTCTGCAAGATGGATTTTATATTTAAATTTTTCAGCAAAAACACGATCTTTCCAATTTGATCAGCCAGTCTGTTATAATCGCCAATCGAAAGTTTTAACGTTTCCATCAGCTGATCTTTTTTATTTTGTTCAAAATGCTCTGTTGACCGAATTGCCGCTGCCACCAGTTGATTAATGGAGTCCAGTTCCTTTCCCTCTTCTAAATCAATTTCCCCCCAATACAAAGCCGTAATAACAGCTCCTAATACCTTTGGTCTGAGTGATGGTTCTATTTTGGCTGAACGCAGAATCGAAGACAACTCGATAGCAGTATCTATATAATCGGAAATCTTCGGAACAGAAACTTCAGTGGCGGCATTATTTGTTACAATTGCGCCGTTTACCTCAAAAACACTTGGGAAACTGGTTATTTCGTATCCTTTTGCTGTCAGCGTCTTCCACGTCTTTCCGTCCCAAAAAAACGATCGGAATAAATATCCATGATCTTCTTCCCCGGCTACTCCGATTGCGATCTTAATTACATATCTTCCTCTTTGATTCATCAAATCCGCATATGCTATTGCTTCCCGCACGGCATCGTCGATTTTACCGATCTCATTTTTTGCCTCTACGACAAGGATGGGAAGCTTCTTTTTACATACTAAAAAATCAGGTTTTGTTCCTTCTAATCCACAGTCCGGAAAGAAGTCTTCGATCTCCTGTTCTTCCAGAAAATCTCCGCCTTTCTGCGGATGTCTCGGATCCCATCCTTTTTGTGAAGCGATATTCCTGATTAAATACCTGCATCTGGATTCTGCCCTTTTTCCTCTCGCCATATCAGCTCCTCCCAAAATTTTAAATGATTTTTATTTTATCACATTCTGCGTAGTCAAACAAGCGTTCTGTTCTATTTTATTTATTTTTTATTTTATATCAATAACACCAGTTTACAAGTTTTGGATTTCATACTATATGTAGATTATATC
>VSNY01000164.1 GCA_009774535.1 Lachnospiraceae bacterium
AAAAGTTCTTTTTGCGAATTTATCTACGGTCATCTCCCATTCTGCCGCTTATTATACTCTGCGGGATTTACGGGAACAGGTGGTTGCTAAACTGGCAAGAGTGCCTATGGGAACCATCTTAGATACGCCATCTGGCCAGTATAAAAGCATTGTTGTTGACCGGATTGAGGGCATGGAAGTTCCTTTTGCCCATCTCCTTCCAGAAATGACTTCTAATCTGCTGGTTCCGCTGCTTATCATTGCGTATTTGTTTGTCTTAGACTGGCGGATGGCTCTGCTTTCTCTGGCAACATTGTTCATAGGTCTGGTAATCATGGCTTTCGGGATGAGGAACTATGCAGAGGAAGGGGCCGGGGCATTGGCAGCAAGTAAGAAGATGACGGATGCGGTTATAGAATATATAGGCGGCATTGAGGTCGTGAAGGCGTTCAGCCAGTCGGCAGGTTCCTATCAGAAATATGCTAAGGCAGTGGAGGGAAATGCGGGATACTATATCAAGTGGATGGCAGACAGCGAGAAAACGATGTGTTCCTATAACGCAATTATCCCCTCTGTCCTGCTCTGTGTCCTGCCCGGCGGAATGGCGCTCTGGCTGTCAGGCAGTCTGGACACCATTTCTTTGATGGCGGCGGTTATCTTTTCTCTTGGCTTTATCGGGCCGATTATGGAAGCCTTTTCATTTGCAGGCTCTCTTGCCATGATAGGGAAAAATACAGAGGAAATTGACAGCCTTTTGAATGCGGAAGAACTGCATCACGCATCGGAGCCTGTAAAACTTAACAGTTTAGATATTGCTTTGAAGGATGTAGCATTTTCCTACGATAAAAAGCAGGAAGTCCTTCACAAAATCACGCTTTCCATTGTCCCCGGAACTATGACCGCTTTCGTCGGACCTTCCGGTTCTGGAAAATCTACGATTGCGAAGCTGATTGCAGGATATTGGGATGTGACAGGCGGCAGCATTACTTTAGGCGGGCATAACCTGACAGAAATCCCTTTATGGCAGCTTGCGGCTCAGATTTCCTATGTGTCACAGGATAATTACCTGTTCAACCGCACGATCAGAGAAAATATCCGCATGGGGAAACCGGATGCTTCTGATGAAGAAGTGGAGCAGGTGGCTGTACGGAGCGGCTGTGACAGTTTTATCCGTGGGCTGGACAAAGGATATGAAACGGTTGTCGGCAGTGGCGGCTCACAGCTTTCCGGCGGGGAAAGACAGAGGATTTCCATAGCCCGTGCCATGCTCAAAAATGCGCCCATCGTAATTCTGGACGAGGCAACCGCCTTTATTGATCCGGAAAATGAAGCAGTGGTGCAAAAGGCGATTTCTGCTTTGACTGTAGGAAAAACGCTTGTTGTGATTGCACACCGGCTTTCTACAATTACGGGGGCGGATAATATTGTGGTCGTCAATAACGGGAACATTGAGGCGCAGGGCTGCCATGAAAAGCTGCTTGCAGACTGCCCGCTTTACCGGGATATGTGGCAGGCACATATTGGCGCCAGGGATGAAGGATAGGGAGGTGTTTTTATGCTTGGTACATTAAAGAAAATATTTGAATTTGCGGGTAAACGGAAAGGACTGCTGTGGAAATCACTTTTCTTTTCCATGCTGAATGGGATTTCTGCATCTTTGCAGTTTGGCGCTCTTTATTTTGTGGTGGACGCTTTGGCGTATGGACGGCATAGTTACAGGGCTGTGTGGCTTTCCCTTGGCATGATGGCTTTTTCCATAGCAGGACGGATTTTTGCATCATTTTTTTCTATGAATGAGCAGACAGTGGTCGGCTATGGCATGGTGGCGGATAAACGCATCTCTATTGGAGATCGGCTCCGGTATATCCCGATGGGCTATTTCAATAAGAACAATATCGGAACCATTACGGGCATTGTAACAACGACTTTAGGCGATGTGGAAGGTGCGGCTCCTGTTGCGCTGGTAAATATAATTGGAGGATTTTTTAATTCCGCTGTCCTGATCCTGTTTTTGCTTTTCTTTAACTGGAAGCTCGGAATTGTGGCGTTTATCGGTGTGTTTTCCTATCTGCTTGTTACAGAGGCGGCAACCAGAAAATCTACCGTTGCTTCAGAAAAGCGTCAGCTTGCACAGAGAAACTTAGTGGAGGCGGTGCTTGAATATATTCAGGGAATGGGAATCGTAAAGTCATTTGGTTTTGAAAAGGACAGCTCTAAGTCGGTAACTGCCGCTATCAGGGACAGCAGCAAAAGAAATTTGAAGCTGGTCTACTCGGTTGCACCGTTTATTGCATTGCAGCAGTTAGTTGTCCGGGTATTCAGTGTCCTTTTGCTTATACTGTCTGTTTATCTGTTCACAGCGGGGACGTTTTCTTTCTCTTGGGGAGTGCTTTTTGTGATTGTGTCTTTTATGGTATTCAATCATCTGGAAAGTGCGGGCAGCCAGATTACGATGCTCCAGATGCTGGCTTCTTCGATTGATACAGCAAATTCAATGGATAATACGCCGCTTATGGATGAAACTGGTAAAAATATCGCTCCTGAGAATACAGAAATTGTATTTGAGGATGTGGATTTCTCCTATGCAGACCGGAAAATTTTAGATCATGTAAGCGTTTCTATTCCTGAAAAAACAACCACTGCCATTGTGGGGCCTTCCGGTTCCGGAAAGACCACTATGTGTAACCTGATTGCCCGGTTTTGGGATGTGGATGCCGGAAGGATTACGGTTGGCGGCACAGATGTCCGGGATTTCACGCTTGACAGCTTAATGAAGAATATCAGCATGGTATTTCAGAGCGTGTATCTCTTTGCCGATTCGGTTGAGAACAATATCAAATTCGGCTGTCCGAACGCTACCCATGAACAGGTGGTGGAGGCGGCGAAAAAGGCTTGCTGCCATGAGTTTATCTCCGCCCTGCCGGACGGGTATGATACGGTGGTTGGCGAGGGCGGCGGAACACTTTCCGGCGGCGAGAAACAGCGTATTTCTATTGCCCGTGCCATGCTGAAAAATGCCCCGATTATTATCCTTGATGAAGCGACAAGCAGTGTTGACCCGGAAAATGAGGATGAGTTACAGCGGGCGATTGAGGCGCTTACACATGACAAAACAATCATTATGATAGCGCACCGATTGAAAACAGTACGGAGTGCCGATCAGATCATTGTACTGAACCATGCCCATATCGTTCAGCGTGGCACTCACGCAGAACTGGTTCAGCAGAAAGGCTTATATGCTGACTTTGTTACAGCAAAACAGGAAGCCATCGGCTGGAAGCTGGCACAATGAGCGGCAGGAAAAAAATCCATGCGTCGGGCGAAGATTATTTGGAGGCTGTGCTGATATTGCAAAAGGAAAAAAGTGTGGTGCGTTCCGTTGATCTTGCCCGGCACATGGGGTTCAGCAAGCCGAGTATCAGCCATGCAGTTGGTGTCCTGAAGGGCGGCGGTTTTCTGACTGTAGATGGGGAGGGGTACTTACATCTGACTGATGCAGGAAAAGAGGTTGCTGAGAAAATCTATGAGCGCCATTGCGTTCTTACAGCCGGATTGATCGATATGGGTGTTAATCCGGAGCAGGCAGAGCAGGATGCTTGCAGGATAGAACATGTTGTCAGTGATGAGAGTTTCCAGAAACTGCGGGAAATTTTCGATAGAATGGAGTGAGAGAGGTGATGGCATCGTGCGTATAATGGTTCTTGAACTGAAGGATCAGGACTCACCCATCTTTGATAAGATTATGGAAGTGGTGAAATGCTGTCCTGATATTGAACACATAAGGATAAAGGATGAGCCGATGCTGTCACTGCCGGGACTGGAAATCTATCCCGGCAGGCGCAAGATATACCGTGACCGCCGGGAAATAAATCTTACAGCAAAGGAGTATGATATTCTCAGCCTGCTTGTAGCGAACAAAGGGCAGGTGCTTACATATGACCAGATATACAGTAAAGTATGGGGTGAGGATGCATTTGGCGATGAAAGCAACGCTATCGGATGCCATGTCCGCAACCTGCGGGAGAAACTGTATGAGGCGGAACCGGATGCGCCTTTTACGATCCGATGTGTGAGGGAAGTTGGATACTGCTTTGAGGTGGATGAAAGTAAATAAATATTATAACAGTGGCTTGAGGAAATCAGGCTGCTGTTATTTTTTGCCT
This sequence comes from Lachnospiraceae bacterium, assembly GCA_009774535.1. Lineage (GTDB taxonomy): Bacteria > Bacillota > Clostridia > Lachnospirales > Lachnospiraceae > Eubacterium_J. Next base: position 4,143 of record VSNY01000164.1, read on the forward strand.
GCTTTTTTCAAGCCGTTCTACAGGTGGATGTCCTTCCTGTTCGATTTTTTTGAAATGTCATCCCGTGTCGTAACTTGCGTTTTGCTACTGCGTTTCTACGGTCTGCCTACGCCTGTTCTACGGTTTTATGCTTTATAATCTATACATTGCCGGCCGCACAGGGGACAAGCCGCAATGGAACACTGCCGTCCCCGGAAAGGAAACGCCATGGAACATATGCCGCATAAAGGGACAGGCTTCATGCCGTCCAAATCAGAACAATATATGTTTTCGTACATACCGCAGTCCTTAAGGGGATTGCGGTATTTTTTTGTTCGACACGGTTCTATCGGATTACTGTAGATTTTCCAATATATGGTTCTATTCTTCAAAATCAGCGTTTCTGCCCCGGCACAGGGGAATATTCCCAAAGATGAAAAGGCAGCAGCCGGCCTTTGACGGCTGAAAAAATAATATCGGTTGTCTGAGTGCGCAATTAGGCAAAGGATACACATACCGTTTCCGCATGAGTCCGTTTTATGGATTTTGTCGGAAACGGGCGGAGTACCCTTGCCCTGTTGCGCCCTTTTTCTGACGGGCCGCATCCGCAGATGGCAGCACGGCTCTCCCTGTGTGTCCCTGCCTTTCCGCACCAGGCGGAAAGGACAATCAATGAAGATCAGGATTCTGTATGAAGAGGACATCAAAAACGGGGTTCCGCATTATACCACGGTGGAAATCCCGGACGGGGACTATATGACGGTGCTGGAGCAGGATTATCAGATGCGCCTTGCGGATGCGCCAGAAGGGAAGAAGGATAAGGTGAAACGGTGCGGCACCCTGCAGGAGCTTTATGACCGTCTTAACAAAGAAACCTATAACGGGTGGCACAGGCACGACAGGCACACGCTGGGTGACGCGGTGCCGAAACGCCTTGACGGCAGGAAGGGATATGCGAGGCTGGCCAGTGATGAGGAAAGCCCTGCGGGCGATGCCATCGACCTGTTTTCAGACAGTGCCGGCGAGGCGGCAAAGGAACGCAGGGAGGATTATGAGGCCGTGTGCGCCATGCTCCGCAGGCATCTGAAGCCCGACCAGGCGGAGATTCTTATCGCAGTACATATTGAAGGCGTTCCGAAACAGGAATATGCCGCCCGTCTGGGGATCACGCCGAGCGCCGTTTCCCACCGGCTGAAGACCGCAGAAAAAAATTTCAGAAAAATTTTCCCGACACCCTCAAGTTTTGACCCTTCCCGTGGCTAAGAAACAGGGGCGTTGGAAAATGCCCCGGAAATGGAGGATACGGGTATGAAGCACAATCTCAGAATCAGTGTTTCAAAAAAGCCGGTTTCTGGCGGGATTGTGAGCTGTCGCCATATTTCCGTGAGGGAGCGCCTCCTGCGCTTCCTCCTTGGGGATAAGCAGCGGCTGACCATCATTGTTCCGGGCGATTCCGTCCGGGAGCTGGCGATCAGTGAAGTCATGGAAGGAGGAAATGTACATGGGAAAAGTGAAGTTACTGCTTGATGTCATCGGGGACCTGCGCTCCCTTGCCGACAGCCTGCAGACCGTTGCGGATGCGGTGGCGGACAATGGCGCAGCGGAGGCAGAGCTGACGACCACAAAGGAGCCGGAGAAAGCGGGAAAGACCGGAAATGGTGCTACAAAGAAGGATACAGTGAAGAAGGATGCCAAGCCTGCGGCAAAACAGGAGCCGGGGGAGAAGCCGCTGACGCTGGAGGAAGTCCGTGCGGTTCTGGCGGAGAAGTCCCGCTCCGGACACACGGAGGAAGTGAGGGAGCTGCTTGCAAAGCACGGCGCAGATAAGCTCTCAGAGATTGACCCGGCAGAATATGCGGCGCTGCTGGCGGAAGCGGAGGTGCTGTGATGGGAAGACACGCTTTACTGTCTGCATCCTCCAGCCACCGGTGGCTTGCCTGCCCACCGTCAGCAAGGCTCTGCGAAAATTATGAGGATACGGGCAGTGAATACGCACAGCAGGGCACCGACGCCCACAGCCTGTGCGAACACAAGCTGAAGCTGTCCCTGGACATGGAAACATCAGACCCGACTGAGGGGCTTGCCTTCTATGATGAGGAGATGGAGGAATGTGCCTGCGGGTATGCGGAGTATGTCCTCTCGCTGGTTGAGGAGGCAAAGAAAACCTGCAAAGACCCGGTGGTGCTGATCGAGCAGCGGCTGGACTTCTCCCGGTATGTGGAGGAGGGCTTCGGCACGGGAGACTGCGTCATTATTGCGGACGGGACACTGTATATCATCGACTACAAGCACGGCAAGGGCGTGGAGGTCTCCGCAGAGGGAAATCCGCAGATGATGCTGTATGCCCTGGGTGCGCTGGAGCTGTTCGACGGCATCTATGACATTGACGCCGTCCGCATGGCAATCTATCAGCCGCGCCGGGAGAATGTCAGTGTGTATGCCATGGCAAAGGATGACCTTCTCCAGTGGGCGGAGGGAGAGCTTGTAGAAAAAGCAAAGCTGGCTTATGCCGGGGAGGGGGAGTTCTGCGCGGGGGAACACTGCAGGTTCTGCAAGGCGAAGGCGGTCTGCAGGAAGAGGGCGGAGTACAATCTGGAGCTTGCGAAGTATGACTTTGAGATGCCGGCCACGCTGGAGGATGGCGAGATCGCGGCTATCCTCGTGAAAGCGGATGAGCTGGCGGCATGGGCGGCGGATGTGAAGGAGTTTGCTTTGCAGCAGGCACTCAGCGGCGTGAAATATGCCGGGTTCAAAGTTGTGGAAGGACGCTCCAACCGGAAGTACACCGATGAAAAGGCAGTGGCGGATACTGTGAAGAAGGCGGGATTTGACCCGTATGAGCCGAAGCTCTTAGGCATTACCGCCATGGAGAAGTTGCTGGGCAAGAAGAAATTCGCACAGGTTTTAAAGGGCCTTGTGGAAAAGCCGCAGGGCAAACCTGCGCTGGTGCCGGAGTCAGATAAAAGGCCGCCGATGAACACGGCGCAGGAAGATTTCAAGGAAGATTAGTCAGGAGGAAAATCATATGTCAAACACAGCCAATAATCCAACGAAAGTAATCACCAGTCCTAACACCCGGTGGAGCTACTGCAACGCATGGGAAGCGAAGGCAATTAACGGAGGAACGCCGAAGTTCTCCGTGTCGCTCATCATCCCGAAATCAGACAGGAAGACCATCGCAAAGATCGAGGCGGCTATCGAGGCGGCATACCGTGAGGGCGAGGCGAAGCTGAAGGGGAACGGCAGGAGCGTCCCTGCGCTTTCCGTCCTGAAGACGCCGCTGCGTGACGGGGATGTGGAGCGCCCGGATGATGAAGCCTATGCGGATTCCTATTTCGTCAACGCCAACAGCTCTACGGCTCCCGGCATCGTGGATGCGGACCGTCAGCCGATCCTCGACCATTCCGAAGTGTACAGCGGCGTGTACGGCAGGGCGAGCATCAATTTCTATGCTTTCAATTCCAACGGGAATAAAGGTATCGCCTGCGGGCTGAACAATTTACAGAAAATCCGTGATGGGGAGCCGCTGGGCGGGCGTTCCCGTGCGGAGGATGATTTTGCGGATGAAGTCGGGGATGAGGAGGATTTCCTGTCTTAACAGCATAACAGGGATACACTGCCGGGTGGCGGGGAACGGGCATCTGCCTTTTCCCTGCCGCCCTTAAGGCGGTGAAAGGAGCTGGTGGAATTGAAGTCTATCGAAATTGATATAGAAACTTATTCAGATGTGGATTTATCCAAGTGTGGCGTTTATAAATATTCTTCTTCGCCAAACTTTGAGATTTTATTATTCGGATACAGCGTGGATGGCGGGGATGTAAAAGTAATCGACCTTGCCTGTGGGGAGGAAATCCCTGCTGAAATACTGGCGGCGCTTTCCGATGAGTCCGTCACCAAGTGGGCGTTCAACGCCATGTTCGAGAGGGTGTGCTTGTCAAATTACCTTGGGGAATGGCTAGAGCCGGAATCATGGAAATGCTCCATGGTCTGGTCTGCCACGCTTGGCCTTCCGCTGTCTTTGGAAAGCGTAGGCGTGGTGCTTGGACTGGAGAAGCAGAAACTGACCGAAGGGAAAGATTTAATCCGGCATTTCTGTGTCCCCTGCAAACCGACCAAAGCGAACGGCGGCCGGACACGGAACCTGCCAGAGCATGACCGGGAGAAGTGGGAGCGGTTCAAAGCATACAACCTCCGTGACGTGGAGGCGGAGATGCAGATACAGCAGAGGCTATCCAAGTTCCCTGTCCCGGATTTTGTATGGGAGGAATACTGGCAGGATCAGGAGATTAATGACCGGGGCATTGGCGTGGATATGGAGATGGTCAAAAACGCAATCGCCATGGACAGCCGTTCCAAGGCGGGGCTGTCGGCAGCCATGCAGGAACTGACGGAACTGGAGAACCCAAACTCCGTGCAGCAGATGAAGCAATGGCTTTCAGAGAATGGGATGGAAACGGATTCATTGGATAAAAAAGCGGTGGCGGGGCTTCTGCAGGAGGCGCCGGAGCCATTAAGAACTGTGCTGACCCTGCG
>VSNY01000165.1 GCA_009774535.1 Lachnospiraceae bacterium
GCACGGATGTTTCCAAAAATAGTTCAGGCTCAGTGCATCATACTGATTCATCTTTCGTCCTCTCCTCCCTATTCCTGAGTACGTCCATTTCGTAACCCATATTCTTCTTTCCTTTTTATCATAGTAGAAAATCGTCAAAAAGGCAATGGAAAATCTTTAATTTTCTTGAAAACCTGATAAAGCTTTGCAGCCGGAAGCCCGACGACATTTTGATAGTCTCCTTCCACGCCCTGCACAAAGCGCCCGCCGATACCCTGTATGCCGTAAGCGCCCGCCTTGTCCATTGGTTCGCCGCTCTCAATATAGGCTTCGATTTCTGCTTCGGTCATTGGGTAAAACCGGACATGAGTGCATTCCGCAAATTGTATGGCCTGGCGCCTGCCCTGTGTAAAAAGGATCAGGGCTACGCCGGTATAGACCTGATGCACGTTTCCTGCAAGCAGATGTAACATTTCCGCAGCGTGAGACTTATTGTGCGGCTTCCCTAAAATAGTTCCGTCAAATACTACAATGGTGTCGGCTGCGATGATCAGATAGTCTTGATCTGTGCATGTGCATGTACTTGAACTTGTGCTTATGCTGGTATCTGCAGAACAACTGCCGCAGAGTTTTTGTTCGATTTCTGCAGCTTTTTGTGCAGCCAGCTGCTGCACGATATCGGGTGGATGGGTTTTTGTGTATGTTTCGTCCCCTGTGGCGGGGATGATCTCAAAGTTCTGAAATAAATTTTTTAAAAGCTCTTTCCTTCTGGGTGAGGCTGAAGCAAGGATTACGCGCATATGTGGATTCTCCTTTTCTTAAATTTACTTATTTGCTTTTTGGCTATGCGGACGACTGACTCTGCGGGTGGTGGGCGGGAAGCCGTTCCCCTCCTGTTGATACGATCACATCCGGGAATCGCTAATATGCTTAACGCCTGAAATCATTTTTTAATTCCTAAATCTGAAGCGCCTTCTGTAAAGAAAAGGAATAAATGATCTTCTCCTTTGTTTTTTTCCCCGTCGCTCTCTCCAGCGCTTCCCCATACAAATCCAGCTGCACTTTATAACGCTCTGTCAGCTGCTGTTCCTTCGATACGGCATCTGTCTTATAATCCAGAATCACCAGTTCCCCATCCTCGATCCAGTACAAGTCCACAATCCCCTGAATCAGCACCAGTTCTTCACTTGCCCCCTCATACATACGGGAAGCCGGAATGCCCATGACAAAAGGCTGTTCTTTGTGCAGTTCGTTCCGCTGCTGTGCGGATGCGATTCGGGCCGCAAGCGGCGTATTTAAAAAACGGGCAAGCATGCGTGGGTTTACAAGATCTTTCATTTCCTGGGTAATATGTCCTTTGGCCAGCATCTGATCGATTTGCGCACGGACGTCGGCGGTACGGTTTTTGCTCTGGCAGCTCCGCACAAAATCTACCTCTTCCATTACCTTATGTACAGCGCTGCCTCGTAAGGCTCCCTGGGCTTTTGGTTGTTCTTCGGCGCGCAGGAAAGCCGGAATCATGGATTCTGAATCTGATGTATCTTGTTTTGTATCTTGCTTTGCATCTTCTGTGCAAGGATCTTTTGCAGGTGTTTTTGGGAACCATTCCACCTGAGGCGGCGTATCTTCTTCCAGAATCATTTCCTGGCGGCGTTTTAATTCCGTTACGGAGATTTTTGTCTTCAAATCTGTATCGGATGCAAACGGATAGTTCCAGGACAGCTTTGCGTCCAGTTTCTGATATCGGTTTTGGTCTGCTGTTTTGTAAAGGTTTTTTACCTGTATATAATTTAATTTTTCCACAGCTGCTTCTACCGCCTCCTGAAGCTGCAAATCACTTGGATGATAAATGCGAAGCCGGTACGTTGTCTGGTCTGCTGACATCACAGGATACACCCAGTCCAGATAAGACGCTGCATGGTATCTTGTGTAATAATCCATGAAACTGCCAGCCTTTGGAATGTCTTCCTGCGGGGGTTTCGGCGCTTCTTTGACTGATCCGGTGAGAATCAGCTTTTCTTTTGCTCTGGTAAGCGCCACATACAGCACGCGCAGTTCTTCTCCCTGATTTTCAATCGCAATTTCATTTTCCAGAATCTTTTTGATAAATCCAGGTCTGCGGATTCTTTTTTCTGTATCGATATGATCCAGGCCGATGCCGTGCTCGGGGTGGAGGATCAGGCGGCTGCGGGTATCCTGCTTGTTAAATTGTTTACCCATGCCGCTGACGAATACGACCGGAAATTCCAGCCCTTTGCTCTTATGGATACTCATGATACGTACTACATCTTCGTTTTCGCTTGTAATATCCGCTTCTCCGAAATCTATCTCGTATTTTTTTAATTTTTCAATGTAGCGCACAAAATGAAACAGGCCCTTGTAGCTTGTCTTTTCATAGGCGATCGCCTTTTCCAGCAGCATATCCACATTTGCCCGCCGCTGTTCACCTGCTGGCATTGCCTGAATATAGGAAGCATACCCGGTTTCTTTTAAAACAATCTGGATCAGTGTATGAATCGGCGTATAAGCGGTCAGGCGGCGCAGTTTGTCATACATTTTCAAAAAAGCTGCTGCTTTTTGGCGCAGCGGATCTTCTTCTGCAGGCAAATCCGGACTTGTCTGCCGGGTGCGGATCTCTCTATGGCCGTTGAATGCCGCTTCGTTTTCCTGCGTGTTGTCAGGCTGCCCGCTTCCATACTGTGCGTATTCCTGCAGCGCCAGAAAATAAAAATGCTCCTTACTGGACGCCCGGATCTGCGCCAGTTCTTCCCCGCTCATACCGCCAATCGGCGACGCAAGCACGGCGGCAGCCGGAATATCCTGAAGCGGATTATCCAACAGGGAGAGCATACTTAAGATCGTCTGGATTTCCACGGTGCCAAAATATCCGGTCTGAGATGCCGTATGCGCTGGTATTCCTGCTTCGGTCAGCACTTTTAAAAATGTATCTGCCCATCCGGTAATACTGCGCAGCAAAATAACGATATCACGGTAACGTACTGGACGCAGCTGCCCGGTCTCCCGGTCAGTGACAAGCTGTGTTTCCAGCAGTTCCCGAATACGTGCCGCAGCCATGCGTGCTTCCAGTTCCCGCCAGCTGCCCGCATCTGCCTGCGCCAATTCCTCCTGCGACGCCTGTGCCAGAAGAAGTTCACTGGCAAATAAATCCGGCTGCTGCGCCGCCGGATATGATGCCCCCGCGTAGAGCGCTGCCTGTGCATCGTACTCCACATTTCCAAGATCTTCATGCATAATCTGTTCAAAAATCCGGTTCACGCCTTCCACAACTTCGGTACGGCTGCGGAAATTTTTATGCAGATCAATTTTTTGGCAGCTGCTTTCTTCTTTCGTATATGCCTTATATTTGGTAATAAACAGCTCCGGGCGCGCCAGGCGGAAGCGGTATATGCTCTGCTTGACATCGCCGACCATAAAAATATTATTTTCTCCAAGCGCTTCCCTGGACACCGCCTTTAAAATTGTCTCCTGTACATAATTACTGTCCTGATACTCATCGATCATAATCTCTTCAAACGTTTCCCGCAGCTCCTTTGCAGCCGCAGTCGGTTCCTTCGTATTTGGATCTGCCAGAATATCCAGCGCAAAATGCTCAATATCCGAAAAATCCAGCAGGCTGCGTTCTTGTTTTTTTGCCTGAAACGCTTTGGCAAATGTCCGTGTCAGCTGTGCCAGCGCTTCCACATCCGGCAGGATTTCCCGGATATCCGAAAGCATCTGCGTAAGATCCTGATAAAAATAAGACTGCTGCACTTTTCCTAAAGCATCCTTCATAGACTTTCGGATACCTTTAACCAGTTCCTGCTTTTCTTTGCTGCCTTCATACTTCCGGTTCACCCCAAGCCTGGTAAAATGCAGATCCGAAAGCTGCCTGCTGAAATCCGCATAACTTTTGCAGGCACATAATCCATCCAGCCGCGTCAAATCATCCTCTACCGCTGCCAGATACATCTGCGGGCCGTCCTCATCGCAGCAAAGCGCCTTTGCATATTCCATCTGGCCTTTAAAATCAGCCGCCAGACACCCCAGATAACTGCAAAGCCCTTTCATCCATTCCTGGCTGTCCAGATCCTGTTCGTCCGCCAGCGCATAATAGCCGGGCAGCGACGCCAGCCACTCCTGCGGCCACGGATAACTCTGCGAAAAATCATACATCCGCAGCATAAAATCAACCAGAGCCGCGTCGCTTTTTGCGGTCGCATAACGGTCCGCAAGACGCAGAAAGCCTTCGGACTTTTCCTGGTAACACTGCTCCATAACCTCCTGCGCCACATCCGCCTTTAACAGCTGCAGTTCCCCCGGGTCCGCAATCCGAAATGACGGTTCTAAGCCGATTGTCTGGAAATAATTACGCACCACATACAAGCAAAAACTGTCAATCGTCGTAATCTGCGCATTCAGTACCAACGTCGCCTGCCGCTGCAGCCTGCTATGATCCGGCTGCGCTTCCAAACGCTTTTCGATCGCCTGGCTGACACGCTCACGCATCTCCGCCGCTGCAGCTTTCGTAAAAGTGACGACCAGCATCCGGTCAATATCCACCGGATGGCTTTCATCCAGCACTTTTTGTACAATCCGCTCTACCAGCACAGCTGTTTTACCAGAACCAGCTGCTGCAGAGACAAGCAGGTTCCGGTTTCTCAGAACGATCACCTGCTGCTGTTCTTCTGTCCATGTGACTGCCATTATTTACTGCTCCTTTTTCATTCTCTCCAGCACCTCATCCGCCTGATCAAACTTCTCCAGCCTGCGGTAAGAAAATCCCTCAATTTTTTCATCAAATCCGCACACGCTCCGATACGGACAATACTCGCACGGAGTCTTATCACCAAGTTCATACGGATTAACATCAATCTCGCCGCGCATCATACGAAGTCCCAGCTGTGCAATCTTGCGGTTTACAAACTCCGAAATCACGCCAAACTGCTCCCCGGTCGCCGCTTTAGAATTTTTGCGCAGCGTCCCGTCCTTATTCTCCGCTACCGGAAGAATCTTAGACGCAGCCTGCATCTCGTGATCCATCGCGCGGTATACCTGCGGGTCCGCATTTACATAGCCGTCCAGTTTCAGTTTTTCAAAGATCTTCTCCCGAATCTCTTCCTCGGACTCCTCCTCGTCCGTATCCAGCAATGGGTCATCGATATGATAATAGAAAATTCCCGCGGGGCGTACTTCTTTACCGGGATATTTCCTGCGCGTCAGCTCCATGGCCGCATTTAAATATACGACCAGCTGCAGCTGCAGACCATGATACAACGACAGCAGCTGAAAGCTTGTGTTTCCGGATTTATAGTCAATGACGCGTACATAAACCTCGCGCTCCCGTTCCCAAAGGTCCATCCGGTCAATCCTGCCGCGCAGACGCATCTTTTCTTCTTCGCTGAGCGTAAAACGAATCGCATCCAGACTGTCCGCATATTGGAACGCCACCTCATAGTTTTCCGGTACAAAGCTGCCGCTGCGGATCTGGCGTCCCAGCACATCCACGGTGCGGTTTAACACCTTTTCCATCCGGCGCACAAGGTAAAGATTCCGTTCGCCGTCCGCTAAGGCCGTATTCTGACACGAAGCGATCGCAAGCTCAATGGCTTCTTTGGCATACTGCCGCTGGCGTTCCTGCGTCAGATGAAACCAGTCGTCGCCCGCCGCCTGCATCCGCTTTGCGAACTGCTCCAATGCTTCGTGTAAAATACTTCCAAAATCTACCGGCTCAAATTCACTCAGCTGCCGCTTGGACAGCTGCAGGCCATACTGCAGGAAATGCGCGAAAGCGCAGCCGGCAAACTGCTCCAGCCGCGTTACGGAATTTTCCAGTACCATGCCGTACAAGCGGCGGCAGATATCCGTACTAAGCTTAGAATCCCGGTGTACAAAAAAAGCTGCATTCACATAATCCTGCACCGTCTTTGCCCATGGTTCCTGCTGCAGATACCAGGCATACAGCGCCTTCCATGTTTCCGTCGCTTTGTTGTCCTTTGCTTGTGCAAGTCCGCTTAAAAAATACTGGATGCTGCTTTGCGCGGTAGCCGTCAGATCTTCTTTCGGCGTTTCCATGCGCATCTTTGGAAACATTTTTAAAACCGCTCCGATCAAATAGGATCTGCGTCTCGTTTCACCTTCCCCTCCTGCCTGGGAACAGGTCAGATACAGCTTGTCCGAAGGCTTGGTGAGATTTAAATACAGATAAAATTTCTGAATAAACGCCTTTTCCCGTGCGGTCGGCGCCAGTGCCAAATCAAATCCGGCCAGTTTTTCACGTTCAAATTCCGAAAGGATGCCGCTGTTTGATTCTTTTTTTGGAATAATACCGTCGTTGACGCCAATAAAAAACAGCGCCCGGATATGCTCCAGCCTGGTCCGCTCAATATCTCCAAACAGCACCCGGTCAAACCCCGGCGGAATAATGCCTACCTTGGAAGCTTCAAATCCGGCGTCCAAAATCTCGGCAAACTCCCGGCGCGACACTGGTTCATCGCCAAGCAGTTCTACCATTTTGTCAAACAGTTCCATTACGATTCCGTAGATCTGCTCATTCTCCTTCGCCTGCGCCAGCAGACCGTCAGCTTCAAACTGCTCCCTCTGACGCTCGATCTGCTCCTGCATATGCAGCCGGACAAGCAGCTCATATAACGCTGTTATCATTTCCCGGACAGTTGCTCCTTTTTTATGAAACGCCTTATGGAACGGCAAAAAGCAATCCACAAACGCTTCCCTTGCTTCATTCAGCTGCTGCAGCTCGGCCTCTTCCAGCCACTTCGCCGGACGCACCCAGCTTTTTTTCCAGCGGCTCCATCCCCGGATGCCATACGCCAGCACATAATTTTCCAGCAGATCCATCGTATCCGGATCGATACCGCTGAAACCGCTTTTTAAGAACCGCATCACACTTTCATAGGAATAATCCGCCGTTTCCATTTCCAGCGCCGCGCGCACCAGCTCGATCATCGGATGAAACAGAATGTTTTTCTTTTGATCAATAAACAGCGGAATATCATACAGCGAAAAAATCTCTTCCGCGTAATTGGCATACGCCGGAACATCCCCGGTCACAACTGCCAGATCCATATAACGATATCCTTCCTGCGAGACAAGCCTGCGGATTTCCCCTGCCACAAACCGCAGTTCATTTTTCGGCTGGAACAAGCCAAGCACCCGGATCTGTGTCTGATCCTGCATATATTTTGCCGGACGCGTGCGAAACAGGTTCTGCTCCAGATGAAAAATCGCAGGCGCGTTTACATAGCGCTTCTTCTGCCCATGTCCAAGCAAAACCGGGTCCATCAGCTCCACCCGCTTTCGCCTTGCAATCTCCTGTAACGACCAGACTGTTTGTTTGCTCAGATAAAACAGATCCGAAATTTCCGGCTTACCATAAAACGGCTCCCGCGCATCGATTGTGACCGCTACATGCACACGTTCCGCCAGTCCGAGCAGCTCTTCCAGAAATTCATTCTGCACGGGCGTAAATCCGGTATATCCGTCCAGCACAACGACGCTGCCTTGCAGCATCTGTGATTCCGGCGCCGCTTTCGTCAGCAGATTGATAATCTCATCAGCCGTCACATACCGTCCTTCCAAAAATTGCTGGAAGCCGCGGTACAGCGTAGTAATATCATTCAGCTTATACCAGAGCGCGTTTTTCTGCTCCAGCATATCCCGCGCCTGCTCCAGTTCTTCCAATGATACATGATATTGCGTCAGCTCGGAAATCAGCGATTTGACCTCACTAATATACCCGGTCTTGCGCATACTGCCTCCGAGCAGCTGAAGCTGGTTCTGCTTGTCGGACGCGACATTGCGCAGCACCAGATTTTTCCCAGTCTCTTCCAAAACGACAAAATCCATCATGCCCAGATCGTCAAATACCCGGTAAGCCAGCCGCTGAAAACTAAGCACATCGATATTTAAAATCGCATGCTGCGGATGTCTGGATACGAATTCCTTTTGTGTCTGCATTGTAAACTGCTCCGGGACAAGAAACAGAAAATTTTTCTGCGGATAGATTTCCGCCTGCTGCAAAACATATGTATACAGCCAGTCAGATTTTCCGCTGCCGGAATTGCCGAAAATAAATTGTAATGACATTTCGCTTCTCCTTCAATTTTGGACAAAACGTCCGTTACTATCATAGCAGATTTTACGAAAAAATACTACGCGAAATCAAAAAAGAGACCAGAATCTGCTTCCAGTCTCTTTTCCAATTGCAGCTTAGACCTCTTCGTTCAGTTTGCTCAGCCTGATCCCCTGGTCTGCCGCAATGCATGCGTCAATAATCTCCTGAATATCTCCGTTCATAATCTTATCCAGCTTATACAGCGTCAGATTAATCCTGTGATCTGTCACGCGTCCCTGCGGGAAATTATAGGTGCGGATCTTCTCCGAACGGTAACCTTTAACAATCTGGCTGCGGCGCGCCTCAGATTCTGCATCCTGCTTTTTTTGCAGTTCCAGGTCATATAATTTTGCACGCAGCA
>VSNY01000166.1 GCA_009774535.1 Lachnospiraceae bacterium
GCTCGGTATTGGTCGGCGCGCGGGGGGCAAATTGTTGGTGGGCACGGATGCAGCGTTGCCCCAGTCCGCCCAGGGTGTATCTCCCAGCCTGGTTCCCGCCCACCGCCCACAGAGTCGTCCGGATAGCCAAAAGTCCTCTCTCACCCACAGAGTCATCCAGATAGCCAAAAGTCCTCTCGCCTTCAAAATAAAAAATAAATTAAACAAGGAGTGAATAACTATGAAATTAAAACAAAATTTATATCAATGCATCGTTTCCTACGCAGGATTTTTACTGCAAAAAGGCTATGTAACCTATTGCGCCTGCCCAGATCAGGCAACGCGCGCTATGATCCGAAAACAAGCAGAAGAGGAATATTAATGAAAGATTACCGCATCATATGCAGGCCGGTTGCTGTTAAAGTAACGGGCCTGTCTTGTTAACAAAACTTCCGCCTGCAAGCAGAACACCCGTTTACGCTGAATTTTTTTATTACAAAATTATTACAAGGCCGTTGACAGTAATAAGTGATATTGCTATAATGTAACAGGATTGAGAAAAAAGTTTCAAATTCGATACAGATTCTTAAAAAATATACAGGAAGACAGATCACATATAAAAACAACGGATAATGATAATTTTAGGAGGAAAAAATGAAATCCAGATTCATAAAACTCAGTGCAATCTTTATGGCAGCTATGACAGCGGTATTACACGCAGGTTCCGTTACAACGCAGGCAGCTTCTGTCCGCGCAGGTTTCAGCGCGGCAATCTCAGAATGCCTGCATGAAAATGTAAAAATGTCCATGCTTACCAAAGAAGGCGCTGCTATGCAGACAAAGGCAGCCAGCCAAGCTATGGAAAAAAATAAAAAGAACACCTCAAAAGCCGAAAAAAAATCTAAAAGCATGCAGGATCTGGAACAGAAAACGATCTGTGGCTATACAAACCTCGGAATTGCGAATGTAAGTAATTATCTTAATATCCGTGCGGAAGCGGGAGAAGATGCCAAGATTGTAGGCAAGCTTCCGGCAGATGCGGGATGTGAAATCCTGGAAGAAGACAACGGCTGGTATTATATCCGTTCCGGCAAGGTCAGCGGATATGTACGCGCAGATTATATTATTACTGGGGAAGAAGCAGAAAAATTGGCTGAAAAGCTGAAAAAGACGGTTGCAACCGTAAATACACTGACCGTATACATAAGAGAAAAGCCAAACACCGACTGCACCATTCTTACAATCGTAACAACCGATGAAGAATTGGAAGTTGTGGAAGAAGGCGAAGAATGGATCGAAATTAAACTGGACGATGAAAATGGATTTGTAAATGCACAGTATGTAGATTTATCTGAAGAACTGAAAAAAGCAATGGTTTACACAGAAACAGAACGCAGCGCAGAAGTATCAGACTCCAAATATTCTTTGGTGCAGACAGCGTTAAGTTATGTCGGCGGACGTTATGTCTGGGGCGGGACAAGCCTGACGAACGGGGTAGACTGCTCTGGCTTTACCATGCAGATTATGGCGAAATACGGTGTTTACCTGCCGCATTCTTCCAGAGGGCAGGCAGGTTACGGCAGAAGCGTCAGCACCTCCGAGCTGCAGCCAGGGGATTTGATCTTCTATGGCAGCGGCAGTTCGATCAGCCATGTGGCAATTTATATTGGCAATGGACAGATTGTGCATGCGAGCAACAGCCGTGACGGGATTAAGGTATCCAATGCATTTTACAGGACACCGATTTGCTGCAGGAGAATGTTCTAATTAAAGAAAGGGTTTACAGGCGGAATCAATATGTAACAGTTCCAAGGGCCATCTGAACTATTACATGAATATCCAGGATTTATAAAAAAACAGTTTACAACAACCTCTGGATATGCTATATTGGAAAAGCATGAGTAAGCCCATATTCGGTAAATGGACACTCCGACCTTTTACTGAGTATCATGCGTACGGGCGATTATTAAAATATATGGAGGACAGTTACATGTTATCAAAAGAAAAGAAAGAAACCATCATCAAAGAATACGGCACAAAGCCAGGCGATACAGGTTCGCCGGAAGTGCAGATCGCGCTGCTGACAGAGCGGATCAATGAGCTGACCGAGCATTTAAAGGTGAATCAGAAAGACCATCATTCCAGAAGAGGTCTTTTAAAGATGGTCGGACAGAGAAGAGGTTTACTGGCTTATCTTAAGAAGAGTGATATCGAAAGATACCGTACTCTGATCAAACGCTTAGGATTAAGAAAATAATTCTGTATAAAAAGAGCGGAGGTTTTTCCGCTCTTTTTTAAGAAATTTTAGGAGTAAAATATGGTTGGGGTGTTAAAAGGAAGCCGTTAGGATCAGATCTTTTGCTGACGTTTTCCTTCTGACACCCAAACCGAGGAAAAAGGAGAAAAAAATGTATAAAAGTTATTCAATGGAAATTGGCGGTAAAACGCTGACAGTGGAGATTGGCCGTGTATGTGCGCAGGCAAATGGCGCGGCTTTACTCAAATATGGAGAGACAACGGTGCTTTCAACAGCAACGGCGTCGGACAAACCAAGGGACGGGATTGATTTTTTTCCGTTAAGTGTGGAATATGAGGAAAAATTATATGCTGTTGGCAAGATTCCGGGCGGATTTAATAAGCGGGAAGGCAAAGCTTCGGAAAATGCGATTTTAACTTCCCGTGTGATTGACCGTCCAATGCGCCCGCTGTTTCCAAAGGATTACCGCAATGATGTAACGCTCAACAATATGGTTATGAGCGTAGATCCGCAGTGCCGTCCGGAAATTACAGCAATGCTTGGTGCAGCGATTGTGGCCAGCATTTCAGATATTCCATTCAGCGGCCCTTGCGCAATGACGCAGCTTGGTATGGTGGATGGACAGCTGATTATCAATCCGTCGCAGCAGGAATGGGACGAAGGTGATCTGCAGCTGACCGTCGCATCTACGATGGAAAAAGTCATTATGATCGAAGCCGGAGCCAATGAGATTCCGGAAGAAAAAATGTTAGAGGCCATCTATCAGGCGCATGAGATCAATCAGACCATCAATGCATTTATTAATCAGATCGTTGCAGAATCCGGCAAACCGAAGCATGCATATACCAGCTGTGCGGTTCCGGAAGAAATGTTTGCGGCTATGAGAGAAATAGTAACGCCGCAGGAAATGGAAGAGGCTGTATTTACGGATCAGAAACAGGTGCGTGAAGAAAATATCCGCAATATTACGGAAAAGTTTGAAGAAGCGTTTGCAGAAAACGAAGAATGGCTGTCCATACTTGGGGAAGCAGTATACCAATATCAGAAAAAAACTGTCCGCAAAATGATCTTAAAAGACCGCAAACGGCCGGATGGACGTAAGATCGACCAGATCCGCCCGCTGGCAGCGGAAGTGGATCTGATTCCGAGGGTACATGGTTCGGCAATGTTTACCCGTGGACAGACACAGATTTGCGATATTGTGACACTGGCGCCGATGTCTGAGGTGCAGAAGGTAGACGGACTGGATGAAAACATTGTGTTAAAGCGGTATATGCACCATTACAATTTCCCTTCTTATTCCGTCGGCGAGACAAAACCGTCCAGAGGCCCGGGACGGCGTGAGATTGGACATGGAGCGCTGGCAGAAAAAGCGCTTGTTCCGGTGCTGCCGTCTGTAGAGGAATTTCCTTATGCGATCCGTGCGGTATCCGAGACATTTGAGTCGAACGGTTCTACATCTATGGCGTCTACTTGTGCATCCTGCATGGCGCTGATGGCGGCCGGTGTGCCGATTAAAAAAATGGTTGCTGGTATTTCCTGCGGACTGGTAACAGGTGACACGGATGATGACTATATTGTGTTAACGGATATTCAGGGACTGGAAGATTTCTTTGGCGATATGGACTTTAAAGTAACCGGGACACATGACGGTATTACAGCGATCCAGATGGATATCAAAATCCACGGCCTGACGCGTCCGATTGTGGAAGAGGCAATTGCAAGGACAAGGGAAGCGCGGCTTTATATTATGGACGAGGTAATGTCCAAAGCGATTGCGCAGCCGCGCAAAGAAGTTGCGCCGCTGGCGCCGAAGATTATCCAGATCCAGATCGATCCGATGAAGATCGGCGATGTCGTCGGGCAGAGGGGCAAGACGATTAACGAAATTATAGAGCGCACGGGCGTGAAGATCGATATCAGTGATGACGGTGCTGTTTCTGTCTGCGGCACAGACCGGGCGATGATGGATAAAGCCGTGGAAATGATTGAAATTATTACCACGAACTTTGAAGAAGGGCAGATATTCAAAGGCAAAGTCATCAGCATCAAAGAGTTCGGTGCGTTTATCGAATTTGCTCCTGGCAAAGAGGGTATGGTTCATATTTCCAAGATTACAAAAGGCAGAATTAACCATGTTGAGGATGTGCTGACGCTTGGAGATATGGTTACGGTTGTTTGTCTTGGAAAAGATAAGATGGGGCGTCTCAGCTTTAGTATTAAGGATGTGCCGAAGATAAAATAAAGCCGGATACCTGGTGAATCAAGGTATTTTAGAATGATACAAACGCAGCGCAATGTCTATTCTGTGTGACAGGTTTGACATTGCGCTGCGTTTTTTAGCTTTCCGGATGTGAGTTCTTTTTCACAAATATCACTGCAAAATACCTGCCATTCGCAGTAAGTGCCGTGCATTTGCAGTTGTACAGCGGCCTCTGCGTATTTTATAGTCAAATAAGATCTGTTCTTTCTCATAATGTTCCATAAAATAATAATTTTCCGCATCCATTCCGGGTTCCTGTTCCAGATCGCACAACTCCATATCATGTGTCGTCAAAATCGTGGCAGTATAAGGCTTTGCAAGGTTTTTGACCGTTTCCCTGGCGGCATAAATGCGGTCTTTGGAGTTTGTTCCTTTGTAAATTTCATCGATCAGGCAAAGCATTGGCTGCTGTTTCTGGCTGATCTCTATCATACTTTTGATACGTAATATTTCCGCGTAAAAAGTAGAAATCCCTTCGCTGACATTATCGGCTGTACGTATGGAAGTGCAGACTTCCATGCAGGATACATGCAGGCCGCGGGCAGTGCAGAAGCCTCCTGCATAAGCAAGAATCAGGTTGATGCCGATGCTGCGCATAAAGGTTGTCTTTCCGGACATATTGGAACCTGTAATGATACACGTTTGATGCATCAGATGAAAATCATTGCCAACGGCATCTGTTTCCAGGATCAGAGGATGCTGCAGACAGTCGGCGGATATCGACGGTTTGTCTGTATCCAGGATCACTGGCATGGTATGCGTCTGTCTGGTGCGTGCGGGAACACCCAGGCTGATCAGCGCTTCTGCTGTGCCGACTGCTTCCAGCCAGGATGCGAATACATGTCGATAAGTGTTTTTCCATTTGCAATACCTGCGTACACAGTGAAAATCATAACAACATAAACTGTTGAGCAGCAGAGACGCGTAGACGTTATGGCGCACGACGACAGATTCCGTAACCGCTTCCAGCTGCCGGAATGCGGATAGCGCTTTTGCAGACAGAGACTGCTGCAGTTTCTGCAGGTAAGGGCTTTCAAAAGGTTCCTGTACCAGCTGTGCGATCAGTTTGCGGTAAGGCGTAACGGTCTGATTCATTTTATAAACCGGGGCAAGCAGTCTGCTGTTGCGCCAATGCCCCAGGAATGCGGCAGACAGCTGGAGAATGGCGCAGCCTGAAAAACATAGCAGCGTCAATTCCGGCTGGATGCCAGACAGCCAGCAGGCCAGAAAAATAAGTGTCAGTGCAGGAACTGCCCAGATCAGAATACGCTCTGCCAAAGAAAAATAAGTCTCTTCTTCGAGTGCATGAAAAAAATTGTCCAGTGCCTTTTTGGACTGCTCATAAGAAATAGTTCTCAGATTTCGTGCGGAAGCTTCAAAATGAAGTGTAAAATCCGTTTTCTGCGCCAGCTCTTTCACGGCTTTTTGCCGTTCCCTGATTTGTGCGGGACGCCGATCCGGTCGGATCAGCAAGCGGGCAAGCTGGTCCTGTCCAAAAACGGTACTGGCTGTGCAAAGGTATTGGTACAGGGAATGCTTTCCCAAAATATCAAGATCGCCGGATTTGGCGTCTGATTTGTATGGATCTGCGCAGCTGTGGATCGGAAACTGTTTCCAGCTATCGTCCATTCTTGCGCAATGATCTTGGATCACGGATTTTCGGTCAGTCAGATACGTAAGCTGTGACCGGATCTTGTGATCGTAGGAGACAAGCAGCGCAAAACCAGCTACTGCGGCGGCGGATAATAACATGTATCCTATTTTAGTCTGCGAATAGCCGAAGCAGAACAAAAGAATCGCTGTCATGGATGAAATCAGCCGCCAGAAAGAAAGCCGGCCGCGCAGGCTGCGGATCGCTTCTATTTTTTTCTTGCAGTCTTCTAAGTGCGTCTGAAACATAAATCCTCCTTTCAAAGCCTGGCAGCAGGCTTTTATCCGAATTTTGTCTGATTATAACACAAAGGAGCGGATGGAACAAGGCATGGGATACCAGCAGCTACTGCATTTTCATATGATCAGAGCAGTAAATACGCAGCTGCCTGAACTGTTGTAAAGGAGTTACATATTTATAATAAAGATCCGCTATTATAAAAAGGAAGTGTAAAGTCAACGGAGTGGGTGAAACGCTGCTGTACTCTAAAAAACAGAAAACAGACGACTAGTTCTTCCATCTGTAAAAACCGTTGACATTTCACTTTGCGGGCGTATAATTGTGTTTGTATAGGAGGCAATAGCAATGATTTATCAATTGGAACAAACACAACAAGCATCACCTTTCTTTGAAGGATGGCAGGAAACAATGATCTGGTCATGCCTGCAGAACGTTATGGGCAGTATTTACACAGATTCTTTGGAACATCCTTCATCTGTAATGGCTTTGCTGGGGGATTTCTGCTTTCTGGCAGGAAAGCCATTGCGGGAAATGGTTATGCATGAGCCAGGACTGGTCAGTCGGGATTTTGTAATTATGGTGCCGAAAGACCCGGAATGGGCGGGACTGATCGAGACATGTTATGGGAAACGCGCCGTGCGGGTGGAGCGTTACGCGATCAAAAAAGAACCGCATGTATTTCAAAAAACGAAGCTGCAGGAGATAATCGGCCGTCTGCCGGATGGATATACGCTGCGTATGATCGATCAGGATTTGTTCTGGCAGTGCGGAAAGATCCACTGGTGCAAAGATCTGGTATCACAGTACAAAGATTTTACGATGTACAAAACGTATGGACTTGGCGCAGTCATTCTCAAAGACAGGGAACCCGTATCGGGAGCTTCTTCTTATTCTGGCTATCACGGCGGCATCGAGATTGAGATCGATACAAGAAACGACTGCCGCAGACAGGGACTTGCCAGTATCTGCGGAGCAAAACTGATCCTGGAATGCCTGGCCCGCGGCTGGTATCCCAGCTGGGATGCGCAGAACCAATGGTCAGTGGCGCTTGCAGAAAAGCTAGGCTACCACTATGACCATGCATATACAGCGTATGAGGTAAATACTGCGCAGGCGTAGACACAACTGCACGTGCCGATGCAGAAGCAAAGCAAACACCCGGCAGCATTTCGTTATTGGATCAGGATATGCACGATCTCCGGACAATTGAACAGCCGTAAAGGAAAAGAGCTGTTTCCAAGACCGCGGCTGATAATTTCCGTCGTGTGGTTTTTTGTGTGTACCCCGGATGTATACTTTGGAAAAATTCCCTGGTTCGGGGCATAAAGTCCATCTGTAAACGGCAGACGGAACTGTCCTCCGTGGGCATGGCCGCACAGAATCAGATCAAACGGATAGCGGCTGTATAAATGGAACTGCTCCGGCCGGTGTGACAGCAGAATTTGATAATCCGGTTTGGAACTGTTCTGCCGGCGCAGCATTTGCTCTAACGTTTTTTTCATATACGGCGCATATTTCCTGTCTCTTCCTTTAAATGCCGGATCATCCAGCCCGGCGATCCGGTAAGTGTATCCGTCTTTTTGGAAATCCTTTGAAGTATTTTTCAAAAGATAAATCTCACAGCCTGCCAGTTCTTGTTCCAGATCTTTAAAATTACCTGCCAGTGATTCGTGATTGCCTCTGACCATATAGACCGGACAGATCTGCGATGCCTGTTTTAAAAAAGTAACGGCATGCCGATACGGAGCGCCGTCGACCAGGTCTCCGGTTACAGCGATCAGATCCGGGCGCAGTGATGCGATTCGTTTGATCAGCCGGATTTGTCCGGTTCCAAAAGATTTGTTATGCAGGTCAGAGATCTGCACGACGGACAAGGCAGATGGATGTTGTTTCCGCTTCGGCAAAGGCAGCTGATAATCAGAGATGGAAAGATGGTTGTTGGAAGCATAAGTAAACAGCAAAAGCGGCAGTAATAAAAACAGATACATGCAGGTTCCTTCTTTCTATAATAAGTAATATGTTGTTTTATTATATGCGAATAGACATAAAAATACAAGCGGCCG
>VSNY01000167.1 GCA_009774535.1 Lachnospiraceae bacterium
ACTTTTGTCAGCTACGCCAACAAAAATGCAACCTGCAAGCAGGTTTTGCGCCCTGCCGGGGGCAAGCTATCCTTCGGATAGCATACCGTCCTTACGGACGGGCGGCTTTTCCAGCCCTTTTACTGCCGCTGTCAGTACTACATTGCCTGGCATTTCATTCCGTGTGGCAATCCTTCATTTTTCCTTGTCGGCTAATAGACAGGGGGCGTGACACGCCCCTGTTAATTATCGCCAAAGGAAAAACTACCAGCGGAAGCTGTCCGGCACTCCCCGCTTATCCAGATATTCTTTTCTGGCTTTTTCTCTTTCTTCTTCCGTTGGCGCTGTCTTATATTTTGCGTACAGTTCATGGCGCACCATAGAATCCAGTTTCTTTTCCAGCCCTCGCCGGATTTCATCAGCACAGGAACCATCTTCCACCAGATGATACCGGAGCAACAACATAAACAAATCATAAGGTATCTGCACATTTTTCATTTTATATCATTCCTTTCTGCGTCGGTTTGCGTCGATAGCGACGGTATTTTCTATACCGCCCCGCTATCTGAAATACCGTCGCAACCGACGCATATCGTCGCTTTTTATTCGTTCCGTTCCAGCCGCTTTAAAATGATTCTTCTCTCATGCCCCCGTTTATTGTCATAGAAAATACCATAGTCATTTAATAGCCGGCTGTTTACCACATTTAATTTTCTGGAAAGCACATTTGCCGATAGCTGCATATCCGGCAAATGTTTCAGAAGTTCCGTTGCCGTTCCTTCCCACTCTGGTCTGCCTTCCGCCAGAAATTCGTTAATGGCTTCCAGAAGTGGGTTCGGCGGCTGTTTCCAAAGTTCCGTTTCTGCCTTTTTAAATTTCCAGATACATCGCTCCCGGTCAAACTCGATGGTCAGTTCCTGGTCTGGCTGGTCACGCCCCACAATATCCAGAACCGCCGTGTTGTCCGTCCGTTTTTTCTTCTGCATAATAAACGCCCCATCAGCCGCCCCAAGCAATCCATTTGTACCGGAAATCATATCAAAGCTGTCACCGGATTCCATCTTGCGGGTATGGTGTACCACTAACAGGCAGATACCATATTTATCACTAAATGCTTTCAGCTTTGTTACAATCTCATAATCATTCGAGTAGCTGAACGTTTCCCCGCCAACTTCCCTCACCTTTTGCAGTGTGTCAATAATAATCAATCTTGCGTCTGTATGCTGTTTCACAAACTCCTCTAATTCACCGTCCAAGCCTTCCTTCAGTGTCTTTGCCTGTGTCGCAAAATAGAGATTGTCTGCGCTCTCTATGCCAAACATTTGTGAAAGCCGCCGCTGAAGCCTTGCGTAATCATCTTCCAAAGCCAGATACAAGACCGTTCCTTTACGGACAGGATAATCCCACAGGGAAAGCCCCATTGCTACATGATAGGCAAGCTGCCCCATAAAAAAGGATTTACCCACCTTCGGCGCACCTACGAAAAGATATGTGCCACCATACAGAAAACCATCTACAACCGGCGTCCTCGGCGGATAAAGCGTATCATACAATTCTGTCATGGAAACCGTCTGCAAACTGCACCCGGATTTCTCCGGGCTTTTGCAGTTATTTGTGGCTTGCAGATTGATTTGTGCTGTTTCATTTGCTATAATTTCAGTGTCTTTTTTGATATTCGGCTGTTTCCCATCTGCGCCAACAGATGATACGGAAGCAGTCGTTTTTCTTTTTCCTGTCATTCATCTTCTCCTTTCAGACCGTCCAACGTGATTGCAATAACTTGTAATGTGTAGAGCAGTTCGTCATTGTCCGGGCTTATGCTCTCCATACGCTTCAATTCCTCATGGATTGCCGCCATCTGGTTTTTCAGAGCCTTATACACCCTCGGATTGCCCTGTACCACCACATCCCGGCATAAAAGCCGCCTTGTGATATAGTCCTGTTTTGTCAGCCCCGACAATGCCACCAAATCATTTAACAGCTTTGCTTCTTCGTCCGAAACCCTAAACGCCACCGTATGATTGCGCCATCTTCCCTTGTAATCAAGTGCCTTATCCATTTTTTAGTCCTCCTTTGTCATTCGCTCCATTTCCAGCCTTTCCGCCATTTCCGTCTGAACCGTAGGAAATAAGTGTGCGTATCGGTATGTAATCTTCTCCGCTTCATGCCCCATGCGCTCTCCAATCGCCAGTACCGAGAATCCCATGTTGATTAAAAGCGAAACCGCACTGTGACGAATATCATGCACACGAATCTTCTTTACACCTGCCTGTTTTGCCCCTCGCTCCATTTCGTGATTGAGATAGGATTTTGTAACGGTAAATAACCTTTCGTCCGGCTTAATGTCATAAAGCATTTTGATGTACTCCTGCATTTCCTCACAGAGAAACGGCGGCATTTTGATGGTGCGGTTACTTTTCTTCGTCTTTGGGCTTGTGATAATGTCACGTCCTTTGGAGCGGTGAAATGTCTTGCTGATTGTGACCGTCTGCTTCTCAAAGTTGAAATCTGCCAGAGTGAGGGCAAGCAGTTCACCGGAACGCATCCCGCACCAGTAGAGCATTTCAAACGCATAATAGGAACGGGGCTTATCCATCATGGCTTCGGAGAATTTCAGGTATTCTTCCTTCGTCCAGAAGTCCATTTCCTTTACGGCTTCGCTCCCAATCGTTCCTGCCCTCCTTGCCGGGTTGTAGGGAAGATTGTAAAAGTTTACCGCATGATTGAATATCGCCGTAAGCTGTGCGTGTATTGTCCTCAAATAATCTGCGGAATAGGGCTTGCCCTTCTCGTCCTTGTACGCCATCAGTTCATTTTGCCACGCTATCACGTCCTTTGCTTCAATCTCTGCAATTTTGCGGTTTTCAAAGTACGGCAAAATCTTTGTCCGTATTACATGGCTTTTGGATTCCCATGTGCTTTCCTTGACACGCTGTTTCTTATCCGCTTCGTACACTTCAAAGAAACTGCCGAACGTCATATCCAGCTTTGCCCCCTGTTTAAGCATGGCTTCATGTTCCCAGGCTAACGCTTCCCTTTTCGTTGCAAAGCCCCTCTTTTGTGTCTGCTTCCTCTCCCCCTTCCAGTTGGTGAAACGGTAAATTACCCTCCATGTTCCTGTTGCATTGTCTTTGTATACAGCCATCTTCTAATCACTCTCCTTCCTTATTCGCTGTAACAGACCTTTTTATGAAAAAATGTAGCGTTCACACGTCCTGTCACGGTCAGATAACCCTGTTTTTGCAACTCTGTATTCAGTTCCCTTACAATCTGGTAGGCTTTTGACTTCGACACACGCAATTCCGCTGCCACTTCCTCCACTGTCATAAATGATTTTCCTGTCATTCAGTTTTCTTCTCCTTTCTAACTATTTTTGTTTAAGTCCTGCTTATAGAATACTAAATAAATTCCGTTAAGTCAAGTGGTTTTCAAAAGAATCTTAACTTTTTTTATTTAAGTTATTCTTGCTATTTCTATTTCCTCATGCTATACTAAATTCAACAAATTTGTTTAAGTACAGCCATGCACGGCTGGCAGAAAACAGGATGGCGGGTGCTTGCACACGCTGGACTGGTTTATGACAGGCGTATATGGCGCACCGCCACAGCGAGATGAAGCACAGCGGAATCGAGCTGGCATGGCTGTGCTTAACCACTACAACGGAGGTTTGATTATGGCAATCGGCAAACGTATCAAATTTTTTCGCAATAGAAAAGGCATGACACAGAAGCAACTGGGCGAAATCCTCGGCTTCCTCGGAAAGACCTCGGACGTCCGTATGGCACAGTATGAATCCGAAGCCAGAGTGCCGAAGCATGACCTTGTAAAAGAAATGGCGAACCTTTTCGGTATCAGCACCCACGCCCTCACCGTGCCGGACATTGATACAAATATCGGGCTTATGCACACCCTCTTTGCGCTGGAAGATATGTACGGGCTGAAAATCGGTGAGATTGACGGGGAAATCTGCCTGCGTCTGGATAAGTCCGATTACTCCACCTATTCTTCCATGTTCAAAATGTTCCACGCATGGCAGTCAGAAGCCGCCAGACTGGAAAAGGGCGAAATCACCAAAGAAGAATATGACGAGTGGCGGTACAAATATCCAGAACTTGACACGCACCAAATCTGGGCAAAGGTTCCTCCGCAAGAATTGTTTGACTTTATCAATGACACTGCCAAAGAAGCAGAAAGTACAGACAAAAAAGAAGCAAAGCGCAAGAAGAAAAAATGAACGCAAAAAACCTTACCAATTTTCAGTTGTCATATCTGAAAATCAGTAAGGTTTTTCTGTTATTGAAGTATTCTTTTATCTAACGAGTGATACCCGAAATGTTGCCAAATCGTTGCCAGTTCCTAAATAAATTTGCTTGTAACCCGCATAAACACTGGATTCTTGAAGCCCATTTCATCACTCGAACTCAATCGTCCCCGGCGGCTTACTACTCAAATCATAAACCACCCGATTAACCCCCTTCACCTCATTCACAATCCGGTTCATCACCCTCTGCAGCACCCCAAACGGAATCTCCGCACACTCCGCAGTCATAAAGTCCGTTGTTGTCACCGCGCGCAGCGCCACCGCATAATCATAAGTTCTTCCATCTCCCATAACACCAACCGACCGCATATTCGTAAGCGCTGCAAAATACTGGCTCACCGACTGGTCCAGTCCTGCGTTTGCAATTTCTTCGCGGTAGATCGCATCTGCGTCCTGTACGATTTTTACTTTTTCTGCCGTGACTTCGCCGATGATGCGGATTCCAAGGCCAGGGCCTGGAAATGGCTGGCGGCTGACCAGATATTCAGGTATGCCCAGTTCCCGTCCAGCTTGTCTTACTTCGTCTTTGAACAATAGGCGAAGCGGTTCCACGATTTCTTTAAAATCTACAAAATCCGGAAGTCCGCCTACATTGTGGTGGGATTTGATCGTGGCGGATTTTCCAAGGCCCGATTCGATCACGTCCGGATAAATAGTTCCCTGCACCAGATAATCTACCACACCGATCTTCTTTGCTTCTTCTTCAAATACACGGATAAATTCTTCGCCGATGATCTTGCGTTTCGTTTCCGGTTCTGTGACGCCTGACAGCTTTTGGTAAAAGCGTTCCTGCGCGTTTACGCGGATAAAGTTCAGGTCATACGGTCCCTGCGGGCCAAATACGGCTTCGACTTCGTCTCCTTCATTTTTGCGCAGCAAGCCATGATCTACGAATACGCAAGTCAGCTGCCTACCGACTGCTTTTGACAAGATCACCGCAGCGACTGAGGAATCCACGCCTCCGGATAAGGCGCATAGTACTTTTCCGTCACCGACTTTTTCCCGGATCTCCCGAATCGTTTTATCTACAAAAGAATCCATCTTCCAGTCTCCGGTGCAGCCGCAGATGTTATAGACAAAATTAGACAGCATCCGCTGGCCTTCGACCGTATGCATGACTTCCGGATGGAACTGTGTGGCATATAGTTTCTGCTGCGTGTTCTCCATAGCGGCAACCGGGCAGACCGGCGTATGCCCGATTATGCTGAATCCCTGCGGCAGTGTCTCAATATAATCGGTATGACTCATCCAGCAGACCGTATCCGCGTGAACACCGTCAAATAACATGCTTGCCGGATCGACATGGACATCTGTTTTGCCATATTCACTGGTTGGCGCAGTCTTTACACTTCCTCCAAGCAGATGTGCGATAACCTGCGCTCCATAACAAATGCCAAGAACCGGAACACCCAGTTCCAGGACTTCTTTGCTGCAAATCGGTGAATCTTCCAGATATGCACTGTTCGGCCCGCCAGTGAAAATAATTCCTTTCGGCTGCAGCTGCCTGATTTCTTCTACGGAAACGGAGTGTGGATACACTTCACAGTATACATGACATTCACGTACGCGTCTAGCAATCAGCTGGTTGTATTGTCCTCCAAAATCAAGTACAATGACTTTTTCCTGACTCATTGTTTTCTCCTCTCTTATGTCCATTTTGCCCACAGCTTCAGTCTGTCTCTGCACAGCTTTTAAGGCCATGACTCAGCTGGTCTTTCCTATAGCTTTTGAAACTATTATAAAGCAGAGCTTCTGAAAACACAAGATGATTTTAGCAGACACCACCGGAACACCCAGCTATTAAAACCGCTGCATAATACCCCAAACGCCTGCGGTCAGAAGTCGCTGAAAAAGTCGCTTTTTGCCCGGAAGCAATACCATATATAGATTTTTTAACTCCATCCCTCTATTATACTGCACTATAACAGAAGTCATTTGCTCTTTTTCAATGTTCTTGCAGTCACTGTCTTTTCCATACTTTCAGCGCAAAGAACGCGCAGACCTGCTCGTATTGTTATAGGAATGATTCTCCATTCACTGAACCGCGTGACTTGCATAAGTCTCTGCCTCTGAAACAACATTTTCATAACGATAGATACTAAGCAGTATTCCAAGCAGGATGCAAGTCTGTACCATACCGCTTCCTCCAAACGAAACCAAAGGAAAATAAACGCCAGCCGGCGGAAGCAGGGACAGGTTGACTAAAATATATTCAGCAGACTGAATCATAAATGTCAGGCTGCAGGCAAGCCCCATCATCATCCCAAGCTGGTTTTTCTGATGGATGGAAATATACAATAGCCTTGCGCCAAACACGATAACAAGTATTACAAGCGCTGCCGCCGCCAAAACGCCAAATGTCCCGATCGTATAAGTCAGAATATAATCCGTAATATAATCCGGCAGATATACATCAGCCGCCTGCCCGGTATTTCTGCCGATCAGTCTGCTTGTAGACACGATATTGCGAATCATACCGCCGACAAATCCGCTGCCGCCTGCAAACTCTTCGGGATGCAGCCATGCCTGAATACGCGTACGCTGGTAGCCAGAGTTCACAGCCGCAAGCAGCATCAGTGCAAAAAATGCAGACAGCGCGGCCCCCAATGCGCAAATATATTTTGTATATGTTCGTCCTTTTCCAAAAACACTTTTGAATCTTCCAGTTCCGATTGCATTGATCGAAGACGGATATAGCCAGCCTTTTCCCACGGCTGTAAAAAACAGCAAAAACAAAATGGCCGCAATATTTATGGATACAGACAGCGGAGCGATCTGAAACGCCAAAAACCCGGGCAGAACCGTAAATAATAAAATCCGAAATAACTGCCTGGCTTTGCAGCCACGGAACGAATACAGCAAAGCCCCATACAATGGCAGATACAGATACAATAACAAATCCATGGATAACATCCCGCCGATCCATATATTACCTGAAAAATAAAGCTCAGAAGCTCTATAAGTCGGCAGTATACCGTTTGCCGCCGCACACAGCACGAGCAGAATACCGATGCAGGCCGGTTGGCTGTAAGCCGCAATTCTTGTATAATCGGTCAGATATACAACGCATAAAATAATAAATCCAAGCACTACATACTTACATTGGTTTTGAAAATAAAAATCTCCGTTATGACCAGACTGACTATGTGTCTGCGCCAAATATAAGAGAAGAAGGCCCGCTGCGCATAATACAGCAGCCAGCGCCAGCATGCCCCATGCCGGTTTTGGACGATGCAGCTGGTCTAATTCCGCGCCAGTCTCTACCGGATCGCCCATATCTAAAATAGCTTGTTTTTCTGCCTGATCCCCAGACATTCCTTGTGCGAGATAGGCTGCTTTCTGGTCAGAAATATGCCCTTCCACTTCCCGACGGATGGATTCCCGCGCCCGTTTTTCCCGGATCTGCGCGAGTAATGTTTCCATATATTTTTCTTTCATTGCAATCATCTCCTGGTCTTGATTTCTAAAATTGTCAGTTGTTTGTAACCGTTCAGGCACGTCTGCGCATTTACTGCGCTTGCCATATAAACATGCAGCGGCTGCAAGAATCCAGCTCACCACGCAGCGATTCTTAATAGCTGAATACATAACAGCTCTATGGGTAATCCGGACACGGTTACAGCTGTTTTTTGCCGCTCAGGTACTGATATACAATACGTCTGCAACAGCCTGCGCGTAGACCTGCCATTCCTGCTTTTTTTCTTGTAAATGCTGCCGCCCGCTTTTGGTAATCTGATAATATTTGCGCACTTTTCCGCCTGCTTCTGATTCGTAGGATATTAAGAAACCTTTGATTTCCAATGAATGCAGCAATGGATATAGCGTGCCTGCTTTCAGCTCAAATACATTTTTAGAACGCTGGCGGAGCAGTTCGATCATTTCATAGCCATACATGTCCTTTTCTTCCAGCAGCCGCAGGATCAAGAGAGCTGTGCTGCCGGATACAAGACTTTTATGAAGCACCATCTGTATCTCCTTTCTTATTATGTAGATTATCTATATATGATAAATTAATCATATCATTTTTTATTGCGTAAGTTTATCGGTTATTTTTTCCAAATCATCGTGGTTATAA
>VSNY01000168.1 GCA_009774535.1 Lachnospiraceae bacterium
AAAAGCCCCTTTTCGTGGGGAGGGGGATTCTATGCCCTTTTGCACCCTGCAGGTTCTACAATGCTTTCATACTTATAACTAAAATCTATGTGCGAAGTTTGAGTCCTTAATTTTAAAACGCTTGGCAGCTGCATAGCCGATGATAAACGGCATAAAGTAGAATGGAGCATCTCCGACTGCATTTAAAACAGTGATGATGTCCGATTTATCTGAAACACCAAATGCGGTAATCAGTGAAATGATGCCTTTAATCATACCGCCGGCAACAATTGCATATAATCCAGGCGTTACACAGGATGCCAGTGTATTCAGTCCTTGTGTTATAATATTTGTTTTCTTTCCAGCAGATGCTTCACTGGCAGAATCAGGGTCTGCTTCTCCGCCTGCTTTGATACCGCCGATTTTGAGAAAATCAGCATATACTTCCGCCACCGTTGTTCCCACTACGCATTGCAGCTGCCCGCTTGATTCGATTACTTTTAGCAGACCGCTGACACTGCTGAGTTTGTCCATATCCACGAGGTCTCTGTTGGCCGGAACGATTCTGAGCCGTGTAACACAATGAAAGACATTTTTAACATTCTGGCTCCCGCCGATTGCTTCCAGAATTTCTACACACATCTGCCCATATTCGTATTTGGAAGAATGATTCCCCGCATTTGATTCGTTTTTGGCAGCCAGTTTCTGGCTGCCTGCCGCCAGCGATGTGTTTTCTGCTTTTGCGGTAACCGAGTTTCGCGTTACATCAGCAGCCATTTGATGTGTGATTTGCGGTAACCGAGTTTCGCGTTACATCAGCAGCCATTTGATGTGTGATTTCATAATCGTCGCCGTTCGTGAAAACCGTTAGCAGGCGGACTCTGGGAGGTAAATAGTTGAGATACTTAATGAAAAATAATAATAGTAGTAATGAGGTGGGAACGTTTGTGAGCCTGATAGATTGGAAATATATTGTTATTTGTGGAACGGAGAACGGTATATCACTCAGCACTGTTCCACAGGCAAAAGAACTGGTATGTACTGCACCCAGAAACAGTCCGCTGTTTTTAAGTAATCATCCGAAAAATTCTATTTTTTCTGAAACAGATCTGGAATCATTTTTAACCGCAGACAGTATACTGATGGCAACAGTTGTATGCAATAATGGAAAACAGTATTTTCTGGCAAAAGATTTTCTGAATGTGTGAGGAAATACTAAGAAAAGTGTATACTTAAAATATGGATCAGCGGAATGCCTCTAAATCGGGGTGTTCCGTTGATTTTTAGTCCTGATAATTTTAATGCTGACACAGTTAATGCATGCGGGATAAGTATTTTTTCGATATCCAGCACAGTTTTCAGTCACTTGACACTTAATTGCTGCAAAGCTTTCCGGACAGCAGAAGGATTAGAAAAATGATGCTTGACAATTTCGTTCTACTAGGATAGAATATAATTATTCTATTGCAATAGAACGGAGGAATTGTATGTCAGTAAGATTATTTGAGTCAGAATTAAAAGTGATGGACTTATTATGGAAAGAGGGTGATTTGCCAGCAAAAGAAATTGCGCAGCGGCTGAAAGAGCAGATTAACTGGAGCAAAACAACCACCTATACGGTATTGAAAAAATGCGTAGAAAAAAAAGCAGTTCTGCGCACAGATCCGGGATTTCTCTGCAGCCCGCTGATTAGCAGAAAGGAAGTACAAAAAGCGGCGACGAAAGATTTTATTGATAAAATATATGGCGGCTCGAAGGACCTGCTGCTTGCGTCGCTGCTTGGACAGCAGGAACTGACGCCGGAAGACATTGCACGGCTGAAAAAGCTGGCAGAAGAACTAAAATGAGGTGATTATGAAGAACATAAACATGTTGCAGATGGGACTGAATGGATCTTTTCTGATCGCAGTCATTATCTGCTTCAGGCATTTTTTCTTTCATCAGATTCCAAAGCGGTTTTTTGTTTTTCTGTGGATCTGTGCCATCGTGCGGCTGCTTTTTCCGTTTTCCATACTGGTCAGCGAATCAGCGGGAAGCTGGTTTCAAAAGACAGTCTCGCAGAACCTGCAGACGTCTGGTTTGAAAAGGCAGCTTCAGGCAGGGATGCGGCCGGATACGCGAATCAGCAGCCTTAAGCGGCCGGATGACCTTTCCGGTACAGCATTCCGAGAGCATTCCGATAACCTGGATGTCCTTTTTGGTAAAAATTCTGCTGACCCAGACGTATTTTCTGTAAGTGCTGATTTGGGGAAAGCGGCGAAATGGGTACAGAATGCTGCAGCGAAGATTTATCTGAAAGAAGTATGTTGCGTGATCTGGCTGTCAGTGGCGGGTATGCTTGCTGCGGGGATTTTGATAAAACATATCCGCACGTTAAGATTATACAAAACATCGCTGCCTTTTTATAACGAGACAGCTGAAAAATGGCTGCAGCTGCATCGCAGCCTTCCGAAAGCAGCCCTTCGCAGATCAGAATTTGTAAAAAGTCCTCTGACATACGGCGTAATTCGTCCGGTGATTTTGTTTCCTTCTGAAATCAACCTGAATGAAGAGGAATTTTTCTGTATTATGGAACATGAATGGGTACATATCCGCAGAAAAGATGTTTTTGTGAAATATCTGCTATGTCTGACCATATGCATTTACTGGTTTCATCCACTGGTCTGGATGATGGCAGTATTATTAAACAAAGATATTGAGTTTGCCAGTGATGAAGAAGTGAGCCGTACCTGTTCACAGCACTGCAAAACAGCTTATGCACTTGCTTTAATCCGTCTGGCACAGGAATCTCGGCAGTCTGTATGGCCGCTCAATGCCTGTTTTGCCAGACACTCAGAAATAGAAGAAAGGATTCGGTGTATTATGAACACAAAAAGATATTCAAAGAAAGCGGCTGTTGTGGCAGCCGGAATAATCTGCTGTATTTTGACGGCTTTTACGGTATCCGCACAGGAAGCGCCAGGCGAAACAGCTAGTCAGGCTGAAAATACAGGACAAAGCGGGGCAGAAATTTCCCCCAATAAGTCTGGAGCAGCGGCGGCAGAAAAAAAGAACATACAGAAGAATACAGCAGAGACAGAAGTATCAGACAGACTTGAAGGCATGGCAGATACTGAGACATTATCAGGCAGCCGGAAAGGTGAAGCAGATGTGAAAGAAACTCCATCCATTCCGTCAGAAGTGTCAGATTATGGGAAAGAAAGATTAGTCAGCCCAGCGAATGCAGCAGAAGAATACACAAATATTTTAAAAGAGCAGCAGACTGCCGGTGAACAGATTGCGGAACTGGCAAAATTATATATTGGAAATCCTTATCAGGCAGGCGGAACAGATTTAGAGTATGGAACAGACAGTATCGGGTTTGTCAAGGCAATTTATGCGCTGGCCGGAATAGAGCTGCCAGCAGATATTCAGGCGCTGGCGTCTGTCGGAACAGAGGTACCGTTGGAGGGACTGTCAGCAGGAGATATCATTATTTACAGCTCGGCAGACGGTGAAAATAAATTCTTCCATGCAGCAGTCTATGACGGCAGTGGCAGGGTAATCCATGCCAGCAATATGAAGACGGGCATAGAAATTTCTGATTATGATTACAGAGAAATCAGCAAAGCCATACGCATGATTGGATAAAGAAGGAGGAGATAGAAAGGGGCTGTCGGAAATAGACAGCCCCTTCTCAGGGTCTGTTTCTTTCTTACCTGTACAGGGGCATAAATCGTTATTTCCTGGCAGCCCCCTTGATATGACAATATAAACGTGTATTTTTCGTATCATCCAACATAATTAAAATTCTCATTTGATCTATTATACGCCATAACGGCTGCGAGTACAAGATATGAAATAACTGCTTCTAAATATAGTACAGTGCGGTTTTGGTGCGGTATTACATGTAAGGTATAAAATGGAAAGGGCTTATTTTTAAGTTAATTCTTAAATGATTTCCAAGAGAGAAGAATGTAATGTTTACGGTACAGTCCCTGTATATTTCATTAGAGATCTGGGGCAGCATTTTTTGTATGACTATGGCTTTATGTGTCTATTTAAACCACGGCTTTGATAGAAAAAACGCGGACTTTTATTAAGTATGCAGGTTACTTGCTCGATCCTTTTGATCGCGGATGTCCTGGCCTGGGTGTTTTTGGGGTATCCGGTAAAACTGGGATATTACGGAATGCGAATCAGCAATTTTCTCCTGTTTGTTATTACGGATGTGATGCAGTTATCTTGCGATTGAGCGATTATGGAAAATGCGGTAAAATATGGGATTATGAGCAATATAGAATGGAATTATGCCCGCGAGTGTGGTAAACTTATGGCACTGCAAAATTTGACAAGTTCCAATTGCCTGTATGGGAAAATCATTATGGTAAGCAAAATTTGGTCATAGGTCTGTAGTTTGTAGGGAGGTGGAACAGATGAACGGTTTCAAAAAGTGGATTTATCCGGAACTGGCCGAACGTTTTTACAGCGTATGGAAGCTCAGCATTCCGGCTATTTTAACACAGATTACAACAATTGTAATGCAATATATCGATTCTGCCATGGTTGGGCGCCTGGGGCCGGACGCGTCTGCCGCGATCGGGCTGGTAGCCAGCAGTACGTGGCTGATGAACAGTTTTATACTGGGAGTATCCGCGGGATTTTCCGTGCAGATCGCCCATCAGATCGGCGCAGGGGCGTATGCGCAGGCAAGAAAAGTATTAAAGCATGGGCTGGGAGCAGGATTGGCAGTATCCGGGCTGTTGCTTGGCGCGGGTGTAAAATTAAGCGGGTATTTGCCGCACTGGCTGGGCGGGGAAGGAGCCATTGTTGCGGATGCTTCCGCTTATTTCCTGATTTTTGCGCTGGCGTATCCGTTTATGCTGATGAATGCGCTGGCTTCCGCCTGCCTGCAGTGCAGCGGAAATATGGTGACGCCAAGCGTGCTGAATGCATCGATGTGTGTCTTAGATGTGATTTTTAATATCGCGCTGATTCCGCATTTCGGAGTGATGGGAGCAGGGATGGGGACCGGACTGGCAGGGGCTGTGATCTCTCTGGCGATGCTGTGGAGCTGCTGTGTCCGGTCTGTGGAGCTGCGTCTGAACTGGCGGGAACCTTGTCCGCTGGATACAGGGATTTTAAAACGGGCATTAAAGATCGGACTGCCAGTGACAGGACAGGAATTTGCCATGTGCGGCGCGATGGTAGCATCCACGCGTATTATCGCGCCGCTTGGAACGGTCGCGATCGCGGCAAATTCCTTTGCTGTTACGGTGGAAGGACTGTGCTATATGCCGGGATATGGGATTGGAAATGCCGCTACCGCACTGGTAGGGAGGAATATAGGCGCGGGGAAATATAAGCTGGCAAAACAGTATGGCAATAGTTCGCTGCTGTTGGGCGTGCTGTTGATGACAATTACGGGTGCGTTTATGTGGCTGGCCTGTCCATTCGTATTTCGTTTGCTGACGCCGTCGTCAGATGTGCAGAAGCTGGCTGCTGAGGTACTGCGCGTGGAACTGCTGGCGGAACCGTTGTTTGCTGTTTCCATTGTGGCTTCCGGAGTGCTGCGCGGCGCAGAAGATACATTAGTTCCGGGGATTTTGAATCTTCTTAGTATCTGGGTAGTGCGCATCGGCTTATCTTTATTGCTGGTGGGACGTCTGGGACTGCACGGCATGTGGATTGCGATGGCAGTAGAGCTTTGTGTCAGGGGAATGCTTCTTTTTAGCAGGCAGAAGAAATTTTGGCGTAAATATGCGGAATCACCTGATCAGTCATATTTTCCTTCATTATGAAAAATGTGCATTGAAATTTTTCTCAACTTGTGGCATTATGACTAGAGGCAGATGGTTGGAGTGATCAATCGTACTTAAAGAAGCAGGAGGAAAAATCATGGATTACAAAAATGCTGGAGTTGATATTGAAGCTGGTTACAGATCGGTAGAATTAATGAAAAAACACGTACAAAGTACTATGCGCCCGGAAGTGCTGACCAATCTGGGCGGGTTTTCCGGCGCTTTTTCAATGGAAGCATGCAAACAGATGGAAAAACCAACGCTTGTATCCGGGACAGACGGCGTCGGCACCAAATTAAAACTGGCGTTTCTGATGGACAAGCATGACACGGTTGGCATTGACTGTGTAGCGATGTGCGTTAACGATATTGCATGCGCAGGCGGCGAGCCATTATTTTTCCTGGATTATATCGCATGCGGGAAAAATTATCCGGAGAAAATCGAAGCGGTTGTCAGCGGCGTTGCGGAAGGCTGCAGGCAGGCAAACGCGGCGTTAATCGGCGGGGAAACCGCGGAAATGCCGGGATTTTATCCGTTAGATGAATACGATCTGGCAGGATTTGCAGTCGGCGTGGTGGATGAAAAAGATATTGTTACCGGAAAAGATCTCAAACACGGCGACGTGCTGATCGGTCTTGCATCTTCCGGCGTACACTCCAACGGATTTTCATTGGTGCGTAAAGTGTTCGGGCTTGATCATGAGAATGAGGCCGAAAGTAAAAATATACTGGATACGTATGAGCCGCGGCTGGGACAAAAGCTGGGAGAAGCGCTGCTGACGCCGACCCGTATTTATGTACAGGCGCTGCGGAAGATCCGGGAAGCAGGCGTTGTAATCAAAGCATGCAGCCATATTACCGGAGGCGGTTTTTATGAAAATATTCCGCGTATGCTGCCGGAGGGCATTCGCGCCGTGATTCATAAGGACAGCTATGAAGTGCCGCAGATTTTCCGGCTGATTGCGGAAAAAGGAATGATTGAAGAACAGATGATGTACAATACATTTAATATGGGAATCGGTATGGTGCTGGGCGTTGCAGCCGCGCAGGCAGATCCGGTCATTGCAGCCGCGCAGGCAGCCGGGGTTATGGCGTATCGGATCGGTGAAGCGGCAGACGGTGAAAAAGGGGTTGCATTATGTTAAAGATCGCGATTATGGTATCCGGCGGCGGTACCAACCTGCAGGCGCTGATCGATGCAGTGGAAGCAGGACAGATAGAACATACGCAGATTGTGGCGGTGATCAGCAATAAACAAGACGCTTATGCGCTGGAACGCGCCAAAACACATAGTATCCCGGGCCTTTGCATTTCCCCGAAGGATTTTGCAGACCGGGACGCGTTTGGACGGGCGCTTGTAAAAACTTTGCAGGAAAAGCAGGCGGATCTGGTCGTGCTGGCCGGATATCTGGTAATTTTGCCTGAAATACTGGTGCAGACCTATCAAAATCGTATGATTAATATTCACCCGTCCCTGATTCCGTCGTTTTGCGGAGCGGGGTATTACGGGCTTAAAGTGCATGAAGCCGTGCTTGCAAGAGGGGTAAAAGTGACCGGAGCGACCGTTCATTTTGTAGACGAAGGTACGGATACCGGACCGATTATCCTGCAAAAAGCAGTCAGCGTCCATGCGGATGATACGCCAAAGACGCTGCAGCAGCGCGTTATGGAACAGGCAGAGTGGAAGATTCTGCCGCAGGCGGTTAGTCTGATTGCGCAGGGAAAGGTTGCCGTTACAGATGGTATCGTGCGAATAGCAGAACCGTAAGCGGGAACATAGAAAAGTCCGAAGATCAGAATTGTGAACAGGAACATAGAAAGAGTCATACATAGTTGAAACAGCGTAAGGAAGTATAGAAAAAGGAGCGGTGATAGTATGAAAGTGTTAATCGTAGGCGGCGGCGGCCGGGAACATGCGATTGCAGCAAGCGCGGCCAAAAGTCCGAAAGTAGATAAAATATACTGTGCGCCAGGTAACGCAGGGATCGGGCAGATCGCGGAATGTGTTCCGATCGGGGCGATGGAATTTGACAAGCTGGCAGCGTTTGCCAAAGAACAGGGTATTGATTTTACCATTATCGGTATGGATGACCCGTTAGCAGGCGGCATTGTAGATGTCTTTGAAGCGGAAGGGCTGAAAGTATTCGGGCCAAGGAAAAATGCGGCGATACTCGAAGGTTCCAAGGCATTTTCCAAAGACCTCATGAAAAAATATCATATTCCGACAGCCGCATACGAGACGTTTGACGATCCCAAAGACGCGCTTGCCTTTCTTGAGACAGCAAATATGCCGGTCGTATTAAAAGCCGACGGCCTGGCGCTTGGCAAAGGCGTATTAATCTGCCATACACTGGAAGAAGCAAAAGCGGGCGTCAAATCGATTATGGAAGACAAGACGTTTGGTTCTGCCGGAAACCGGATGGTTGTGGAAGAATTTATGACGGGAAGGGAAGTATCCGTTTTATCTTTTACAGACGGCAAAACCATCCGTTTCATGAGTTCCTCCCAGGATCACAAGCGTGCGAAAGACGGCGACCAGGGGTTGAATACCGGGGGGA
>VSNY01000169.1 GCA_009774535.1 Lachnospiraceae bacterium
GATATGGAGGAAAGTAAAAAAGAAGAACATGAAAAAAGAGCGGAAATTCGGGCTTAAAGAGTTTCCGAGACCGCTCAGTGAGAGAAATGGAGGGGGATTTTGTTGGCCTGCCGGACGATTGCATAGCCATCACTTTCGTTTGTCTGTTTTAAACTGATATCACAAAAGCGATTCTGACTTTTTTCTTGAAATTACCATTATTTTATGTATAATAATAAAAGCGGCCAGAAACTGTTACAATTTAAAATAAGAAAATGAGGATTCAAATATGATCAGTGCAAACAACGTTACCTTAAGAGTAGGCAAAAAAGCATTATTTGAAGATGTCAACATCAAATTTACCGAGGGAAACTGCTACGGCCTGATCGGGGCCAACGGCGCTGGGAAATCTACCTTTTTAAAGATTTTGTCCGGCGAGCTGGAGCCGACAAACGGCAGTGTTGCGGTCACACCGGGCCAGCGCCTGTCCTTTTTAAAGCAGGATCACTTCCAGTATGACGAATTCACCGTTTTGGATACGGTAATTATGGGCAATCAGCGGCTCTTTGACATCTCAAAAGAAAAAGACGCGATTTACGCAAAAGAAGATTTTACAGACGAGGACGGCATCCGGGCCAGCGAATTAGAGGCGGAATTTGCGGAAATGGACGGATGGAACGCAGAGAGCGACGCTGCCACTTTATTAAACGGCCTTGGCATTCCTACTGAAGAACATGCCTCTACGATGCAAAACCTCCAAGGTTCCTTAAAAGTCAAAGTGCTGCTGGCACAGGCGCTGTTCGGCAATCCGGATATCCTGCTGCTGGACGAACCGACGAACCATTTGGATCTGGACGCGATTGCCTGGCTGGAGGAATTTTTGATTAATTTTGAAAATACCGTGATTGTCGTATCGCATGACCGTTATTTCCTGAACAAAGTCTGCACGCATACGGCGGATATCGATTATGGCAAAATCCAGCTCTATGCCGGCAACTATGATTTCTGGTATGAGTCCAGCCAGCTTCTGATCCGTCAGATGAAAGAAGCAAATAAGAAAAAAGAAGAAAAAATTAAGGAGCTGCAGGAATTTATTTCACGATTCTCTGCGAATGCTTCCAAATCCAAACAGGCGACTTCCAGAAAACGCGCGCTGGAAAAAATCCAGTTAGACGAAATTAAGCCTTCCAGCCGGAAGTATCCTTATATTGATTTTCGTCCAAACCGTGAGATTGGGAACGAAGTGCTGATGGTAGAAGACATCAGCAAAACGATTGACGGTGAAAAGGCGCTGGATCACGTATCGTTCGTAATGGGACATGATGATAAAATCGCGTTCGTCGGCAGCAATGAACTGGCAAAATCTACGTTATTTAAGATTCTGGCAGGCGAAATGGAGCCGGATGAAGGCAATTATAAATGGGGCGTTACCACAAGCCAGTCTTATTTTCCAAAAGATAATACTGAAATCTTTGACACCGATCTGTCCATTACGGAATGGCTGACACAGTTTTCTGAAATTAAGGATGCTACTTATGTACGTGGATTCCTTGGCCGGATGCTGTTTGCCGGGGAAGACGGCGTGAAGAAAATGAAAGTCTTATCCGGAGGAGAAAAAGTGCGTGTGCTGCTTTCCCGTATGATGATCGAAGGATCAAATGTGCTGATTTTTGACGAACCGACGGATCACCTGGATATGGAGGCGATTACGGCGCTTAATAACGGAATGATCAAATTCCCAGGCACGATCCTGTTTGCCTGTCGTGACCACCAGGTCGTGCAGACAACGGCGAACCGGATTATTGAGTTTATGCCGGACGGATCGATTGTGGATAAAGTTACAACTTATGATGAGTATCTGGAAAGTGATGAAATGGCAAGGAAACGGCAGGTTTATTCAATGTCAGAAAGTGATGCCGCAGATAATTAAACAGATCTTTCGCAGCCGTTCAGATCAACCATGGAAGGACTCCACGGGCAGCGGGCCGGAGCCTGCCCGCAGAGCGTGCACGCAACCACACACTCTGCGGCGCCTTCCTTAATCCAGGCTGAATTTTGCCTGCAGTGTCCGCATGGAATTTAAAATCGCAAGTACTGATACCCCTACATCCGCAAATACCGCCTCCCACATATTCGCCGCGCCAAAAGCGCCCAGCGCCAGCACCAGCGCTTTCACGCCTAACGCAAATATAATATTCTGCTTTACAATCCGCATCGTCTTTCGGGAGATCCGCACAATCGCGGCGATCTTACGAATATCATCATCCATCAGTACGAGATCTGCAGCTTCAATCGCTGCATCCGAACCCATACTGCCCATCGCAATACCTAGATCCGCTCTTGTCAGCACCGGAGCGTCGTTAATACCGTCGCCGACAAAAGCAAGACGTTCTTTCGGCGGCTGATGCTGCAGCAGGTTTTCTACGCAGGTTACCTTGTCTGCCGGAAGCAGTTCTGCATGGATTTCATCAATGTCCAATTCCCTGGCTGTATACGCCGCGGCTTTTTCGCGGTCTCCGGTAAGCATCACGCTCTTTTTCACGCCAAGCCGCTTCATAGCTGCCAGCGCTTCTTTTGCGCCGTCTTTGACCGTATCTGATATCACAATGCTGCCAAGGAATATTCCCTGTTCTGCTATATAAACTACCGTTCCCGCCTGGCCGCATGGATCAAATGCAATGTGTTCTGCCTGCATGAGTTTTTCATTGCCAAGCAATACTTCCTTACCGTCCACCTGTACGCGCACCCCATGCCCGGCGATTTCTTCGGCGCCGTCTACACGATCCAGTTCCAGCGGCCTGCCATAAGCTTCCTTAAGCGAAGACGCGATCGGATGGTTGGAATATCCTTCTGCCAGTGCAGCAATTTCCAGCAGCCTTTCTTTTGACGGATCTGTTTTGGAACAACCAGGGTCTGCCTGAGATACCCGGCCAGGCAAAATATCTGTAACTTTAAATTCTCCTTTGGTCAACGTTCCTGTTTTGTCGAATACGATCGTGGTCATTTCAGATACGGCTTCCAGATAATTGCTCCCTTTTACAAGCACTCCGATTTTGGACGCCGCGCCGATGCCGCCAAAAAATCCGAGCGGAACGGATATTACAAGGGCGCATGGACAGGAAATCACAAGAAAGATACAGGCTCTTTGCACCCATTCCGCCCATCCGCCTCCTGCGAAAAGCGGCGGAATAACTGCCAGCGCGGCCGCCGCGATCGTAACGATCGGCGTATAATATCTGGCAAAGCGCGTAATAAAGTTTTCCACATTTGCTTTTTTGCTGGAAGCGTTTTCCACAAGTTCCAAAATTTTAGCCACTGTGGAGTCGTCAAATTCTTTGGTTACCCGTACCCTTAACGTACCGCTGCCATTGACGCAGCCGCTGATCACTTCATCTCCCAACGACGCCCTGCGCGGGACGGATTCTCCGGTCAGCGCCGCCGTATCGATCAGCGATTCCCCTTCGGTCACAATACCGTCCAGAGGAATCCGCTCGCCTGGCTTGATAATAATCATACTGCCGACTTCTACATTATCCGGGTCGACCTGCACAAGCTGTCCGTCCTGCTCCATATTTGCATATTCCGGACAGATGTCCATCAGATCCGCGATGGACTGGCGGGATTTGCCGACCGCATAGCTTTGAAACAGTTCACCGACCTGATAAAACAGCATGACCGCAACCGCTTCCGCATATTCCTGTACCGCAAAAGCGCCGAATGTAGCAAGCATCATCAGGAAATTTTCATCAAATACCTGCCCATGGCTGATATTGCGGCATGCTTTTAAGATAATATCATAGCCGATTACCAGATACGGAACCGCATAGATCGCAAACAAACCTGCAGCCGGAATTGTTTCCAGCATTTCAGCATGTTCCGCAGCAAGCAGCGCGGCAAACAGGAAAAATGCCAGGATAATGCGCGAAAGCATTGTTTTTTGTTTTTTTGTCATCGTTTGCTCCTGTTACATCAAAATTTTCGTATCTGGTTCTACTTTGGCGCACACTTGCACCACTTTTTTCATAATCTCGTCGAACTGTGCGTCATCTGCGTCGATGGTCAGCTTCTGTGTCATAAAACTGACTGTCGCATCGTTGACTCCGGGCAGCTTTTTAATGGCTTCTTCCATTTTTGCGGCACAGTTTGCACAGTCTAAATCTTGTAATTTAAATTTCTTTTTCATAATTTTTTCTTCCTTTCTTATCCTTAATTTCTAAATTCCTCAACTTCTTGATTCCTTAACTGATTAATACCTTAATTTCTCAATTCCTTAATTTGAATCTCTATTTTGTATTGATTTTATTTGCTGCTGCGGATCTCACAGATCACTCTTCGATATGCTCCCGGCCCTGGTCAATCATCGTCCTGACATGGCTGTCCGCCAGGGAATAAAAAACAGATTTCCCTTCCCTGCGGCTTTTGACAAGCCTGGAATTTTTTAAAATCCGCAGCTGGTGGGAAATAGCCGACTGTGTCATATGCAGCGCTTCAGCAAGATCACAGACGCAGACTTCCGCTTCAAACAGCACAAACAAAATTCGTATCCTCGTAGAATCGCCAAATACTTTAAACAGTTCCGCAAGGTCATACAATTCCTCTTCCGGCGGCATGCGTCTGTTTACCAGCTCTAGCAAATCTTCATGTATTTCCATTGTTTCACAGCATTCTGGTTCTTTTTCCTGCAAGGAAGCCTTCCTCCTTCCGTCATATTAATATATGAGCATTTGTTCATATGAATATATCATACACTCTTATTTGCAAAATGTCAAGCAAAACTTTTACAGACAGACAAACAGGCAGAAGCTTTTGCTCTGCCCGTTTGTTTCTCAATCTTATGATCCTGATCTATTGGTCCTGATCTATCGTAATTAGATTTTCTGAACCTCATTCTTTAAGTCATCTGCCATTACTTGTACGCTTGTAGTCTGCGCTGCAATTTCCTCTGAATTTGCTGCAATGGTAGCGATTCGGTCGCTCATATGGTTAATATTCTCAATCAGCTCTTTGATCGAATTCACACTTTCATCTACCACCGGAATGGTTTCCTCTGCCTGCTGGTTATCTTTTACAATCAGTGTCTTAATAGACGTGGATAATTTGCGGATCTCTTCGGCAACTACCGCAAAGCCCCGGCCCTGTTCGCCTGCCCGGGCCGCTTCAATCGACGCGTTCAATGACAGCAGGTTGGTCTTATTCGCAATACTGACAATGCTTTCACTTGTATTCTTATAGATATCAATAAAATTCAAAATGCTGGCCAGCGAATCTTCCAGCTGATAGCAAAAGCTGGAAATATCATGCAGCTTTCCTGCCAGATCGGTCGC
The DNA here is from genome assembly GCA_009774535.1 of Lachnospiraceae bacterium. GTDB lineage: Bacteria > Bacillota > Clostridia > Lachnospirales > Lachnospiraceae > Eubacterium_J. The sequence goes on from VSNY01000169.1 coordinate 5,304, forward strand.
TTCATTTGCGGACGCCTCATTCGCTTCATTTAATTCCGTCACCGCGTTAGACAGCGTTGTAAACTGCACTTTAATCGCATCGATCATCTGCAGCCTGCGCTCATGCTCAAGGCGCTGCTCTTCGTTTATCTTTTCCAATTTAAGGCTCTCATTTTCCGCCAGTTCTTTGATATAATGGATACAGTTTTCTTTTGCATTCACACGATTATAAATCGCGTACGCCATATCTTTACACGTATTATAGCCGCATGCGCTGCAGTTGATATTCTGTTTTAACGGCGTATCTTTCAGCATACTCTCATAAATCTTTGCTAACTCAGCATCTGATGGTTCGTTCACTTTTATTTGTTTTGTCGTATCGTATTTACGGATAAAATCTGACAGATGCAGGTCTTTAAACGCTTCCATCAGGTTCTCCAGACGTTCTTTCGGCGTATTCTGCTGCAGCCACGGACTCTTGTTCGCCTTACGAAATCTGCCTTTTTTATGTACTTCCTTCGCATCCATATCCCGCATCCGGCTTAATGTCAGCAGCACATCATCCGTATTTTTCGCAGGATCTGTGGCAGTGCCGTAAATACATCCTTTGCTGCAGTTTAAAACATCAACCATCAATGGCAATTCTGCTTTCTGTTCCACCCGTTTGAGATATTCTTCCAGATAGCGGTACGCTTCCAGTTCACCTTCTACCTGCCGCACGACCTGCGCTTTTCCAAGAAAATGCTCTACGTTTTCCCTAAGCCCTCCCGGCATCGGATACAGCGAACCAAGACCATATTCCAGCTCGTCGTTATACTCCGGGCTGTTCATATACGCTCTGCCGATCTTCTGCATCAGCTTTAAAAACGTTACATTATATTTGACATATCCATGATTGTTTTTATCGTTCATCTCCTGCTTTTTCGCAACGCAAGGGCTGATAAAAGCAAGATCATCCGCCAGTTTTAAATATTTCCTGATATAAATCGCCATACACATCATAGGGCTTTGCACCGGCATCATCCTTGGAAGCAGTTTTGGAATATATTTTTCCACATAATCCACAACTACCGGACATGGCTGGCTGATACCGCCTATAAAATTATTTTCCGTAATATATTTCAGATAGCCCCAGGTTGTAATATCAGCGCCGAATGACACGCTGTAAATATGGTTTACACCTAATGATTTTAAATATCCAAGCACCCGCTTATAGTCCTTTGGATAATTTGCTAAAAATGCCGGAGCAACAATGACCGAAATCTTTTTCCCGCTTTTTAAATCCGCGAAAAATTTCTCTGTATCGTCATAATACACCCTCGCATCATGACCGCACGCATCCAGACACGCGCCGCATGCCACGCAGCTGTCACCGTTCACCCAGATTTTTCCATCCTGCGCAATATTTGATACCAACGTCGGGCAGACACGTACACATTTATTGCATCCCGTACAATTCTCATTCGTATAGATCAGCATATCCGCAGTATTGAGCAACTCATTCATGTCCTTCATTTCCATATTTCTCCTTCTGCAATTTTTTCACATGCCTGCCGGATGCAGGCAATCATTCTGATCAGGTTTCCCCTTTCCCGTCCCCCCCATAACTCCTGTTTACATTTTAACAGAAATCGTCAGAAAAGAAAATACTTTTTGTACAGATGTCCTAAAATAGAAAGTACTTTAGCATCGGTTCAGACAGATCTGCGCATTTACCGTGCTGACTGTATGAAAATATAACGGCTGAAGTTCAAAAAGGAGATGGCACAAAGTCCGTAGACTCTGCGCTCCATCTCCCTTTATCTGTAATACATCTGCCTGGCTGTGTTCCTAATTTCTGAATCAGACCTTACGAAAGGCCGCCGCCAGTTTTTTTCAATGGCGCCCGCGGCACTGGCTGCAGTCGCCGCAGCAGCCTGACCTGCCCTGTTTTTTCTGCCTGACCATACTGCGGACAGATAAAAATACAATTACCAGCAATCCCGCTAATACAACGAACGTACCCATCATACACCCCCGATTCTCCTTTTTCATCCGGCAGTCTCTGCCTTTTTACAGTGCCTGTTATGAATTAGCTCCTGCCATCCGGTCTGTCCCGCGCCGCAGTATAGCGCCTGTCTTAGAAGGCCGCAGCAGCAGGTACAAAAACATCGCCGCAAAAAACGGCAGCGCCAGCCATCGGTTCGTTACAAACTGGTCAATCCGGTCAGAAACCGTTCGTTTTTCCTTTTGATTTTTCGCCATGCCACACGTTTCCATACATGTCTTCATAATAGAAGAAATAAATACATACCGCTCATTCGCAATAATACTTTCTATGTCGTCATCAAACGTCTCCTCCATCTCCCGAATCTGCGCGGATACATCCGGCGTACTCTGCAGCTGCTTACAAATCTCTGTATCCTGTTCCAGCAGCTTAATGGCATAAAAACGCTTCTGTTCTTCAGGCACCTGGCCGTTAAGCCGCCCGGCTGCATCCTGAACTACGCGCTCTGCACGTGCTGAAAATCTATGTACCGCCCCTGCAGCGCTTTTTTGCTGTGCAAGTAAAACCGCTTTTTCCGCTGCCTTTTGTATCCCGGTTCCTTTCAGCGCAGATACTTCCACAATTTCACAGCCTAACTCGCGGCTTAACTGTCCGATTTGAATATGATCTCCGTTTTTGGCTAAAAGATCTGCCATATTCACAGCCATCAGCACCGGAATTCCCAATTCCAGCAGCTGTGTAGACAAATTTTTGACTACTCCCGCTCTTTCGCAAGTGCAATTTTGTCAAGCATTTCGAGAATTTCCTCTTTCTTGTAATCTTCTTTCTCACCACAGGCAAACGCCAGCCGTATTTCGTAAATTGTTGCGTTCTTTACGATTTTAATTTCCTTTTCGTTCATAACTTCCATCTTTTCTCCCTTTCGGGTTATTTTCTGTTGTTCCTTTGGACATTGATACATGATTATGC
>VSNY01000017.1 GCA_009774535.1 Lachnospiraceae bacterium
GGCTAAGAGGCGTCTTTAACTGATGGGACATATTGGAAACTAAGCTTTTTACCTGCTCTTTCTCTTTTGTCGCCAGCCCGATTTCATATGCTAATTTTTCCTGGATACGCAGCGCCTGACTGGCCAGTACGGAAATCTCCCCTTCCTTTAGGTCGGAAATCCCTACCGGCTCCCTGTCAAGAACGTGTTCCAGCATCTGATTCAGCTGTCGGCAGACCCTGTGTCTTTTTCTGCGTTCAAAATATGCCCAAAAAAGACCTGCCAGCGCTCCGGCGATAAACATAACCGCTTCCATGTTTTACACCTGTTTCCATATATAACCGATCCCATGCACCGTCTGAATATGCCGCGGATGCTTCGGATCGTCTTCGACTTTCAACCGCAGCCTGCGGATATTGACCGGCACGGCATTTTCTTCCACAAAACGGCCCTGACTGTCCCACACGTGTGAGAGAATCTGTTCCTTGGAAAGTACCTTCCCCGCATGTTCTACCAGATAAGTGAGAATCTGGTACTCAATTTTGCTGCAGACAATCTCTTCTTCCTCTTTAAAAATCTGACAGCTGTTTTTATCAATCCGGATGCCGCCGGAAAGAAGCTGCATCTGGGGCTTAGCCTTTTGGAGCAGTTTTTTAATCCTGGCTTTTAATACAGCCAGTGAAAACGGTTTTGACATAAAATCATCCATCCCCAATTCCAACGCCTGCACTTCGTCCATTTCCGTATCCCGGGCTGTCAGCATCAAAATCGGCAGATCCCTGATTTTTTTGACCTTCGTACAAAAGTCAAACCCGCTTCCATCCGGAAGATTACAGTCTAAAAGCACCAGATCCAAAGATTTTTCACGAAAGCTGCGCCATGCCGCTTTCTGCGTACTGGCAGTCTCTATCAGATATCCTTCCGATTTTAGAGAAAAAGCAAGACCTTCGCGCAAGTCTGTATCATCTTCAACAATCAGGATTGTGGAATTTTCCATTTGCTCCATGTTTCCCTCGCATTTCCTGTCAGAATTGTTCTGCCAGAGGTTTTTTCTGTTTTTTGCGCGTAATTTCCACAAGCCCGAGCTTGGTAAGATCTACAACAACCGCAGGCACCGGATCTTGTTTCAGCAAAGCTTTCAGATGCGTCATAAGCTGTTCGTTTAACGCATCATCATACAAATCAATAAAATCCACTACAATAATACCTGATAAATTACGCAGACGCATCTGAAAAGCAATTTCACTGGCAGCTTCCAAATTAATTTTAAAATGATTTTGCTGTTTCTCTTTTTTGGCTGTATTTCGTCCGCTGTTCACATCAATCACGGTCAATGCTTCTGTTGGCTGGATCACGAGGTTCGCGCCGGATTTCAGCCATACCCGCTGTTTTAAGGCCGCTTCTGTCTGGCCTGCAAGATTGTAAAGCTTCGCCAGCGGAAGCAAAGGGTCCTGGTAAAGACGTACGTTGCAGGAAGCGTTTTGTGACAGCTGCGCAAAGATCTGTGGATCATCCGTAACCACTTCTTCCAAATTGGATTTATCCGTGTCTGTCAGCATTTTTAAATAAAATGGACGTTCTTTCAAAAGGCAGGAATAAATCGTTCTGCTGGCAGCGCTTGTACATAAATGTTCATATGCTGTTTTTAACTGTGTCAGCTCTGCAAGAAGCATATTTTCATCCGCCTGTACCGCGTTCGTGCGCAGAATAAAGCCAAAATCATCCGTCAGATGCGGATCTTCTTCCAAAAGGTTTTGTATCCATGCCTGCAAGGCTTTGCGTTTTTCACCGGATATTTTAGAGGAAATGCCAGTCTTATGATTCGCGCTGGTCAGTACGAGATATTCGCCCGTAAAACTCAGATTCGTAGTAACGACGGCGTCTTTCGATTTCATAGCTTCCCTCGTAACCTGAACGACAAGCTCTTCTCCGGCTGCAATCGGCTTATCTGATATTTTTTTTGTAAAGATCGGATGCTTTAAATCTTCTAAGGGCAAATAACCAAGCATTCCTTTTTCAAATTCCACAAAAGCTGCATGCAGATTGACAACAACATTTTTTACGCGCGCAATATAGATATTATTTAAGATACTTTCCGCTTCGTATGGATGAATGGAAACTTCTATCATACGTGTATCATCGTACAAAGCGCAGACCTGGTACCATGCAGCTGTCTGATGATCCGGATGCTGCAGCTGTTCGCGGGTGATCAATAGTCTTTTCATTTTCTTATGCTCCATGTTTCTGTTTCAAATATTCTGAAAATATGGAAACATCGGTTTCCAAACATTGTAATAGATACGCATAGTCATTATCGTTCCGTCTGACGGAATGTCTTCCGGCCAGAGATCTGCCTCATACCTGACTCCCGCCCCGACGACCATATGATCAATGGGAACATTCAGAATCTGGCTGAGCCTGTATATGTTATCCAAACTGGGCAGTGATTTCCCGGAGAACCATGCGTAAACAGACTGAAAAGTGCCAAGATACAGCTGCTCTTGGATCATTTTGACGGTCAGGCCATGCGTGCTGCAGATCTTTTTCATCTTTTGGCCGGTCTGTACGACATCTATGCCTGCATGTTTTGGATTTATGAAGGTAAAGTTCCATATAAATTTTGTCGATATCCGCATCTTTGTATCATTCCTTCCCTAATAGCATTCAAAGGATTCCTGATCCAATTATAGCACATATGTTCTGTAATTTCAATGAATGATATAAGAAAACTTTAGACAAAATCATCCGTACTGATAACGATTCCGGTATTTTACAAACATAAAAGCTGACAGAGCAAGCGCCATACATTCCGCCACGGGCGTTGCAAGCCAGATGCCGTTTACCCCAAGCAGCAAAGGCAGCAGGATCATCGTAAACAGCATAAATACAAATGACCGCGAAAATGCCAGAATCGCAGAAACGACACCATTTGATAACGCCGTAAACATTCCGCTGGCAAAAATATTAAAACCAATAAACAACAGCGCGATGGTACAGATCCGGTTCCCGGTTACGGCCAAATCATAAACCGGATGGTCCGGCCGTGCAAAGACCGACACAAGCGGACGGGTAAGGAAAAAAGAAGCTGCAGCTGTCAGAACAGAAATACCTGCGATCACTTTCAGACTAAGTGCAACGAGCTTTTTCAGCTTGTCATGGCTGCGCTCGCCATAATAAAAACTGAGCATCGGCGCAACACCATAAGAATACCCCGTATACAGAGAACTTGCAAACATCAGCACATAGGTAATAATCGTAACAGCGGCAATGCCGTCTTCTCCCACATAATGCAGCATCGTCCAGTTAAACATCATCGTAACAATCCCTGTTACAAGTGCTGTCGCCATCTCAGAACATCCGTTTGCAGCCGCGCTTGCAAGCACGCGGAACCGAAAGACCGGCTTTTTAAAATGCAGCAGGTTTTTCCTGCTGCAGAACACAAAAAATCCTACAACAGCTGTTACAGAATATCCAAGACCCGTGGCCATCGCAGCGCCGCTGATTCCCAGGTCAAATACAGCAATCAGAACATAATCCAGCACCATATTTAAGACGCCGCCCGCTACGGAACAGGCCAAAGACAGCGCTGCTTTTTCACTTGCAATCATATACAGGGTAAAATTATTCATCAAAAGAATGGGAACCGTAAACAGCAGGTAGCGGCTTAAATACGCCACACAGTATCCCGTCACATCCCCCGACAGGTTCATACCTGTAAATACGGGCTCCATCACCAGATACCCCAGACCACACATCACAAAACCGGCAGCCACATTCACAAGAATCAGAAATGTAAAATCTTCCTTTGCCTCTTCGACCTTATGCTCTCCCATTTTTCTCATAATCACAGCGCTTCCGCCAGTAGCAAGCATCGTCGAAACAGCAGTGACCAGCTGGATCACAGGAGCCGTCAGATTAATCGCAGACAGAGCGTCCGTTCCGATCAGATTTGATACAAACAGGCCGTCGACCATCGTGTAAAAAGACATAAATACCGTCATTGCAATCGTCGGGACAGCGAACGCCAGAATATTTTTTAATGTTACAGGTTTTGAATATGCATTTTGATTTTCCATAAGGTTCTCCTCTCATACCGTATTTATTTCCTGTATCCTATATACTAAACGATACAGTAACTGTACGGTCAAGAGGAAAATAAGATATTTTTAAATTAAGTTGCCTGGCATCCGGACCGCTATGGAATCTCCACTCCGGCCTGCAGCAACGTCTTCCGTTTCCCATCCGCATCCATATAATACACATCTTTCCGATGAATCTGCAGCGCATACGGATCATATTCCACCTGTGCAAAGCCAAAAAACGCCTCCAAAATCAGCTCCGGCTTCACATTGTCCACGCTTCCTGTACAAACATCCAGATAAAACGCCGGATGAAACAAAAAACGTTCCTGCGGCTCTAAAATCCGAAAATCATACACAAGCGGCTTTACATCTATGATCTTTTCACTTTTCTTTGTCTTCTTCGTCACCAGCACCTGCGCAGGCTCTTGGAAAAATTTCTGCAGCAGTCCGTTCAGCTCTGCAAAGTCCCGCATTTTTTCCGGCACTTTTGCTTCCTGTTTATACCAGGTCTCATAATCCGCCGCGCATACGACAGACATTGCCGTCTTCTCATGATCCGCCAGCTGCACATACCCTGTAATTTCCATCCCTTCCGGCATAACGGCATTTAATGCGGCTATCGACGCCTGGGATGAACGGGATGTATGCACTTCCAGATCCAGGTATTCCCCATCGCTCGTTAATCCAACGCCAAGCGGCGCGGCAAACGACATAATCTGATGCGGTTGAAAGCCTTCAGAATAACAGACATCGATACCGCTCATGCGGATTGCTTTCTGGAAATAACGCATAATATCCAGATGTCCGATAAATTTCATTCTGCCATATTTACGGAACCTGATTCTGACCTTCAAAACAGACACCTCCTCCATATTGATTCGCCCCGCATCCGGCACACTGCATCCGGCAGTTCGGCGTTACTTTCCCCTCTTTGGAACGTTTCCATTCCCGTAAAAGATATTCCTTTGATACACCATCATCAATAAAATCCCACGGAAAAATCTCATCTTCGCCGCGTTCCCGCAGTGTGTAAAATTCCATATCAATTCCCGCTTTTTCAAAAGCGCGCAGCCAGCGGTCATGATCGTAAAATTCCGACCAGGAATCAAACAGCGCTCCGTCTTCATATGCATATTGAATGGCTCTGGCAATCCGGCGGTCACCTCGCGCAAACACTCCTTCCAGCACAGAAACATCGGTTTCATGCCAGTTGTATTTAAGACTTTTACGATTCAGCTGTGCTTTCACCGCATCGTTAACAACCTTCGCACGACGTTTGTATTCCTCTTTGTCATACATCCGCGCCCACTGGAACGGCGTAAATGGTTTCGGAATAAAAAAGGACGTGCTGATTGTAATCTGGCATTTTCCATTGCGCTGATCTTTGGGAATATCATAATAGCGGACTGCGATTTTATTCGCCAGTTCCGCGATCGCCTGCATATCCTCGTCGGTTTCCTGCGGCAGACCGAGCATAAAATACAGCTTAACTTTCTGCCAGCCGCCTGCAAAGGCAAGCCCGGCGCCATGCAGAATATCTTCTTCCGTCAGCCCTTTGTTGATCACGTCCCGCATCCGCTGGGAACCTGCTTCTGGCGCAAAAGTCAGGCTGGATTTGCGGATATCCTGTACTTTGCTCATAACATCCAAAGAAAACGCGTCGATCCGCAGCGACGGCAGGGAAATATTAACGCCTTTGTCCTTATAATGGTCGATCAGGTACGTTACAAGCTCTTCCAGTCCGCTGTAATCGCTGGAACTTAACGATGTCAGCGAAATTTCATCATAGCCGGTACCAGACAGCATTTCATCCGCATACCGTTTTAACACTTCCACATCTTTTTCCCTCGTCGGACGGTAAATCTGCCCCGCCTGACAGAACCGGCAGCCGCGGATACAACCGCGCATCAGTTCCAGTACCACGCGGTCCTGCGTAATTTTTATAAACGGAACGATCGGTTTTGTCGGATAGACCGAATCAGAAAATTCCATCACCAGCTGCTTTTGCACTTTTTGCGGAACGCCAGGTGTATTTGGCAGCATACTTTGTACCGTTCCGTCTTCTTTGTAAACAACATCATATAATAGCGGCACATAAATCCCCGGAACAGATGCCGCCCGGATCAAGAACTCCCGTCTGGCCCAGCCTTCCCGCTTCGCCTGCAGATACAGGTCAAACAGCGCATCATACGAAACTTCCCCTTCTCCGATATAAAACAAATCAAAAAAATCCGCAACCGGTTCCGGGTTATAGGCGCAAGGCCCTCCTCCGATCACAAACGGCATTCCCTCCGCACGGTCCGCCGCCAATAACGGAATCTGCGCAAGATCCAGAATCTGCAAAATATTCGTATAACACATTTCATACTGAAGCGTAAGTCCGATAAAATCAAATCCGCTGACCGGGTCCTGGGATTCCAGCGCAAACAACGGGATCTGCTGCTCCTTCATCACCCGATGCAGATCCGGCCACGGGGAAAAGACACGTTCACAGTACACATCATCCCTGCGGTTAAACATATCATATAAAATTTTCATGCCAAGATGTGACATGCCAATCTCATAAACATCCGGAAAACAAAATGCAAACCGGATATCCACACTGGCAGGGTCTTTGATCACCTGATGCAGTTCCCCTCCTAAATAGCGTGCCGGTTTTTCTACACTCATTAATATTTTTTCACATAATGCCTGTTTGAATGACATATTTTTCTCCTCTCAAATCATGTGTCCTACAGATCCGCGAATAATTATACCTTTGGTTTATGGACATACATCCTTGTCAGATCCGGTTCCCCGTCTCCTTGTACCATACAAAGAAATTCCCATCCATAACGCTCATAAAAAGAACTATGATCCGTAATAAGATATAAACTGTCAATCCCTTTTTCTTTCATATCCGCACATGCATACTCCAGCAAGACGCCCGCCACTCCCTGACACCGCTTATCCTCTTCCGTATAAACCGCGCAGATATTCGGCGCCAGATCTTTTCTGTCGTGAAAATCATTTTCCACCACGCCAAGTCCGCCGATAATCCGTTCCTCTTCCATTGCCAGATACCATTGCGGAACGGCGCCGCTGTCTGACAGGCATTCTTCCATACTTTGTGTATAAGTTTTCAAAGGGATGCCCCATTTCTCATGAAACCATTGTGCAGCCTGTTCCTTCTGATCCGGGTGGTCTGTCAATCGTATAATTTTATAATCCATTCTGTCATCTCCTGTTGCTTTCTATGTTCCGGCGTGTGTCTTCTGTTACTAATCAATCGCAGCCATTTAGATAACCTGTTGAACTGTTACGATAAATCGCCGCTTTTTTCTGTATGCCATTATAACAGGCATTGGGGTGATTGGCAAGAGTTCAGGCTTTGTTTTACAGGATTAATATATTGAAAAAGATGTTGACACAAAAAGTCTAATGCGGTAAACTATAATAAAGTTTAATGCATTAGACTCTAAAAACTTACAATGATCCATTCTTACAAGAAAGGAGGAATACTGCTATGGATACACCTAAAATTTTTGAAAGTGAATACCGCTTCTGTGAAATTTTATGGGAGCATGAACCAGTAACAAGCGGTGAACTCGTACGTCTGTGCCGGGAAAAGCTGGAATGGAAGAAATCAACCACCTATACGGTAATCAGACGCCTGACAGAACGTGGGGTACTAAAGTCGGAACATGCAATCGTTACATCACTGGTTTCCAAAGAAGAAGTGCAGTCCCAGGAAAGCGCTGAAGTTGTAGAACGTACTTTTTCCGGCTCTCTGCCAGGTTTTATTGCCGCATTTACAAGAAAAAAACCGCTGACCTCAGACGAAGCAAATGAAATCCAAAAGATTATAGATTCTTATAAATAAAGGATTTTCTGTAACGAACAGGAGTCGGGCTAATAACTGGCAGACTCCTGTAATGAACAGGAATCCGGAAAGGATTAAAAAGGATAAAGCAATGAAACCACTATTTTTAACTATTTTGCAAATGGGAATCTCTGCCAGCTGGCTGATTCTTGCCATATCCGCAGCGCGTATCCTGTTTTCCAAAATCCCGCGAAATATGTTCTGTATCATGTGGATGCTTGTAGGTCTGCAGCTGATCTTCCCATGGAAACCACAGACGGATTTCAGCCTGCTTCCTCATAAAACAGATACTTTTTGGGAAATAGCTTCCCCGGCGCGTTCCAACCGGATACCGCAGCTGCTTATCTGCTCAATCTGCAGCTGGATTCAGCTGTAACAATAAAAACGACAGAAAAAAACGGGGAAATATTCGTAGCAATTACCTTTTTGGAAGACGGCGGAAGCGCAAGCCTAAAAATGATCCAGCCATACGGCAAAAAAGGAATCTGGATTCCGCAGACAGATCCTGATTTTATAAACTAAACAGATAAGAAAACCCTGTTATTTCCCACCAGAAATAACAGGGTTTTCTTTAAGTATCCAGACTATGAAAAATTGGCCGCATCTGCTCAAACGTGCAGAACCACCGATATCCCAGGCTCTTTAACAGCTGTTTTGCCTCATTTATAAAAGTTCCCAAATGCTCTGGCTGATGACTGTCGCTGCCAATCATAGGAATCTTCACTAAATTGTGTATGTACGTGATAATCCGCTAACAACTATAACCTCCTGTTTGATAAGAAAAAGATCAGTCTAACCTAATTTCCCTATCTTTAAAATAATATTTCCGGTCATGTTCACTAATTTCACGCATAACCCTGCACGGATTCCCAACGGCAACCACATTCGACGGTATATCTTTCGTCACAACACTCCCAGCGCCGATTACCGTATGATCTCCAACTGTAACCCCCGGCATTAAAATCGCCCCGGCGCCAATCCAGCAGTTTCTTCCAATATGAACCGGCATATTATACTGATACAATTGTTCCCGTAATTCCGGCAGTATCGGATGGCCTGCTGTAGCGATCGTTACATTTGGCCCAATCATCGTATAGTCTCCGATATAAATATGCGTATCATCCACACAGGTCAGATGATAATTCGCATACACCATTTTTCCGAAATGACAGTGATGCCCGCCAAAATTCGCATAAAAAGGCGCTTCAATATAAACCCCTTCTCCACATTCCGCCAGCATTTCTTTCAGCATCGCGGCTCTCTTTTCCGTTTCGGACGGTTTGGTCAGATTATACTCACACAACTTGTCCTGATAGCCCATCTGTTCCTTCACAATAGATGCATCCCCTGGCAGGTAAAGCTCCCCGGTGTGCAGTTTGTCTTTCATTTCACTCATTTTTTTGTCTCCTGCTTTTTTTCGTGATGCATTAACCATAACAGATTTCTTTCTGGAAATCTAGCAAAATTGAGTATAATTTTATCACAATCGTATCTGAATCTGAAGGCGATCTTTTTAGGCTTCCTGGACGTGTTCGTACCAAAGGAAAAGTCCGGAAAACCAAAAACCTACCGCCCGCAATATCGTCCAGGAAGCCAAAACTCCACCGCCCACAGCAGTTCACAAATCAATTAATCCTCCGCAATCGACCTCCAAGCCTCCCGGATCGAATCCAGCTGCGTCTGAAACTTCTCCTGCTGCAGCAGTTCCACCACCTCATCCGTCGTATAATTATAAAATCTGCTCCCCGTCCGGTCGCACAATACAAATGCGGCGAAAATACAGACCGCAATCAACAGCCGCACCTTAAAAAAGGATACCGCTCCAACCGTCGGCTCTTCTTCATATTCGTCCGGCTGTACATGATTAAAAGAACGCCGCACCTCTTCTACATACTGTTTTCTGGCCTGCGCATACTCATTTCCAAGCATCTCCGAGCCCCGAGGGAACGGTTCGTAAATCCTGCCGTCCGTTCCTTCTATCCTGTTTCATTCAGACTTGATCTATTCTATGCAGGCAGTCCCTGGAGCTATTCCATTTTTTTACGGACAATTTGCGCCTGCTGACCCCCTTCGTCAGCGCTGGGATAATTCGCTTGTAATATCCTCCCAGGTCAGACCTTTTTCCACCATCAGCACCATCAAATGATACAAAAAATCTGCCGCTTCGTATTTAATCTCTTCCGCATCCGGGTTCTTCGCCGCAATAATAATTTCAGTTGCTTCTTCCCCGACTTTCTTTAAAATCTTATCCAGTCCCTTATCAAACAGGTAATTGGTATAAGATCCCTCCTTTGGATGAATCTTGCGATCCTGGATCACGGCATATTCATCCTCAAATACTTTGAGTGGATTGCGCTCGATATATTCCTTATGCACAATTTCATTATGGAAGCAGCTGTATTGCCCGGTATGACAGGCAACGCCGACCTGGGATACTTTTGCGAGGATCGTATCGCGGTCGCAGTCTGCGGTCAGTACTTTAACATACTGGATATGTCCGGATGTGCCTCCTTTCATCCACAGTTCTTTGCGGCTTCTGCTGTAATAAGTCATCTTTCCGGTTGTAATTGTTTTGTGAAATGCTTCTTCGTTCATATAGGCAAGCATCAGCACTTTTCCGGTACGGTAATCCTGCGCAATCACTGGAATCAGCCCGTGCGCATTTAAAGTCAGGTCGCTCCATTTCAGCGCAGGCTCGAAGTTATCCATCTTAATTCCCTTTTCGGAAAGTGTGGATTTTAATTCCATGGCATTTACGCCGTCATCGTTTAAAAAGGAGCCGTAAATGCCGCGGGAATGTTCTCTGCGCAAAATATGCAGAATATCATCCAATTCGTGTTCTTCGCATAACGCGACGTACTGCGTGTCGGTCAGGTTTTCAACGGAATCCAGCATTTTCGGGTCCATCACAAGCATTTCATGAATTTTTTCCTTAATCACTTTCCGGTGCTTAAACACAAAATCAATGTTTTTGACAGATACCAGTATTTTTTCATGACCGAACCGGGAAGACGCCTCATCGACCAGCTCAAAGCAATAAGGCTTGGAGCCGTTGATCAATACCTGTTTGCATCCGGCATAAAGCAGCTTTTTAATATCTTCCAGCCGCTTTACGTTGCCGCCGCCGCACGTCGGAATTTCGATCAGACGGTTCAGCTCCCGGATCATATGTATGTTTTTTTCATGTTCCTGATCTTCATCGGACAGGTCGAAGACAAAGATTTTGTCAATCCCGCCGTCGTTAAATGTTTTTGCAAGAAATTTTAAATCCCCCGCGGGTGTCAGATTATCGGGGGCTTTTACTGGCACGCCGTTTTTTAAATACAGCGTAGCCGCTAATATTTTCCGATCCATAATTCACAAACCTTTCCAGTTTTCTATCCTAATTTTTTTCTCTATTTTTTGCGATAAAACCCTTCGCAATAACGCCATTTACAATAGAGCCGTTCAGACCGTCCAACAAACTGTTCTATGTAGTTTTATTTATTGTTCAAAACGTACCCGGATGGAATTCGCGTGCGCTGTTAACTGTTCTGCTTCCGCAAACTGCACAATATCTTGCCAGACTGGCGCAAGAGCTTCCCTGGAATACGAAATAATGCTTGATTTTTTAACAAAATCATCTACGCTCAACGGAGAGAAAAATCTTGCGGTTCCATTGGTCGGCAGCACATGGTTCGGGCCTGCAAAATAATCCCCTAACGGCTCGCTGCTGTACGGCCCGACAAAGATCGCTCCGGCATTGTGTATTTTGGTCATCGTTTCAAACGGGTCTTTCGTTAAAATTTCCAGATGCTCAGAGGCGATCTCGTTAGCGGCTGCAATGGCCTCTTCCATATGATCCGCTACCAGGATGTAGCCATAACGGTCCAGCGATTTTTGAATGATTTCCCTGCGTGATAATGTCTGCAGAAAACGGTCCGTCTGCGCGGATACTTGTTCTGCCAGTTCCATCGAAGTCGTAATCAAAATCGCCGAAGCCATTTCGTCGTGTTCTGCCTGGGAAAGCAGATCTGCGGCAGCGTATACCGGATCTGCCGTTTCATCCGCAAGCACTAAAATCTCACTTGGACCTGCGATCGAATCGATACTGACAAAGCCAAAGACCGCTTTTTTTGCAAGCGCGACATAAATATTTCCAGGCCCTACGATCTTGTCAACACGTGGAATACTCTGCGTACCGAACGCCATCGCCGCTACAGCCTGCGCGCCGCCTGCTTTGTAGATTTCATCCGCTCCGGCTTCTTTGGCAGCGACCAGCGTGGACGGACAGATATTCCCTTGTGCATCCGGCGGCGTAGTCATAATAATACGTCTGACGCCCGCTACTTTTGCCGGAACGATATTCATCAGCACGGAAGACGGATAGACCGCCTTGCCGCCCGGCACATAAACGCCCGCCGTATGTAACGGCATTACTTTTTGTCCCAGCAAAATTCCGTTGTCCTGCGACGCAAACCAAGACTGCTGACGCTGTTTTTCATGAAAACTGCGGATATTGGCAAGCGATTTGCGCATCACTTCCAGCAAAGACGGATCTACTTGTTCATATGCGCCGCGGATTTCTTCTTCGGTTACAAGAATATTTTCAGCGTCGATGTCTGCGCCGTCAAATTGTTTTGTGTATGCAAAAACTGCCTCGTCCCGTTTGGAACGGACATTTTCAATGATCTCATTGACACGGCTTTCATATTCGCCGTAACTGTTCGGACTCCTTTGCAACAGTTCATCCAACAGGTTCTTTGTCGTTTCTGTTGTGAGTTTTACAATTCTCATAGTATATGCTCCCTGATTTTGTTAAATTTTGCTGCAATGATTCATCTGATTCTTCTAATGATTCGGATCTTTCTGAACTGTTACTATTTTTTTAATTCCTCCCGCAGCATCATAATCAGCTGCGTAATGCGCGCATGCTCCATTTTCATACTGACCGGATTTACGACCATTCTGGCGGACAGCGGGCAGACTTCTTCCAATACTTCCAAGCCGTTTTCCCGCAGCGTCGATCCGGTCTCGACAATGTCTACAATCACTTCCGCCAGCCCGACAATCGGCGCCAGCTCGATAGAACCGTTTAGTTTGATCATCTCTACGGTCTGATGCTTTTTATTATAAAAATAATCTTTTGCAATCCGCGGATACTTGGAAGCGACCCGGATCAGTTCACGCCTTTGCAGCAATTCCCGGGCCTGTGACGGGCCGCAGACGCACATGCGGCATTTGCCGAATCCAAGGTCTAACACTTCATGGATTTTCCGGTTTTCTTCCCGTATGGTATCCTCTCCTACGATCCCGATATCCGCTGCGCCATATTCCACATACGTCGGCACATCCGGGCCTTTGGATAAAAAGAAGCGCATCTTTTTTTCTTCATTGACAAAGATCAGTTTTCTTGTATCCGGGTCTTTCATTTCCTCGCAGGTGATTCCGATGCTTTCAAATAATTCCAGTGCCTTTCTGGCCAGCCTGCCTTTCCCTAACGCAAATGTTAAATATCTGTTTCCTTCCATGGTTCTGTCCTTCCATCCAAAAACGTAATCCTTGTAATTTGGCTGCGGCTGGCATATGTCTTATAATCTGCTTCTGTCTTCGCCGCATCCCGCAGCAGCAGTTCCACACTGCATCCTGCCGCCCGCTGTCTGCGCGCGTAGACTACGGCGTCCTCCCGGTGTGCCGCGTCATAGATCACCAGCTGGCAGCGGCGCTCAACCGGAACGTCGATTTTTTGCCTGGACAAAGCCGCCAGCAGCTGATCCGTTACAATTACAAATCCAATCGCAGGCGCGTCTTTGCCAAAATGCTTCAGCAGACGGTCATAGCGGCCGCCTTTTACAATCGGTTCCCCGCTTCCAAACGTATATCCTCTGAAAATGATGCCGGAATAATACCGGTAGCTGCTGATGACGCCCAGTTCAAAGCTGATATATTGATCAATGCCATACAGCAGGCACAACGACTGCAGCTGCTCTAAATGTTCCATCGCCGCCCGGATGTCCGGATATTTTTCGGCTGTCTTCTTTGCGGACTGGAACTCTTCCGCAGACTGGTAGATGTTGCTGATTTGTGAAAAAAGCTGCTTGAGTTCCGCGTCCAGATTCCGGTCTTCCAAAAAGCTTTCCACACCGAAAAAGTTATTATTCCGGATCAGGTCTAAGAGGTCTTCTTCTTCCTCCTCGTCAAACCCGGCCGCTTCCATCATGCCCCGCAAAATGCCCACATGCCCGACGCTTAACTGAAACTGCTTTAATCCCGCGTGCAGCAGGCATTCGGTAACCATAGACAAGATCTCCGCGTCCGCATCCGCCGTCCCGTCACCAATCAGCTCCGCACCAAGCTGTGTCTGCTCTTTCAGCCGCCCCTGCAGCTGTTTCGCATTAATAAACGTATTGCCTTTGTAACACAGGCGCACAGGCATCGTTTCTTCCTTATAGTAATTCGCCGTAAAACGCGCGATCGACGGCGTAATATCCGGGCGCAGCACAAGCGTATTGCCTTCCCGGTCGAAAAATTTATACAGATCTTTGGACTTGATCGTGCCGACTTCTTTTCCAAATATATCAAAAAATTCAAACGATGGCGTCTGAATCGGACGATATCCATAAGTCTTTAAAATATGATGCAGTTTTTCTTCGAGATATAACTTTTTCTCACATTCTTCATGATAGATATCACGCACACCTTCGGGTGTATGCAGCAAATGCTGTTTCATATGTTAACTCCTTACTCTTTTGGGAACTTAGCAAATCCGCGTCGCTTTCACACAGCAGTGCGCCAACGCAGCAAATTATTTCTATTATAGTCAAACGCGCCTGTTTTGTCAATCTCTGAGCGATAAATCCTTTTGAATCCCGGTCAGATACGGCACCAGCAGCCCTCCCGACGGCCGGAAGATAAATTCCGGTTCGGATTCTTCATAACGAAAACTTTTGCGCCCGCCGTTTTTCATGCGCTGCCAAAATTCCAGCAATTTGCCAAAACGCAAATAATAAAATTCTTCCCTTGCCGTATAAAAAACCAGAAAAAAAGCAATCCCGCCCTGTTTTTCAAAATTTTCCATAAACACGACCTGATGTTCATGAATATTTCTAAGCGGGAATGTATCTGTATGGCATTCCTTAGCGTCAAAGCAGACCGGTATCCCCTGGACGGCTCCGATATAATCGACCGTGCTTTTCTGGTCAAAGTAAGCAAGCGTAATATGACGCGTCTGCTTATCAATCGTAATCGGCGTAATCGGCGTCGGTATTTTCTGTATCAGCGCCAGACCGTTTTCCAGATATTTTTCATTCGTCCGGTTAATATATTCTTCCAGGGTCGAACCGCGCAGTCCTCTTGAATTCCATGTTGCCATTGCTTACTCCTTTGGGGACGGCCCTTGGCAGGATTTTGGCATGGTACGGACCGGGATTCCAGCAAAATCGTCTGGCAGCGGCGCGGTGACCTGTGTTCCATCCGCAAGCTCGACCCGGTAAGCGTGCAGCAGCTGATGCGTAATCCCGGCTTCCTTGTAATAGCGGCTGTTCACTGCCGGATCTCCATACTTCCTGTCTCCGATGATCGGATGACCGACCGATGCCAGATGGGCGCGGATTTGATGCGGCCGCCCGGTAATTAAATGAACCTCTAGCATCGTACAGCCATCTCCCTGCCCGACAGGCTGGTATTCTGTCTCGATATACTGACTGTTTTGTGTGCCGGACTCTTTTGGGTTCTGGCTCTGATCAGAGGACGTTACGGTTACCTGATTGCTCTTTGTGTCTTTTTTCAGCCAGCCTTTTAACCGCTGTCCCTGTCTGACGTCACCGGACACGATACAGCGGTAATATTTTTTTATGGAACGTTCTTTTAACTGCTCCGACATCTTCTGCAGACCGTGCAGTGTCTTACCCGCAATCAAAATACCGGACGTATTGCGGTCCAGGCGGTTGCAGACAGAAGGACGAAACGTCTTTAGCGTCTGCTGTGTTACCGCGCCGCTGTCCAGCAGATATTGGATGATTTGCTCATTTGCCGAATAGTCGGACGCGGCTGCTTTTTGGGAAAGCATGCCCGCTGGTTTATCGATCATCAAAATTTCTTTATCTTCGTACAAAATCTTAAGCTCTGCACGCGGTACTGTTAAAAATGGCCGGGGCGCGCTGAATTTGGCAAATGTCTCGTCTGAAAAATATAAGGTAATCCGGTCTCCAGGCGCCAGATGCACGCTGCCCTGCGTTTTTTGGCCGTTTCGTACAATATTTTTTTTCCGCAGCATCTTATAAATAAAGCTGCTTTCTGCCTGCGGAAGAAGTTTTTTTAAATATTTATCCAGCCGCTGCCCGGCTTCGTTTGTGCCTATTTCCAGTTGCTGCATAGCAGGTCTCTCCGTTTTCTTTTTGTTGTGAGGCAGCCGTTCCATCAGTGATCTGAACGGTTACGTTGTGAAAGGATCTATGGCTGATACGTATAGCTGACCTGCTTAACCAGGCTGCTGCTCCCATTTCCATCTGTAAGAATCACAGACAGCACAGAACTCCCCTCCGGCATTGTAATCCCTCCGGTATACAAAGTCCCGTTCTCCGGCGTCAGTTCGGTTTCCGATATCCAGCTGTAATACGCCTGGTACCCGATCGGCACATCGATGGTAATCCGCTGCTGGGTGGTATACGTACCGCTTGCCGGATAGACCTGCGGCTCTGCGATCTGCCCGTCCGTACCTGTACCTGCTTCGATACTGGTTACATAGTTTACGGCATTGATCCCGATCTGATAGTCTCCGGAAGTAATATCTCCAAACGCGCCCCTTTCATTTTTGCAGACGGCGCGCACCGTGTAGATATAACCATGTTCCAGAGGGATCGGGTCTGAATATAAAATTCCCTTTTCCTGCGGCGAAGAGCCATCCAGCGTATAATAAATGCTGTTCCCGCGCTCGCTTGTAATTGCCAGCGTCTGGCTTGCGTCATAGACGCCAGGCGTCAGTTCCAGGTACGGTGTATCCACCAGATATTCCGACAGCATCGCGGCAATCGCAGAGTTCGGCGCATCTGCCGCCAGCTTTTTGATGCCTTCCTGGTTTCCCGATTCCAGGTACATTTCCAGCAGTCTTTCGTATGCCTCATAGTTATCGGTATCCAGCTTTATAATCTGTTTTAAAGTCTTTTTCTGTTCTTTGCGTTCTCCGCTTTTTTCTGTAATCGTATTTTTTAAGGCCAGGTAGGCAAGGCTGTCCGGCTCGCTTAACAGCAAAGTCTCTACCTCGCCCATCGCGCCCGGATAATCTTCCTTTGCCATCAGATCCAGGCAGTTTTTGTACGTTTCTTCGGTCTTTCCATACACATAATCCGTCTGGAAACCGCTCAGAAAAAACGCAAGCCCTCCAAAAGCAGCAGCCGCAGCTAACAGCGACAATACCAGCTTGCCTGGCTGCTTAACCGGTTCCTGATCCGTTTCATCCAGATCATCCATTTCTTCGTATGCATTCTGCTCTTTAATTGTACTCATTCCTTTCTGTTGCGTAACTGCTGCCTGTCCATACAGCATGGAGCCGTCGGAAATGCCATGGATCGTTTCCTCTTCCCATACGGTATGAAGCAGTTCTTTTTCCATATTTGAATAATTAAATCCCTGCGGGACAGCCATCCCGCAGCGGCTGCATGTCCTTTCAGACGCGGAAACCTCCGCCCCGCAATTCGCACATTTCATCCTGCTAAAATGGCCTCCTTACCGCATCAAAGCTTCCACACAGTTATTCATCAGCATCGCAATAGTCATCGGGCCTACCCCGCCCGGAACCGGAGTAATCGCCTTTACATGAGAAACGACGCTGTCATAGTCCACATCTCCGCACAGTTTGTTTTCCGCGTCCCGATGAATGCCTACATCAATCACAACCGCGCCTTCTTTGATATAAGAAGCATTGATCATCTTCGGCTTACCGACCGCGACGATCAAAATATCCGCGCGACGGCAGATTTCTTCCAAATGCTCTGTTTTGGAATGCGCAACCGTAACGGTGGCGTTTTCCCGCAGCATTAAAACAGCCATCGGCTTTCCGACAATATTGCTGCGGCCAATCACCACGCAGTTCTTCCCTTCGATTGCAATACCGGAGCGCTTTAACAGCTGGATCACGCCAGCAGGCGTACAGGATACAAATCCGGGAAGTCCGCTGACCAGAGCGCCGACATTTTGCGGATGAAACCCGTCCACATCTTTGGCCGGCGAAATAGCCTGAATGATCTGCTGTTCGTCGATGTGCTTAGGAACCGGAAGCTGCACTAAGATCCCCGTTACCTGCGGGTCGTTATTTAACTGACCGATCAGCTCTAAAAGCTGCTCCTGTGTCGTTGCTTCTTCCAGTTCATAAGCGCGCGACTCAATGCCGATATACGCGCAGGCACGTTTTTTGTTGCGCACATAGACACTGGAAGCCGGATCTGCGCCGACCTGAATCACAGCCAGACAGCCTTTCATTCCCTGCTCTTTCAGTTTTGCTGTCTGCTCTTTTAATTCGTCTTTGATTTCCTGCGCAATTCGTTTTCCATCTATGATGTTTCCTTCGCTGGCTGCTTTGATATTGATACTCGTTGAATTTTCCACCAATTTCTCTCCTTTTCCTAATTTCCGCTGCACATTGTTTGAACCGCACGCGAACTGCCGTATCGCTGCTGCAGTTCCGATTTAGAGGACTTCTTCTTCATATTGCGCAAATTCCTCCGGACTCATCATAATTTTGCGCGGCTTCGTTCCTTCTTCCGGCCCGACAACGCCTGCTTCTTCCAGCTGGTCCATAATCCGCGCGGCGCGGTTAAAGCCAATCTTAAAATAACGCTGCAGCATACTGACCGATGCTTTTTCCTTATCGATCAAAAGCCTGGCCGCGTCCGTAAAATAGACGTCCCGTTCATCCGCCGCGGATGCATCGCCGCCGGACGCGCCGGAACCAGCAGACGCATTTACAACCTGCTGTTCAATCGCGCTGTCATATTCGGACATTCGGTTGCGCTCCGTCAAAAATTCCAGTACATCCGAGACTTCCGCGTCTGAGACAAACGCCCCCTGCACACGCACCGGCTTTTGGAATCCCTGCGGGTAAAACAGCATATCGCCTTTTCCAAGCAGTTTTTCCGCGCCGTTCATATCCAGAATCGTCCTGGAATCAATACCGGATGTAACAGAAAATGCAATACGCGAAGGCATATTTGCTTTGATTAGTCCGGTAATCACATTTACCGACGGCCGCTGCGTCGCGATAATCAAATGAATGCCCGCCGCTCTGGCCAGCTGTGCCAGACGGCAGATCGCATCTTCCACATCTCCGGGCGCAGCCATCATAAGATCCGCCAGCTCGTCCACGATAATGACAATATACGGCATTTTCTGCGGTTTATTTTCATCCGGGAGATCCGCGATCTTTTGGATCTTCGCATTGTATCCCTTCATATTGCGCACGCCGTAGTCCGAAAATTTCTGATAGCGGTCCATCATTTCAGATACCGCCCAGTGCAGCGCCCCGGCCGCCTTTTTCGGATCGGTCACAACCGGAAGCAGCAGATGCGGAATCCCGTTATAGACGCTTAGTTCTACCACTTTCGGATCAATCATAATCAGCTTGACATCGTCCGGATCTGCCTTATAAATAATGCTCATAATAATCGTATTGATACAAACGGATTTACCGGAACCCGTCGCCCCTGCAATTAGAAGATGAGGCATCTTACAGATATCCGTTACGACCACCTGGCCGGAAATATCTTTTCCAGCTGCAAACGCGCATGGCGACGTCTGCTTGCGGAAATCTTCGGATTCTATCAGATCGCGGAACATGACCGGCACCGTCTCTTTGTTCGGCACCTCGATCCCAATCGCCGCCTTTCCCGGAATCGGCGCCTCGATCCGGATATCCGCCGCAGCCAGATTCAGCTTAATATCGTCCGCCAGGTTTACAATCTTGCTGACCTTCACTCCCATTTCCGGCTGAATCTCATACCGGGTGACGGAAGGGCCGCAGCTGACATTTAAAATCGTAACATTCACTCCAAAATTCTTTAACGTCTGCTGCAGCTTAAGCGCTGTTTCCTGCAAGTGTTCTCTTGTATCCCCGGTCAGTTTCATATCCGCACATTTCAGCAGATCTACCGGAGGCAGAATATATTCTCGCTTGATTTTCGGCGCCGCCTGCGCCATCTGCATCTGCACTTGTACAGCGCCGCTTTGAGCCTCTGCGGCCGATTGCTTCGGCTGCTTGTGCGGCACACCAGACGCTGGCTTTGGCGCTGCCTGTGCCTGCCCGGAGGCAGACGCCGTTTGATCGGATTGTGTAACCGGAGCGACTGCGGACACCCGTTTGGGCAGCGCGGCTGCTTCCCGCAGCTGCTGGTCCATCAGCTCTTCCGCAGACAAAGGAGGCCCATCCGCATCATCTTCTTCCAGTGCGGACGCATCCGGGAATTCTTCCGCAAATAACGTATCCGGCACGATGTTCCAGTCCGTCCCTTCTGCCGCGCCTTTTTGCCTGCCAAACGCAGACACAGCGCCTGTATGACCGGATACATCTGTCTGCATGGCATCCGCCGATGCACCGTCATTTCTGTCCAGCAAAACGTCCGCTCCGGCATTATGGATCAGATTTTCATTTGCAGGCCTCCATACATCGTCCGTCTGGCCGTCTCCGCTGACAGAATCCCATGCATCGCCCGTCTGGCCGTCTCCGCTGACAGAATCCCATGCATGATCCGTATGCATTTCAGTGACAGGATCACACGCATCATCCATCTGCATCCCGTTTCCAAGATCTGCGGCATCTCCAAGCTGTTCAACGTTTACACCATCCCAATTATGATGATCCGCACCTGGCAGCAGTTCGGAAAAAATATCGTTGGATCTGGCCAGAAAATCATCCTCCGGTTCTCCCGCATGTATACTGTCGGCGCTTTCCGCTGTTACAGCAGAATCCTGCTGCGCCGGATGGCTTTCCATCGCTGCAGCGTTTGTCTGCGGCATAAAATCTGAAGCGTTCGGCTGAAGCGTAACCTTGCGGTTGGTAATCGGGATAATCTTTTCAAACATCCCGGATTCACTGCCTGCCTTTTTCAAAGATGCGGAAAGCTGTTCCTGCACTGGCGGCATTTGCGGATAACCCATGCCAACCGCAGCCAGGTTCTGCTGCATCTGCTGATCTTCCTGCTGCTTTGGCTTTTCCTCGCGGGATTTTGTCCCGGTCGGCTTTGGCAGCGGCTGGTTCATCATATAAATCGGAAAATCCTGCAAAAGAGCCGGGTCCGGCCGGATCTCGCTGACATTATCCGACGCGCCGGGACTGGACGTTTGTTTCAGACTTG
Source organism: Lachnospiraceae bacterium (assembly GCA_009774535.1). GTDB lineage: Bacteria > Bacillota > Clostridia > Lachnospirales > Lachnospiraceae > Eubacterium_J. Next base: position 21,246 of record VSNY01000017.1, read on the forward strand.
TATCATGCGATACGCCGGACACTTTATTATCTATACGACGCTGACGGCGTTCCTGGTACTGCTGGCGCTGGCGGATCGTTTCATTTTTAGCGGAAGCGTACACTTTCCTGCTTCCGGACTGAATCGGCTTCCACAAAGAGCGCTGCGTAACCAGCACCAGACAAATAATCAGCATAATCACATCAATCACATAAGCGCTGATCGTCCCCAGATGCGGACGGACCAGCCAGGTCAGTATTCCCCCGCACAATCCGCCTCCAAATTTATGTTCTGCTGACCACAGCCAGGCGTCCAGCGGCGTTCGCGAATCGGCGCTGCCGCTGACCAGCTCTAAGAACATGCACACAAAGATAAAAAATCCAAGCGCTGCAGCGGCCTTTACCATCGCTGCCGTGTTATCCTGGTTCGCAATCACAAAAGCCGTTCCTGCAAACAGCAGAATTGGAAATATGTAAGCCGTCATACCAAACATCCCGAAAAAGAGACTGCTGATAAAATTCCCCGCTGCTCCGGCGATCCCGAAATTGCTGATAAACAAGATGATCGATAACGCAAGCACCGCCCAAAGGATCACTTCATATTTAAATGACGCTGCCGGATTGCTGTTTGGATCAGATGCTGCTTTTGAACGTTTTTTCGCCATTTCATTTCTCCGTTTCTAATGCTGATAATAATGGTGATAAAAAATTACTGACAATATTACTGATAAAATCATACGATTCTGACTCAAACCGCTTTGTTTCTTTATACCAGCACAAAATACGCGCTGATGGAAATCACACCGATAATCAGGCAGTAAATCGAAAATATCGTATACTTTTTCTGTCTTACGACATACAGCATAATTTTAATACAGATATAACCGACTACAGCGGCAACGAGCGTACCTGCCAGATAATATATCCACTCATTCGTTGTAATCTTTTCATCTCCCAATTCCAGCAGCTGCAGGACAACCGATCCTAAGATCGCTGGTATCGACATAATAAAAGAATATTTGACAGCGAACTTACGGTCAAACCCGCTGAGCAGGCATGCCGTAATCGTCGTCCCGGAACGCGAGATTCCAGGCAGCGTCGCAAATCCCTGGCAAATACCGATGATAAACGCATTCGTATAGCTGACATGTCTGGGCGTCTTATTCCCTTCCCTGCACCGGTCCGCAATAAACAGCAACACAGCGGTTATGATCAGACAAATCCCAGGCACAAGCAGAATCTTCGACGCCTGTTCGATCAGATCCGACGCTGCAACTCCGATCATGCCGGTCGGTATCGTTGATACAATAACCAGCATCACAAACTTCCGGTAACCGTTGCAAATAATCCTGCGGTACTGCTTTTCTTTCCTGCCTGAAAGTCTTGCCGCCGCCACAGCGACATTCACAAAAAAATCCCCTACAATTCCAAATCCTTCACAGATCATTTTCCAGATATCGCGAAAATACACCGCAAATACAGCAATCAATGTGCCGAAATGCAGCAGACAGTCAAATAACAGCCCCGTTTCTTCCAAGTCAAACGCAATCTGAAACAGCGCAAGATGTCCGGAACTGCTGACTGGCAAAAATTCTGTAATTCCCTGGATCAGACCCATAATTATGGCTTCCAATAATGACATAGTATGCCTCCCTACTCCGTACTAACAGCAAAAAACGAAAACAGGATGTTTTCGTTATCAGCTGTAAAAAATCATATGAAAGTATATTACCATATCTTAGAGGAAATGTCATGGATTTTTCATAATTTTGGGTAAATTTCCGCAATCATCCCATGCAGCTTACGCAGCGCCTCCTTCATACCTCCGACTTCCCGGATAATCCCTTCCTTTACCGCTTCTTCCCCAACAAGAATCGTACCCAGATCCTTCGTCAGCATCGTCGTATTCATCATCAGCTTTTCCAGACGGTCTTCCTTTGCGTCGCAGTGAGAAGAAATAAAACCAATAATCCGGTTCTGCATCTGCTTAAAATAATCATACGTTGGCGGCGCTCCAATTACCATTCCATTCATACGCACCGGATGAATCACCATCGTTCCTGTCGGCACAATAAAAGAATAATCCGTAGAGACCGCAAGCGGCACACCGATCGAATGACTTCCGCCAAGTACCAGGGATACCGTAGGCTTGCTAAGTGACGCTACCATTTCCGCAATCGCAAGACCGGATTCAATATCGCCGCCAACCGTATTCAGCAGCAGCATCACACCGTCAATATTATCCGCGTCTTCAATTTCAGCCAGCTTCGGCAGCACATGTTCATATTTTGTTGTCTTCGTATTGGAAGAAAGACATTCATGCCCTTCGATCTCACCGATCACGGACAGCAGGTAAATTCTGTGATTATGATGATTCTCATCCAGCGTTGCTTCGCCGTTGTTTTTTATATTTTCGTTATCCGATATCCTCGCGTCCAATTCTTCTTTTTTATCTTTTTTTTCGTTTACGTCGCTCATACATTTTCCTCACTTACTTTTTCTAACAGTATGCGTGGTTTTTCCTGTATGATACATGGCAAATAATAGCATGCCTAATGTACTGGCCGCAAAAAACCACAGCGCGTACCAGGCGCGCTGTGGTTTTGTCTGCTGCTTATTTCTCACCGATCAGGTAATTATACAAGCCTTCATACTTGAACTTGGAAGCATTCCACGAAAAGTCTTTTGCCATTCCGCGGTCAATCATATGGTTCCAGTCTTTTTTCATATCATAAAATACTTTCTTTGCATAGTTGATCACTTTTAACATCTCTTCACCGTTATAGTTCGAGAACGAGAAGCCCGTGCCGCTGTTATCATATTCGTTGAACGGTTCTACGGTATCCTTTAAGCCGCCTGTCTCACGAACGATCGGAACCGTGCCGTACCGGAACGAAATCAGCTGCGTCAGACCGCATGGCTCAAACTGGGACGGCATTAAGAACGCATCCGCAGCGGCGTACAGTTTGTGCGCCAGGTCGTCGGAATAGCAGATATTCGCGGATACGCGGTCGCCGTACTTCCATGCATAGTGCCGGAACATATTTTCATAACCAGGATCGCCCGTTCCAATTACAATCAGCTGTGTATAATCGTCTACAATACGGTCAATTACATAGTTGATCAAGTCTAAGCCTTTTTGGTCTGTCAGGCGGGAGATCAGGCCGATCATAAATTTTTTCTTGTCTACGGCAAGGCCAAGTTCTTCCTGGATTTTCAGCTTATTGTTTGCTTTTTTCTTGCGCCAGTTGCTGGAATCGTAATTGCAGTAGATCTTCGGATCTGTAGCCGGATTGTAAATATCATAATCAATGCCATTCACAATCCCCTGCATATCCATATGTCTCGCAGACAACAGCCCGTCAAGCCCTTCCCCGTAATAAGAAGTCTGGATTTCCTGTGCATATGTATCACTTACAGTGGTGATATAATCAGCATAGACAAGACCGCCCTTTAACATGCTGGCGTCTTTATTAAACTCCAGCTTATCTGGTACAAACAGATTGTTGGTCAGCCCGCTTAAGCCCTGGAATACTTTTTTATCCCAAATTCCCTGAAACTTCAGGTTATGAATGGTCATAATGGATTTCATGCCCCAATAGAACATATCGCCCTGGAATTCATTTTTCAGATAGACCGGAATCAGGCCCGTCTGCCAGTCATGACAGTGTACCAGGTCCGGCTGAAAATCGATCGCTTTTAACATGGATAATACAGCTTTGTCAAAGAAAATAAATTTCTCAATATCACAGCGGATATCGCCGTAAGGCACGGCGCAGTTAAAATATTCCTGATTGTCAATAAAATAATAGGTCACGCCGTCCATCTCATAAGTCAGAATGCCTACATATTTTTCCGGAAGCATCGGCCCGGTTCCCATATAAAAATGGGTTACATACTGAAACTGACTCCGGAAATTCTCCGGTATACAGCTGTAATTCGGAATAACCACACGCACATCCCAGTATTCCTTGTCAAATTCCTTTGGCAACGCCCCGCATACATCTGCCAATCCCCCGGTCTTAATAAACGGCACACATTCAGATGCTGCAAAAAGTATTTTTTTCATAAAATAGCTCCTCCATATATTTTTTCATTCTAAGTAAGATTGTTGTCCGGATTATTCATCCCAGTTATGATATACCGTCTGTACATCGTCATCTTCATCCAGCATATCCAGGATCTTCTGAATATTTGCAAGGTCTTTTTCATCCTCGAGCGTCACATAAGTCTGCGGAATCATCGTAATCTCCGCCTGCGTCATTACAATGCCCTGCTGCGACAGCGCGTCGCGTACAGCCGGAAACTCTGCCGGATCTGTCGTAATCTCAAAGCTGTCTTCTTCCTCCGCAAAATCCTCCGCGCCGGCGTCCAGCGCCGTCATCATCAGATCGTCCGCTTCCAGTTCGCATTCTTCCTTATCGATTAAAATCTGCCCTTTTTTATCGAACATATACGAAACGCATCCCTGTGTGCCGATGCTCCCCATCCCTTTGGAAAAGCAGTTGCGCACATTCGCGGCCGTTCGGTTTTTATTGTCTGTCAGCGCGTCCACAATGATCGCCGTGCCTCCTGGTCCATAGCCTTCGTAAGTAACGACTTCATAGTTGACATTGCCCGAATCGCCAGCTGCTTTTTTAATTCCGCGGTCAATCGTATCGTTTGGCATATTATTGGCTTTTGCCTTTGCGATAACGTCCCGCAGCTTGGAATTGTTCGCCGGATCCGGCCCGCCTTCCTTCACGGCAATGGCAATTTCACGGCCGATCATGGTAAATGTTTTTCCTTTTGCAGCATCATTCTTTTCTTTCTTATGTTTGATATTTGCAAATTTGGAATGTCCTGACATAGATAAATCCTCTTTTCTGTTATAGTAATTATTTTTATTTTATCATTTTATCATGCAGATGACAAGAACTATTCACCCGGACTTCCTGAATCATTTTATTCTCAACCTTCGTCACCTGGAACTGATATCCTGCGTATTCGATGGAAAACGTCTCCCCGTCACCCGGAATCCGGTCAATCAAAGAAGTCAGAAATCCGTTCAGCGTATCATACTCTTCTTCCGCTTCCATCTCCAGCAGATCCATGACGTCGTCAAAAGACGCCATCCCATGCATTAGAAAGCTTCCGTCCGGCTGCTTTGTAATCAAATGCCGTTCTTTATCATGTTCGTCAAAAATATTTCCGACAATCTCTTCTAAAATATCTTCCAGCGCAACGAGTCCGGACGTCTGTCCGTATTCATCCACAACAATTACCATATGCGCTTTTTTCGCCTGCATTTTCTGGAACAGATCGCTGATCTTGCGTGTCTCCGGAATAAATTCGCTCTTAGAAAACAGCCCTTCAATATCTTTGATCTGCCAGCTTAAATAATCTTCTTTTCTGCTGAATGCCATAATCTCCTTGATATGTAAGATTCCGATAATATTGTCGATATCATCTAAAAATACCGGAAATCTTGAGTATGGCTCGCACAATACCCGGTCCAGCGCATGCTGTAAATCCATGGTTCCATCCAATGCGCAGATATTCGACCGGTGGGTCATAATGTCTTTTGCCTCTTTGTCCGTAAATTCAAAAATATTTTGGATCATCTCCACTTCGCTGGCATGCAGCACTCCTGTTTCCTGCCCTTCATTGACCATGGAAATAATCTCTTCTTCCGTCACCTTATCTGCATTTTTCCGGCTCAGTTTTTTCAAAAAATCACTGAACCAGTTATTTTTTTCTGCGTCATTTGACTTGGGACTCGCACCATCGTCCATATTCTACTCTCCTTTTTGTAATTCGTTTCACTGCGTTCTTGTGTATCAATAATAAAATATCATTTCCAGATGATTACGTCAAGCTATGTAACGGCTAAATGCAGGCTGATACATAGCGCTTTATCAATTTTATCCATCACATCGCCGTCCAGATGGCAGACTTTATCTTTTAATCGTTTTTTATCAATGGTACGCAGCTGCTCCAGCAGGATCACGGAATCTTTGACAAGTGAATAACGGCTGCTGGATAATTCCACATGCGTCGGCAGTTTTGCTTTATTCATCTGCGAGGTAATCGCTGCACAGATCACGGTCGGACTGTGCAGGTTGCCGATATCATTTTGGATTATTAACACCGGGCGTACGCCGCCCTGTTCAGAACCTACGACCGGCCTTAAATCGGCATAATAAATATCTCCACGTCTGATTAACATTTTTCTCACTCCACAAAATAGGTTATACGGTGAGTATTACCAGTTTTATCGAGTGTATTCATATGCGGATGCCATTTTTATAAAAAACCCGTGGAATCCGTTTGGAAAGGCCGCAGGCAAACTCATAGTTAAATCTGCCGCTAAGGTCTCCCAGTTCTTCCAGTGTCAGTGTCTGCGTCCCGTCTGTGCCTGCCAGTACTGCCCGGTCGCCTGTTTTTACATCAGGAATCTGCGTTACGTCTACCATAAACTGATCCATACAGATCCTGCCGACAACCGGCGCCCGTTTTCCGTGAATCAGCACGCAGCCTTTGTTCGACAGGCTTCTTGGATAGCCGTCGCCGTAACCGACCGGGATGGTGGCGATCTTCTTTGGTTCTGTGGCTGTATAAGTGCCGCCGTAGGAAACGCTCTTTCCCGCTTCCAGCTGCTTGACGTAAGCGACATGGCTGACCAGCTCCAGCGCCGGCTGCAGGCGGATACGTTCTTTATGTACTTCGTCTGAAGGCCAAAGGCCATATAAAATTATGCCCGCCCTGACCAGATCCATATTTGCCTGCGGCAAGTCTATAATGGCAGCGCTGTTGGAACAATGGCAGTACGGGATGTGAACGCCTGCCTGCTTCGTCAGACGGATCATATGCTCAAACTGTGACAGCTGGTCAAGCGCGGCTGTTTTATCCGTTTCATCAGCACGTGCGAAATGTGTAAACATGCCTTCTGTCACGATCTGCGGCAAAGAGGCGATTTGGCGGATCAGCTCTATGCTTGCGGCATCTGCCGGCATGCCAATGCGGCTCATGCCAGTATCGATTTTAATATGTACCGGGATCTTCCGCTGCTGTTCTCTGGCTGCCTGTGATAACTGCATCGCTGTTTCCAGGGTAAAGACCGTCGGGCGGACCTTTTGGGCGATCAGCATCGGATAATGTTCCGCAAATACGCAGCCAAGAATCAGAATCGGTTTTGTAATGCCATTTTCGCGCAGTTCCAGCGCTTCTTCTGCGGTAGCGACGGCAAATCCGGCCAGGCAGTCTTCGTCCTGGATCGAACACGCAATCGGGACAGCGCCGTGGCCGTAACCGTCCGCTTTCACTACGGCGACGATACGGGTGGATGGGGACAGCAGGGCTTGTATGGCATACAGGTTGTTATGGATCGCGTCAAGGTCTATCTTTGCATAGACACGGTTATAATTATTCATCAGTCATCGTCCTCTGTATTATGATTTTGCTTTTTGTATTTTTGCCTGATTTCAGGCGTCTGCATACGGCTGGCTGCGTCCATCACGTTTCCGACCGCTTTGACCAGATCTGAAGCCAGTACGCTATAGGCGCCTTTGCGGCTGGCTGCGTCTTCTCCGGCAAGGCCATGGAGATAAACGCCCATGCGGGCTGCGTCTTCCAGCTGCATCCCTTGTGCGGCCAGCGACGCAATCATCCCGGCAAGTACGTCGCCGCTTCCGCCTTTTGCCATAGCGCTGCAGCCGGACGTGTTCAGGCAGGTGCCGGACGGACCAGCCGTTACCGTCACAGCGTCTTTTAAAACGCAGATCAGATCGTATCTCGCCGCAAACGCTTCCGCCGTCTCACGCATCGAACCTAAAATCTCAGGAACCGGTTTGCGGCACAGTCTTGCCATTTCGCCGGGATGCGGAGTAATCACCAGATCCGCGGCTGTATTCTCCAGCAAATGCAGCTGCCCGGCGGCTATATTCAAAGCGTCAGCGTCAAGGATGACAGGGACGGACGCTGCAGCCAGTACCTGCTGCACCAAGCGGCGCGCCTGTGCAGTCTGTCCGATGCCAGGCCCCAGAATAATAACGTCCGCCCACGAAACTTCATCCGCCAATAACTGCTCCCGGCCTTCTTCGGCGTCTAACGGCAGATCCGCGGACGGATAGACGGATAAAATTGCTTCGGGAAGCGCCGTCTGCAGAATCGTACGGTTGGATGCACACGTATATATTTTTACAAGTCCGCAGCCGGCCGCATAAGCTGCCTGTGCGCAAAAGAGCGCGGCCCCCGCCATATTTTCGCTTCCCGCAACGGCTAACACGCGGCCGAACGTGCCTTTATTTGACCGCTTCGGCCGCTGCGGAAGCATTTTAAAATCTTCCGGTTCCGGCGCAAAACAGGACGGCTTTTTGTCCAGCCAGCTTTCTTTTGTAATGCCAATATCTACTACCGCGACCTTGCCGCATGTTTCGCAGCCGGGGTATAAAATCTGTCCGGCTTTTTGATAAGCAAATGTAACGGTCAAGTCTGCGGCAAAGCACGGATCGTATACCTCACCGTTATCGGCAGACACGCCGCTTGGCAGATCAACGGCTACTTTATATGCGCGAAGCTCATTCATCTGCAGCAGCCATTGTGCATATCTTCCGCTTGGCGCCCTGGACAGCCCGACGCCGAACAGAGCGTCGATCACGCAGTCATAGACGATATGCTGCGGAATCTGTTCTGTTATATGTATGCCGTAACGCTGCAGGATATCCCGCTGGAACAGATTCTCCCTGGAACACTTCCCCATATCCGGCTTTTGGACTACCGTTACCTGACAGCCCTTAAGGTGCAGCATCCGCGCGGCCGCAAGACCGTCTGCGCCGTTATTGCCGTTTCCGCATACAAGCAGCGCGGTACGGATTCCTGGTACCGCGCTGAATACCTGTTCCGCCACATGGAGCGCGGCACGTTCCATCAATACAAGGGACGGCACACCAAAATGCCCGATCGTATTGCTGTCGCATGCTTTCATTTCTTCACTGTTCACAATCCACCTCATAGATTTTAGTCCTTCCTGTGCCGGATCTGCTACTCCCCTTCGCTTTGCAGCATATTATAAGACAGCTGCATCAGACTGTCAGACAAGTGTACATTTTCCACCACTACATTTTTATCCATCAGATCCAAATCCACATGCGCAAAATTCCAGATCGCGCGGATACCCAGCCGCACCAGGCGGTTTGCAATGGAATCTGCCGAGTGCTTGGGCATCGTAAGCGCTGCGATATCTATTTTATGCGACGCCGCGAATGCTTCCAGTTCGTCGATCATCATAATCGGAATCCCCCTTTGGGAATGTCCCCTGATATTTTGATCCACATCAAACAGCCCGATAATCATAAAGCCGAGTTTTTCAAATTTGCCGTAATTTGCCAGCGCCTGACCAAGATTGCCAGCGCCGATTACAATAATATTATGCTGTTTTTGCAGTCCTAAGATCCTGCCGATCTCATCATACAGATACTGCACATTATAACCATATCCCTGCTGGCCGAATCCGCCAAAGTTATTCAGATCCTGACGAATCTGGGATGCGGTGACTTTCATTTTTTCACTCAGTTCATTGGAAGAAATCCTTTCAACCCCTTCATCCAGCAGATCTCCTAAATATCGATAATACCGCGGCATCCTGCGGATCACCGCTTGTGAAATGTCTTTTCCCAATACTGTTTTCCCCTTATGCTTTCTGCTTATACTCCGGCCTCTGTCAGCTCTTCCCACTTCACATACAGCGCTTCCAGTTCTTCTTCCTTCTGCGCGGCCAGTGTGTGCAGCTCCATCACTTTCGCGGAGACTACGGCCACTTCCGGCTTTGCCATTTCCGCTTCCAGCTCTTTGATCTGCGTCTCCAGCTGTGTAATGCGTTCTTCTGTTTTATGCAGTTCATTTTCCAATTTCCGCTGCATGGCCTGCTGCATTTTTTTCTGCTTCCAGTCCTGCTTTCCGTCTGTTTCCTTTTCTGCCCGCAGGGTTGTGGCCGAGTCTGCAGACGGGCATTCCTTTTTGCGCGCCGCTCGCTGCACATCCTTTTTTTCGAGATAATAGTCATAATTCCCGATATATTGATCCACCTGCTCCTCGTACAAATCCAGCACCCGCGTCGCCGTTTTATTAATAAAATAACGGTCGTGCGATACAAACAATACAGTGCCTTCATACTGCACCAGCGCTTGTTCCAAAATTTCTTTTGACGTAATATCCAGATGGTTCGTCGGTTCATCCAGAATCAAAAAATTTGCTTCCGAAAGCATCAGCTTCGCCAGCGATACCCGCCCGCGCTCCCCGCCGCTTAAGTCCCCGATCCGCTTAAATACATCATCATTGGTAAATAAAAACGCCGCCAGCACATTCCGAATCTGTGTATTCGTAAGGTGCGGCTGGTCGTCCGAAATCTCTTCAAACAGTGTTTTTTCCGCATGCAGCACCTGATGCTCCTGATCATAGTAACCGATCCGCACATTCGTACCAAGCGTAATCTCTCCCGCGTCCGCGGGCAGCATTTCATTGATAATTTTTAAAATCGTAGTCTTCCCGGTCCCGTTATTGCCGATCAAAGCGACACGCTCTCCGCGAAACAAAGAAATATCTACATTCCGAAACAATGTTGTTCCATCAAAAGATTTTGACAATCCCTCGATTTTCATCACATCATTTCCGCTTGCAATGCATGGTTCCAGATGCAGGCGGATATCCGTCATTTCCTCCGACGGCTTGTCCAGGCGTTCAATTTTATCCAGCATTTTCTCACGGCTTTCCGCGCGCCGGATGGACTTTTCACGGTTAAAGGACTTTAATTTTGCAATCACTTCTTCCTGATGCCGGATCTCCTGCTGCTGGTTCATATACGCGCGCAGCTGTGCGGCACGGACTTGGGCTTTTTTCTGCGCATAGGCGGTATAATTACCGCTGTAGCTGTGTACCTGATGCTGAAAGACCTCGATAACTTTGGATACGATCTTATCCATAAAATAGCGGTCATGCGATACGATCAGCACCGCCCCTTTATAATTCAGCAGAAAATTCTCCAGCCACTGGATCGACTCCATATCCAAATGGTTTGTCGGCTCATCCAGCAGCAGGATATCCGGTTTGGTAACGAGCAGCCGGCATAAGGCTACGCGTGTCTTCTGCCCGCCGGATAATTCCGCCTGTGTTTTTGTAAAATCACCTTCCGTAAAGCCAAGCCCGGTCAGAACGCCAATCACTTCGCTGCGGTACGTATAGCCGTCCGCCAGTTCAAACTGATGCGCCAGCCGTTCGTATTTTTCCATAAACGCTTCCAGCTCCTCGGGCGCGACAGCGTGCATCTGCGCTTCCATCCCGCGGATCTGCTGTTCCATAGCAATCACCGGCTGCTTGGCGGACAACACTTCTTCATAAATTGTGCGTCCGCTGTCGATTACCTGGTTCTGTGCAAGGTAGCCGATCGTCTGATCTTTTGCGATAGATACAACGCCCTCATCCGGCTCCAGTTCTTTGATGATTATTTTTAACAGCGTCGATTTTCCAGCTCCATTGATGCCTACGATTGCTGCTTTTTCATATTCTTCCATATGGAAAGACGCCTGTTTTAAAATTACGTCTGTTCCAAAGGATTTGGATATATTCTGACAGGAAAGTACCATAAGAACCTCCAATCTGTATTATTGAATCAATCAATCTTAAGAAAAACGGGTGCCGCAATTTACATGCTGCACCCGGTAATTATATACAATTATTGAGCAATCGTCAAATAAATAATCCGGCTTTCCCACACAAGCATACGTTACACAATTTACTGATAACTGCGTTCCAATTCTTTACGGATTTCCTTAATAAATCCTTCACTGCTTAATACAACCGGCTGATCCAGCTCCGTAATCAGCGCAAGGTCTTTGGTCATCTTCCCGGATTCAATTGTCGCGATGCATGCCTGTTCCAGATGATCCGCAAATGCCATCAGATCTGAAAGCCCGTCCAGTTCCCCGCGTTTACGAAGCGCGCCTGTCCACGCAAAGATCGTAGCTACGGAATTGGTCGAGGTCTCTTCCCCTTCCAGATGCTTGTAATAATGACGCTGCACGGTTCCGTGCGCGGCTTCATACTCATAATAACCTTCCGGCGATACGAGTACAGACGTCATCATCGCAAGGGAACCAAATGCCGAAGAGATCATATCGCTCATAACATCCCCGTCATAATTTTTACATGCCCAGATAAATCCGCCTTTCGACTTCATCACGCGCGCAACCGCATCATCGATCAGCGTATAGAAATATGTAATACCAGCCGCATCGAATTTTTCTTTATATTCCGCATCGAAAATTTCCTGGAAGATGTCTTTAAATGTATGGTCATATTTTTTGGAAATCGTATCTTTCGTCGCGAACCAAAGTTCCTGCTTTTGATCCAGCGCATAATTAAAACAGCTTCTCGCAAAGCTTTCGATCGACGCCCGCACATTATGCTGCCCCTGGATGATACCAGGCCCGTCAAAATCAAATACCGTTTCTTTGATCTGCGTGCCGTCCGCTGCCGTAAAGACAAGCTCTGCTTTTCCAGCGCCAGGTACTTTGATCTCTACGTTTTTATAGACGTCGCCGTAAGCATGTCTTGCAATCGTAATCGGCAGTTCCCAGTTTTTCACACATGGTTCAATGCCTTTGACTTTGATCGGCGTACGGAAAACCGTACCGTCTAAAATCGCACGAATCGTACCGTTCGGGCTTTTCCACATTTCCTTTAATTGATACTCGCTCATACGGGCCGCGTTCGGCGTAATCGTGGCGCACTTTACGGCAACACCGTATTTTTTCGTGGCATTGGCAGAATCTATGGTTACCTGGTCGTCCGTTTCATTCCGGCAGGCAAGGCCAAGATCATAATATTCCGTCTTTAAGTCCACAAAAGGAAGCAGCAGTTCGTCCTTAATCATCTGCCACAAAATCCTGGTCATTTCATCGCCATCCATCTCTACAAGCGGCGTCGTCATTTTTATTTTTTCCATTTTATCCATCCTCCTGGTATTGATACACTTCATATCCAGAATATTTTATACAAATACCTATGGGTTTGTCAATGCATGTACGGCTTATTATCTTATTTTTTTTGGAAACCTATACAAGCTGCCCTCATAGTATAAACCATAAAACAAATAAAAAATGGAGGCAATCAATTATGAGTGATTTAGCTGCTACAAACTGTGGATGTGGAGAAAATACCAGCTGTGGGTGCGGATGTGCAGGAGGAAATAATTCCTTTATTTGGATTATCCTGTTGTTATTCTGCTGCTGCGGCAATAACGGCGGCGGTTCCTTCTTCGGCGGCAATGGCTGCGGCAACAGCTGCGGCTGCGGCGGTGGCGACAACAGCTGTATTTGGCTGATCTTATTGCTGCTGTGCGGCTGTGGCTGCGGCGGTAACGGATTCTTCTAAATCGCCGTAGATATCCGCGGAGGGCCTTCGGGCCTTCTGCGGAATCTGGTAAGTGAATCGTATTCAGGTGAAACAGCTGGCGGGTTATTGGCCGGCTGTTTTTTCCGTTTTATACAGGCATATTTTCACATTGGAATTTTATATGCCATTTCTTCTTTCCTCCCATAATGTAAGAAAACCTGATACAAGGGCTTTTTCCCTTTTATTCATGCATTTGTCTTATAATACTTCTGCACCAGCTTTTCCAGCAACTGCATCGTGATTCTTCCCTTTTTTACCGCATATGCCCCAAAATTACCCGTGTACTGCTTTGGTCTGCCTGCATACTGAAGCCCCATCAAATGCGGGATCTTATCATTTCTTCCCACCATATAAAGAAATTGCCTGAGCGGTTAGGCTCAGGCAATTTCTTTTTGAATTGCAATTCATACTTACTGAACTGCAGATGTCCAATAAGATTGGGAGCAGGCCTATGATACTCCATAGGCAGAGACGACCTTTGTGCTTGTATTGCCCGCAAAGCCGGGACGGGCAGCTCCTCTCTGTCGCCGCAAAAGCACTGAAGCTTTTCATTACCTATAATCTATCATGCCCCTGGCAGATTGTCAACGGTTTTCCTGCTTTTTCCGCGCTTATCTGCGCCCTTTACGCCTCCCATTGAACTGCCCCGGCGCCTGCTGCACCCCTGGTGACGTCGGCAGTTCCTGTTCCCGGATTTGTGCCAGTGTCAGGTTTTTCCTCTTCATGCAGGCTTCATCCACCGTATAGACTTTATTTCCATCAATAATTAATTTTCCCATAATCATACCATTTTCTTTTTTTCTATTTCTATTTTTATGATCAAATATTCTTCCCAAATATAGAATCATCCAAGTCACTTCTCTGTCCTAAGATACCTCCTCTATTCATTATATGGATCTCTTTTCAAAAAGGTGTCATATTCGTATTCTCCCGCTCATACACTAAATAAAAAAGGAATTTTTATGGACAACAATTACATACCAACCGCCTTTGACGAAAAGACGCAAAACAAAGACCTGCAGATTTTAAAAACCGCCCTGCCCTATATGCGCGGTTCCAGGCAGAAAGAGATCCTGACCCTGATCAAATCGATCGAACTGAAAAAGTCCATTGATCTGATCGACAGCGACGACACGTCTCTTTCCATCTGTTCGACTGAAAATCCGATGGAAAACACACTGCACATGCTGAGTGATATCCGCAAATTCTGCACCGAACAGGAACAGGAGCATATTGATATGATCCTGAATATCTTTTCCATGTTTTCTACGTATGAGACCATGTTTTCCTGATCCGTGATCATTTGGTGGTTTTGTGGTCTTTTTCTGAAAATACCGCACATTTTTTTGATACTGCCATATGCTGTTGATAGATGCAAACGAATCTGGATGGAGGATGTTATGAATTTTGACGATGTATTTAATGCGCAGAATACAACTGGAATCTCACCTGAAAAACTGGCTTTTTTAAAAGCCATGTCTGCCAGGCAGGCCGGAGGCAGCCCGAAAGATATGATGGCAGCCTTAATGGCCGCTTCCAGCAACGCCGCAAAGCAGGGAATTGCATTTAATGAAGCCGAACGGGATCTGATGCTCGATGTCCTGCTGAAAAATTTATCGCCGGAAGAAAGTAAAAAAGCACAGGGCATGATCCAAATGATGAAACGCATGAAACGTTAAGACGAAATTAAAAGCGCTGCAAGCAAAATTTCCGGCATCCAGCAAAAAACAAGTGTTTGAAAGGATGGATGCCGGATACGGATTTACAGAAAAACAGCTGCGGATAATGCTTAACCTGCAGTATCCACAGCTGTTTTACAACGACCATAAAGATCTGTACTTTATCCTGTTTTCTTACGAAAATACCCATCAATATTTTTCTTAATATCCGCAGGCTGCTGGCTCTTTAGCAGATAACCTTCCGGACGCAGCGGCATTACTCTTGTAATACTTTCCTTATCCACCCTGCCTGTCAGGAAAAATACCGGGATCTTTGCAAAGTCTTCCTCGGAACGGATCATCTGCAGCGCCTGCACGCCGTCACATACCGGCATCTCATAATCCAGCAGCACAAGATCCGGACGGTTCAGCGTCAGACAGCGGATTCCTGCCATTCCGGATTTTGCTGCTGTCACATCATAATCTTTCCCTAACAGTTCCTGCATTGCCAGACAGACTGTATCCGAATCGTCGATAATCAGCAGCTTTTTCTTATGCTCTTCGGCACGCTGCTCTTCATTATGTTTCAGATAATTGCGTACCTCTGTCACTGCGTTCTCCGTAACGATGGACGCTCCTGCTTTTTTCAATGCATGCGGCGGCATTGCACAATACGCGAAATACCCCTCTCCCGTATCGAACAGCAGACTGCACTGCGGTTTTGTAAATACCTTCTGAAACTGTTCAAATGATAACAGATTTTCGTCCTGCAGCTCATACCCGTCAGCCGTCGGCAAATGTTCCAAAATCCGTTCTACAAACTGTTTTACCGCATATCTGGACGCATTCATAATTACCACGCTCATTTTATCGGATTTGCCGCCCATCATCTTTCCTACCGTCTCCAGCAGGAGTTTTTCTTCAAATACCATAAAAACTTCCCACTTTTCATTCTTCTGGTTCTTGTAAATCATCCGATAGTAAATGCCTTTTCCAAACTTTTCCGCGCCATAGCGGTCGCTGAT
Source organism: Lachnospiraceae bacterium (assembly GCA_009774535.1). Lineage (GTDB taxonomy): Bacteria > Bacillota > Clostridia > Lachnospirales > Lachnospiraceae > Eubacterium_J. Next base: position 37,335 of record VSNY01000017.1, read on the forward strand.
CAGACGTGCGTCCAGCTGGAACATATCTTTGACCAGATGGGTAATCAGCTGCTTTACAGCCAGCTCCTCTTCTTCCGGCAGCAGATTTTCCCACTTGCTCATGACGGCTCCTGTAATGGCACGGTCTTCTGTCAGCGTATGGCCGATCAGCCATCCGGCGCAGACGCTTAGGAAATGACTGATCGCATCCCCGGAATAATTGGACTGCTGCAGTTCCCGCTCCAATGCCGGCAGCGTATTCCGGCGAAAATTATCGTGGATGCGCCTGTGTGATTCATATCCTTTATATGAAATGGATGCCATATAGACTTCTTCTTCCGCAAAATGCTTCATTGCATGGTCTTTAAAATATTTCAGTCCTTCCTGACATACCCACTGCATCTTATCCTCCTGTTCACTAAACGCGAGCAGACGATTCATAATGCTGAAAAGCTTCCTGTGTTCCCTGTCGATCACATCTACCCCTATGTTAAACCGATCCTGCCATACTAATTGATTTCCCATGATGTCCTCCTTTGCTACAGTGCAGTCCGTCCACTGTAAAATCCTCCTTTAATTTATTTCCCCCGCTGATCTGTTCCATTGCCGGCATCCGGTCCATGCATTATTTCCGCTTTTTCACACAAAACAGACATAACCCGCAAAGCTTCTGCACTTCTAACGGGCGGATCACTGCGCTTGCGGCAAAAGGCGAACATCACAAGTTTGCTGCATATGACTTTCCTGCTTGCTAAATGATTCCTGTAAAGGATTATGGAACAATTCCTTCTCATGGTCAGATGCAGATTACAGAATCTTCCAGTTTCCCGGATGATCTGTCTCCGCGGTTTATTTACAGAATATTTCTGAAAATTCTGTAATTAAATGACTAAACTCGAAAAAGTATATGTGATACTACAGAACAATCTAAAAAATACTCTTTCTTTATTTAGAATAGATCTTATATAGATACAGTTTAGCACAATCTTCCAAAATTGCAAGGAAAATTCCTGTATTTCTGTGAAAAATTCTGTATCCACGCAACAGTTCAGATAACCCATGAAACTGTTACATATCCGCAATTTCCGAATCATTCCCTTATAACAGCTTCAACACAGACTGATTTGTCATATTTGCCTGTGCCATTACAGATAAATTTGCCTGTTCCAGAATCTTGCTGCGCGAAAATTCTACCATTTCATCTGCCAAATCTGCGTCCGCCAGCAGGCTTTCAGACGCCGATACATTTTCTTCTGTAATGGCATTGGCTGCATACAGATGTTCGAGTGCATTCTGATAGCTGCCGTAGCGGCTTCTCTGCGCGGAGACATAACTGATCGCCTGATCGCACAATGAGATGACATCCTGCGCGGCGCTGTGGCTCATTACGCTTAAAACCGCGTCTTTGCCAAAAACCGCTGTGGTGCGCATATCGGCATCATCCAGTTGAAAGCAGTTCCAGCTGTATGGGCCGACATGCAGACGAATCGGATCGTTTTTGACGAACGAAGTACCCCCCAGGCTGCCGCCTGAAGGCGGCGCGCTTTCGCCTGTCTGCCCATCCAGTTTCAAAAACCAGGCATCCTTGTCTCCTTTGTTTTTGCCTGCGAGATCTCCGTCGTTGGAATCGCTGTTGCCGCCAAGCAGAATATCGCCGTTTCCGGTTTAAAATATAAAACTAAAAGAATCATAGCCGCTTCCGCCATGCACTTCATCACAAAACATATCCCCGGAATCCTTATCAATCATAAATACCCACGCATTGTCTCCGGAGTACCCGGGCTTTGGGGTAACTTCT
>VSNY01000170.1 GCA_009774535.1 Lachnospiraceae bacterium
GTAGGTCTATTAAAGTTACCCTTCTTCAAGAAAATCTTTTTTATTTTCCTCTTGACATTTCACCAAATTGCTTTCTGGACGGTCATTCCTGCCGCCCTTTTTTCTTGTAGCCGCTTGGCACATAATCCTTAAAATCTTTTACAGAGTAAAACAGCCACTTGTTGTTTACCCACCTCTGCATCTTCCTTGTTTCCTCCGGCGCTGTGGGCTTTTCGTATATCATCACATACGGGTCATACCCCATATCCCGCAGGGTATAAATACGGTACAAATCCTGCTCATGGGTGCTTCCATAGTTGGTAAGCACATAGACACGCCTTTTCCGCTTGTCCTTTACGGTTGTATGTTCCAAAAACTTTTGGAAATAGGGGATTAAATCATCTTCCGGATTATCCCATGCGAAATGCAGCGTTTTTATTTTTATCTGGTTGAGCGCCGCCACTTTCTCCGGCGTGATGAGCCGCACATCAAGCCCCTGCGTAAAATCAACAGTTGCCCCGCTATCCGCAAGCTGCCCTAAAAGCCTTTCCCAATCAGGGCAGGCTAAGATATTTGCGTCTAAGAGTTTGATCTCCTTTTCTCCGCCCCAAAACTCGGAAAGGTCAGCCACCGCCTCCGTTTTTCTTCCCTCTTTATCCCCAACGATACAGAAGCCACACCCACGAGGACAGCCCCTTGAAAGGAAACCGTAAGCAGTTCCCGCAAACTGCGGGTACAGCCCATAGTCCGGGTGCGTATGCTCCACGATGTCAGGCAGCTTATTGTCAAGACCGTACCCTGTGCCGCCTTTTATGACGTGGTAAGCCTTTACGCTGCCTTCATAATCTTTTGAATAAGTGTCAGTGAATACCCTGCTCATATAAACAAGGTCATACCACTTGTTTTTGTCGTACCATTCCACCGTATCGCCCCTTGCCTTATGGTAGGCGGACAGCTTCATCAGGCAGAGGTTGGGGAAATTATGACCGTCTACATCAATCAATCCAATCTTCACTCCTGCCTCCTTAAACAATCCGAATCTATAAGCGGTTTTATTCTTGGCAGTATAATATCCTTGACGTATGTATCATTTATTTCTGAAGCAGTAAAATTTCTCCCATTTTTGATACACACCGCAATTTCACTCCCAGAACCCGCAAACGGTATCACCACCATATCCCCGGTATTGCTGCTCGCCAGCACTATCCTTTCCACCAGCTTTTCCGGCTTCTGCGTAGGGTGTGCCGTTGCTTCCTTATAATTGGGCATAATCCTCGAAAATTCCCATACGTTTCCGCAGCTTTTCCCTTTTGGATTTTTTCTTTTGTCTTTTTCACCGCCCGGAAGGTACGGGATTCTCACCGCATCTTGATTGATTTCATGGTATTGGTTGCTGTAAAACCACAAAAACTCTGTTTCCACCCGGTAAGCTCCTTTTCCCGGTCTGCCCGTTTTATAATTCCATACAATCAGGTTTCTCTTAATCCACCCGAATCTGTTTAAAACTTCAACAGATACCCGGTCTATCATCCGGCTGCTCCCCCAACAATAAAAAGCTCCTGTTGGTTTTAATATCCGGTAACATTCTCTTACCCACTCCATGCACCATTCCAGATATTCTCTCTCTGAACGGAAAATAAAATCAAATTCTCCCCTCATCCGGTAATATGGCGGGTCTGCTATTACCAAATCAACGCTTCCGGCGGGCAAACTCCGCAAAACAGGGATACAATCACTTATATAGAGGGAACTTCCGCCAAACTGCCCATGAAGCACATTTTTCATGTCATAAGTCACTTTCCTCCCCTTTCTGAACAGATTCCTCCGGTCTTGTGTTCATAATTGCAAAAGTTTTCGTGTCAGACGGGTACTTATCCACGAATGGGATTACCACGTTGTCAAAAAGGATAAGACCGCTTCCCGGTTCGGAATTGGTCACATGGGCAAGCTGCTTTTCTGACAGCCCTAACTTGTCGGCAAGGATTGTCTGGTCTTTTGCGTTCTGGTTCAGCAGATAAACAAAATCAGAGTTGCCGAGTATGCCCTCGATTTCCTCTGATTTCAAAAAATCGCCCACATTCTGCGTTAAGCCTGTGGGTATGCCGCCCCATTTACGGAACCTTTTCCAAATCTCCACGCTGTAAATGGCTGTCTGTTTTTCTTTTAAAAGCAAATGGAACTCATCACAGTAGTACCTTGTGGCAACTTTCCTCTCCCGGTTCTGTGAAACCCGGTTCCAGACCGCATCCTGCACAATCAACATGCCAAGCTCTTTTAGCTGGTTTCCCAAATCCCTGATGTCAAAGCACATGATACGGTTCTGCGAATCCACGTTTGTATGGTGGTTGAAATAATTCTGCGAGCCATGCACATATAAGACAAGGCTGTTGGCGATCCGCACCGCCTTCTGCTTCGCTTCTTTCTGCATCTCCGGGGCTACATCCCTCGGCTCATACTTTAACAGCGCATTATATAAATCCTCCAAAAGCGGCATATTCTCCGGCTTTGGCTCTTTGAAATACCCGTCATAGATATGCTTGATGCAGGTGTCGATAATGCCTTTCTCGTCATTCTCAAGACCGTTCTTCCCTCCGGCTATCAGGTCACACAGCGTTATGATAAAGTCTGATTTCAGCTTTAACGCCTCCTTGTCATTCTTATGGGAGAGCTGAATGTCCATCGGGTTTAAGTAGTCCTTTGAGTTTGTCGCAAGCCTCACCACCTGCCCATGCAGCGCATCCACAAGGGCAAAATACTCTCCCTCCGGATCACAGACAATCACATCATCTTTTGTCATAAGGAAACAGGATAAAATCTCCCGCTTTGCGCTGAATGATTTCCCGGAGCCGGGTGTGCCAAGAATTACCCCGTTTGGTGTCCGAAGCCGCTTTCTGTCTGCCATAATCATGTTGTTGGAAAGTGCGTTCAGACCATAATAGATTGCCGGGGCAGGCATGAATAATTCCTGCGTACAGAAAGGCACTAAGATAGCTGTGCTTTTTGTGGTAAGCACCCTTTCAATGCCCGTATCGTTGCACCCAATCGGCGCAGACGCCATAAGCCCCTGCTCCTGAAGGTACTGTAAGCACCGCAGGTTGCAGTTCGCCTGCTGGATAATGCCGGACACCCTCTGCGTGATATTCTCCAATGCCCTTTTGCTCCTGCCATAGCAGGTAATGAGGAACGTCATTTTGATGATTTTCTGGTTGCTTGTGTTCAGATCGTCAAGCAGTTCCAGCGTGTCTTTTTCGTAAGTGATGATGTCTGTCGGCAGAATGTCCATATCATAACCTGACCTGACTGCCTTCTTGTAGAGTAGGTGAAGTGCCGCCTTACATTATTGCTAATGCAGGTCTGCACAGCCCCCTCTCTCGAACCGTGCTTGCACCTCTCGATGCACACGGCTCTCCATTATTGTTCAATTTCAAAACTCTGATTGTGGATTTTCTTGTGGCACTCATAGCAAACAACCATTGTTTTCCTGCGTTTTGCAATCATCATCACTTCCCACGGCTCTTTCCCTTTCAGGTTTTTGAGCTTGTTTACATGATGAATCTCAAACTGCCTGCTTTCCGTACAGCCACATAGCTCACAGGTCTTTGCTTTCAACCTGCTTTCAAATGTACTTCTGGTGTGTTTATGTATCATTGTCATTCCGGGAATCGTGTCGCTTGCTTCTTTGCCTTTTGCACAATCCGAATGTTTTGACAGATACAGGTATTTCATTCCTTTTTTGGTTTCATACGGAATACACCAGCCGCCTTTTTTGTCACTGAATTTCTCCTTGATTTTCCCAATCGTGCATCTGTGCTTAAACGCAAGCGTTTTCAGGCAGCTGTATTCCATAAGGTAGCTCATGTAATGCAGTTTATAGAAATTCCCTGCCAGATAATAAAAGTTACAGATGCCCCTGAGTTCCGCATCATAAGCAGATACGATTTCAAGGTCTGTGAGGCGCAATAAATCATTTCTGTGTACCGGCTCTAATTCTCCATTTTCTTTCTGCTTTACCACTCCATGCTTAAATAAGAACGGCTGTATTTTATCTCCCAGCGGGACAGCTAACTCCATGTGGTTTGACATGGTTCTCTGTGTCGTTCCCCTGCCGTTTGGCTTTACGATATTGGAACGCCTTATGCGCATATCATAGCCTAAAAACCTTGCATAAGTATTGCTGTGCGTAATCAGCGTCTTTTCTTCGCTTAGCTCCATTTTCAGGCTGTCCCGGATAAAACAGGACAGTTTCCGTTTGATTTCTTCGCAGTCCTCCCGGCTTCCCCTGACGCCTATGATAAAATCATCTGCATACCGAACGTATTTGATTTCTTTGTCCGTCTGTGATTTACAGGGGGTTTTCAAAAGCTGGGAACGGAGTTCCTTTAATTCTTTCAACAGTCTTTCTTTTTCCGTCATGTTGCCAGCTTCCTCTGCCTTTTTGATATTCTGCTTTACTCTCGTCATTCTGCCCGACAGTCTGGAATATTCCGCTGTGATACGGCTTTTGTACGGTTTTTGGAAGTCTTTGCTTAATTCTGCCACATACAAATCCAACTCATGCAGGTAGATATTTGCAAGGATTGGCGAAATAATGCCGCCCTGCGGACAGCCGCTGTATGTGTTGTGGTAAACAAAATCTTCCAAATAGCCTGCTTTCAGGAACTTGTGTATCAGTTTCATCAGCCTTGCATCTTTGATTTTCTTCTGGATGCACCGTATCAGGACTTCATGGTTGATGTTGTCAAAACAGCCTTTTATGTCCCCTTCAATAAACCATCTTGTGCCATTCAGGTTATACCGCGCGTAACAGAGTGCGGTATGGCAACTTTTTCCCGGTCGAAATCCATGTGAGGTTTCCAAAAATATCGGTTCATAAACAGCTTCCAGTACCATGCGCAATACTTCCTGTACCAGCTTGTCACTAAAAGAAGGGATTCCCAATGGGCGGTGTTTGCCATTCGGTTTTTTCAGGTAGATTCTGCGTGACGGCTTTGGGCAGTAGCTTTCATCTGCCAGAGAAGCAATCAGTTTTTCAACTTTCGCTTCACTGAAACCGTCTGCCGTGTCCCTGTCAGCCCCTTCGGTTGCCGCACCATTATTGGAATACAATTTCTGGTAAGCGATAAAATATAAGTCCGGTCGGAGTAAATACCGGTAGAGCCTTGTAAACACTTCTTCTTTGTTCTTTTCAGAGTTTTCCTTCATTCTCTCCAAAATTTCAATCGTTGGTTTCATTTGAGGTTTTCCTCCCTAATCAATTTTACATTTTGGCACACAATAACTGCTTCCCTTCGCCATGTGAGCGGGTTTCCCGCATCTGTTTTTACAGCCTTCCCTGTCAGTTCAGGGTTCCCGGACTACTATGGAAGCTCCGTTGCCTTGCAGGATATTCAGTGTCATCTTTCTTGTCAAAGACTTGAAATTTCTCACCTTGCGGCATTACACATAGCCCTTTCGGACATTCCTGTTTAGGCAATCCCCAGTTTGCGTGAATAGTTGGTTGCAGATTGTCGGACGTGTGCTTTCGTTTCTTTACCACTGGTTCTCCAGCATGTTTCATAGCATTTGGGATAACCAGTTATACGAACAAAATATATAACTGCGCTATGCCAGAGGTTACAGACACATTACCTCCGCCCTATCGAAAAGGGAACTCGAAACTCACATTTAAAAAATACATTTTCAGCCTCATATCTGCTTAACATTGCGGTTCAGTCGCACCAAAGTGTCTTTAGGTGACTTGCCGCTTTCCTGCCATGCTATTGTTCCGTTCAGCTTTCGCCTTTCGGTTAGACAGGTTGTTTCCTGTGTTATCCTACAGGGTAGTACCAAATCTACTTCTATTCACGCCCTTGCTGGGCGCACCTGTTCCTCGATTTTCATTTTCTGAATGTTCGTTAATGCGCCCTTTAACATCTTGATTGCCTTTACCGGGTCCATCGTCTGCATGTGCATTGTGATTGTAAGGTTATCATCAATGTCCAGCAGCTTTTTTAACAGCTCGTCATTGAACCTCGGCGCAATAATGTCAAGGAAATGGACGCTCCCGTACATTTTCCCCGACTTGAAGCGGCTCGGATAGCGGAAGTCAAACCCCGGCGGGGCGATGTAGTCCTTGACGCTCTTTCCTGACTCTGACAGTTCCTTAAAAGAAAAACGAAACGCCTCCATTGTGTCCTGATTGAAATACTCATGCAGGATACGCAGGCGTTCCTTTCCGTCAAGGCTTTTCGCATGGGTGCCGAGGTTTAAGAAATTCTTGATGACATCGGCTTCAATGCTGGACAGCTTCGCCTTTGCTTCCCGGTATCCTTTGCACTGGATACCGAAGATAAGATATTTTGACTTGATGATACCGTTGTTTCCCTTTGCCGACTGTTTCTGTAACATCAACCTATATTCCTCACGAATATCGTCAAAATCATCGCCCTGCAAGGGTATGTCAAACTGGTCTGTCAAGGTCTGCTCGTTGACCTGCCTGTTGAATAAAAACAATTCAAACCGTATGGACGGGTCAAAGTAATTGATGAGCCTGCTGTACTGCTCTAAAATCTCCCCCTGATCCTCAATCTCCAGAAGGTCATAGTTGATGTCATAAAACTCCACCATCTTTGTATAATAATCGGAATCCACCTGACAGATGCCGTCCCGGTACATCTTTTTGAACGTGATTGTTTTCTGCGCTGTGTCCGGCTTTTCCTGTTTTTTGTCATTCCCGGCAAGGGTACTCTTTAGCTCCCTCAACCGTTTCTTTTCTGAAAAATTAAGCCCCGCTTTCGGCTTGTTTTCTCTTGCCTGCGGCTTTTTCTTCAAGATAATGCACCTCCTTCTTTATTTTTTCCCTTTCCTCCAACTGCTTGTAGAGGTTTTCCGATTTATAAGGACGGATTCCCGGCGTGAGTATCTTCTGCCGCACCATGAAGTACAGTATCTTCTCCGCCGGGAAACCGTCTTTTTCATACATTGCCAGAAAGAAGAATGGCAGCATGAGGGCTACCATGACAAGCGCCGACGCCTGCGTACCCAATACCCCTTTTGTCACAAGGTAAAACGGTATGCCCACCGCTGCGGCGCTGCCAAAGCAGATAAGCTGGCGTTTCGTAAGGTTCATCGCCACCTTTGTCTTGATGCCGCTCAAATCTTTCGGCACTGCTACTGATATTGCCATAAGCATTTCCCTTTCCTGATATTTTTTAATGTGCGTTCAGCACCGATTTCGCAAGTGAGCCTGTCTTGAAAAGGCTGAAGCAGAGGATAACGGTGTATGCCGCCACCGACCACAAGGCTGTGTGCAGGTTGCTGGCAACCGCAACACTGGCAACGAGTACGGAATAAATGCCGACACATACCATGATGAAGAACCCCTGAAACGCCAGAGCGCAAAGCCCCTTGATGTAATTGTTCCCGATGCTGCCCCATTCCCGGTTGCTTAATGTCGCAAAGGGAACGGGTGCCACTGATATATAAAGGTATATTTCTATCATGCGCCCATATAAAACGACGGTGATGAGGACGGACATGATTTTCATACACAGGCTGACAATCATGGTTTCTATCCCAAGCCCGATCAGTTCGCCAATGCCCATAGTGGAAAGCTGGTTATTGAACATGTTTGTCAGCGTAGTCGTCACGTCAAGGCTCGTAGAGCCTGATATAGCGCCCGCCGCATTTGTAACGATGTGGTTTCCCACATCGAAGATCGCCATTGTGATGTCAAAGGTCTTGGAAAGCATCATCACAGCGATACATGCTTTTACGAGGTAGCGGAAGAAAAATTCACTCCCTACCTCGTGCATGTTGTTTTTGTCCATTACCATTGTTATCAGCTCATAACATAAAATTGCGCTGATGATAAGCCCCGCTATGGGAATCATGACATTCTCTGAAAGGTTTTTTATCATGGAAAATATGCCTGCGTTCCATGCGCTGGGCGTCTGCCCGACTTCCCCGGCAATCTCGCCCACTTTCGTATTTACGTCCGTGAACATCGTGCCGAGGTTGTCAAGCACCCACCCCTGAAGCATCTCCTTTATAAATTCAGTGATCTTGTCAATGATTGCGCCCATGAATTATGAGAACAGTGTTGTAAGCTGTGGAATCACCGTCTGCGCCACGATTACAATGCCTCCGCCTGCCATCAACTGTTTAATGCCCTGTGATTTTGCTCATGTGAGATAAAGAAGTAAAAGAAGTGTAAAAAATTTTGCCGTTCCCTGTCCGGCTGA
>VSNY01000171.1 GCA_009774535.1 Lachnospiraceae bacterium
GTATTCGCAGGCCAGACAACCCGCAATCTTTTCCTGCATACATCAACCACATCCACCTTATGTCCTGCAGATTCCGCACCTTCCCGAAACGCATCCACCATCTGTTTCGTATTGCCCTTTGGACGGGGGCTTCCGTTCAATACTAAAATACGCATAACCGTTACTTCCAGACTTTCGTTTTTCTCATATCCGACATTACAATACTTATGTGAAAAACGGGATGCCGCATATCATCTGGCACACGGCATCCCGTTGCCGCGTTATAACACTCTGGCAAGCTGATACGCCATTTTGGGGAAAGGGGATTCCCTTGTTTTTTCTATCGTACCGCAGCCAATTCCAAGAACCACGCCTTTATTTTCAAAATTCAAATACTTGCATAATGTTTCATAATGGATTTCCAACGCGGTCATTGTCCAGTCATCCTCGTTCCACGCCGATGCCAGCAAAGCTGATTTCATTCGTTTTTCTGTAATCTGCCGGTTAATAGAGCAGCATCTGTCCAGACACATTTTAAGCTGTGCAGACATACCAAAATAGTACAACGGCGTAACAAATACCAGCATATCCGCCATCAATATCTGCGCCTTGATCTCTGCCATTCCATCATTCAGGGCGCAGGGGGTCCCATTGAAACCACAAGCCTTACATCCGATACATGGACGAATCTCCGCGTGTGCCACATCAATATCCATTATTTCATGTCCGCTCTCCACGGCTCCCCTTATAAAATTGTCTGCAAGAAGGCTGGATGATCCGTTCCTGCATGGGCTTCCCCTTAAGATGGCTATTTTCACAATAGATACCTCCTGCCTCTGTTTTATGGCATTGTACTTAAATCCTTATATATTTCATCCGTGACGGGTTCCATCCACTCATTGGAAGTGTCCTCTCCCGGACATTCCACCGCCAGATGGCTGAACCAGCAGTCGGCCTTTGCCCCATGCCAGTGTTTCACTCCGGCAGGAATGGTCACTACATCCCCCGGTTTCAGGCTCCGTGCCGGTGTCCCTTCCTCCTGATACCACCCTTCACCGTCTACGCAGATAAGGATCTGCCCGCCGCCTGACCTGGCGTGGTGGATATGCCAGTTATTCCTGCAGCCCGGCTCAAAAGTCACATTTGCAATAAATACAGACGTATCCTTCGCATCCGTCAATGGTTTCAGATAGCTGTTTCCAACAAAATACTGGCGATAGGCCGTGTTCGGTTCACCCTGCCCAAAGAACCCGCCATGCTGTTCCTGTTCCCCATCGTCCAGATAAACCTCCTTTGCCATACGGAATACCGCCCACGCTTTCGCCCAGCCCACATAAAAACCGACATGTGTGACAATAGCGGCCATTTCCGGGCGTGTTACACCATGCGCTTTGGCATTTTCCAAGTGATATTTAAGCGAAGAATCGGTAATCCCGGAGGCCATCAAAGCCACAACCGTAATCATGCACCGTGTCTTCAGATCAATATCCTGATTGTTCCAGTTCTCTCCAAACAGAATATCATCGTTATAGTGAGCGAAATCCGGGGCGAAGCCGCCTAGCTGATCTCTGCCTGCGGTCTGAGTAATCTTTTCCATTTCGTTCTCCTCCTCTTATAATCTCGTTATCCAGTTAACTGCCATTTCTACCCACATCGACACGTTGGGATTCGCCTCAACAACAGCCTGCTGCCGCTGGTCTTGGACACTCAGCGGATTCGCGACGCTCAGCCCATGCTCCCCTCCGGCATACAGATGCAGTTCCACGGGAATTTTTAGTTTGCACATTTCCTCTGCGATCATCAGGCAGTTGCGGACCGGAACATAGCGATCCTGCTGGTTGTGCCATATAAACAGAGGGCAGACATGCTTTCCCACATAGTTGATGAGATCCAGCTGCGGCGGGCAGTTTTTGGGGAAGTCAGATGCTCCGGGATTGGCGAACTCCGGATCATTCCAAATGGTGCCGGAATTATCCCAGCAGCCATAGGCGATCACTGCCGAGTCTGGCCGGATGTATTCCGGCTCCACACCTAATGCGGCGGAAATCTCAGGGGCATTCCATTGTGTGGCGGACATCCCTGCCAGGCAGGCTCCGGCAGAAAAGCCCATCAGAGTCACTTTGTTTGGATCGACATTCCATTGTTCCGCGTTATCCCTTACAATCTGGATTGCCCGTGAACACTCAACCAGCACATCCGGGTATTTGCAGTTGTCTCCAACCGTATATTCCAGCACAAAGGCATGGAATCCTTTCTGCATAAAGGTCAATGCCACCGGTTCCGCCTCAAAGGGAGACAGGAAAGCGAACGCTCCACCCGGCAGTACGATGATTGCTCCCCGCCCGTTTTCCGTGCCGTATGTCCCAATATCATCATGAATGTAAGTTGACAAAAATACCTCTTTATCCTCAAACAGCTTAATCCTTTTATGAATCATTGCTTTTTCCTCCGGCATATACAGCGGATACCCTTGTTTATCCGGACATCCGTCATATACTGTTTCCTTATCTCAAATTGTTGTTGAAAAATTCCTCCAGCTTATCGAACGGGATGGCGCCCTTCCCGCCGCCGTCATACAGATCTGTGTGGACTGCATCCGGGATAATCAGTAGTTCCTTGTTATCTGTATAAGGGTTATCCTTCACCATTGCGGCATAGGCATCGCGGCTGAAATAGCAGGAATGTGCCTTTTCCCCGTGCATGATAAGGACTGCGCTGCGAATCTCATTGCTATACTGATTGATAGGCTGGTTTATGAAAGACATCGCCCCAATGATATTCCAGCCGCCGTTTGAATTCAGCGAGCGTGGATGGTAGCCTCTTGCGGTCTTATAATAGGAATTATAGTCCTTAATGAAAAACGGGGCATCCTCCGGCACTGGATCGACAACGCCTCCGCCCAGAGTATATTCGCCCGCCTGATAATCCTTAATACGCTGTGCGTTCATTGCCGCCTTTTTCTGATAACGCTGTTCTTCACTATCCTCTGTATCAAAGTATCCGTTAGCAGCGACTCTCGCCATATCATACATTGTGGAAGCAACGGTCGCTTTGATCCTCGTGTCAAGCGCTGCAGCATTGACTGCCAGACCGCCCCAGCCACAGATACCAATAATACCAATGCGTTCAGGGTCAACACTTTTCTGTACAGAGAGGAAATCGACTGCTGCCTGGAAATCCTCTGTGTTGATGTCGGGGGAAGCCATATAACGAGGCTCGCCGCCGCTTTCGCCTGTGAAAGAGGGATCAAATGCAATCGCCAAAAACCCTCTTTCTGCCATTGTCTGTGCATACAAGCCCGCCGCCTGCTCCTTGACTGCGCCAAAGGGGCCGCATACGGCGATAGCGGGCAATTTGCCCTCTGCGTTTTTTGGCATATACATATCTGCCACTAAAGTAATTCCGTAACGATTGTGGAAAGTAATCTTGCTGTGATTTACTTTTTCGCTTTTCGGGAAAGTCTTATCCCATTCCTTTGTTAATTCTAATTTTACAGTATTTTCCATTTTATTTATTCCTCTCTTTCTTTTTGACTTTCTGCATATTGTATTACGTTGATACAAGTCAATTTTGTCTATTTCAAATATTGGTCTAAAAATGCGCTGACGGTTTTCATATTTTCTGCCGTTTCAAACGCATGATCGGCATGATCAGCATCATTTAGAATTTCAATCGTTACCCTGTCTTCATCAACGGCAGAAACAGTTTCGTGATAAAATTCCCATGACTGGCTAACCGGACAAAGTTTATCAACATCACCATGCTGGAGCAGGATCGGCGGCATATCCTCGGAAATATAATGGACAGGGCTTGCCAGACTCAAGGATTCATCATTCACATCCTCAATCGTTTTTCCGATATAACGTTCGATATTCGCCCACGCATACTCTGCCCCAAAACCAGTATATTCTCCTGTCTGCACTGCACGCATTATCGCAGACAGATCCGTAGCAGGATACCAGCCTACTGCACAGCAGACATCTGTGTTTTCCTCCGGATATCCCCTCGATAGATCTTCAAATTCCGGATTGCCGGGAGTCAGTGCGACCATCAGCGCATAATGTCCGCCGGATGAGCCACCGCTGACAGCAACCCGTTCTGGATCAAGCTGATACTGCTCTGCATTAGCCCTTAAAAAACGAATTGCTGTTTTGCAGTCAATCAATCCTGCCGGATGGGCTGCTTCCCCACTCAAACGATAGTTAATGCTCGCAACCGCATACCCCTGTTTACGCAGCTCCACCCATGCGGCCTCTTGACCGTCAGCTTTATCGCAGCTGTACCAGCCACCGCCGTGAATGAATACAATTAACGGGAATGGCCCTTCCCCTGTTTCAGGAAGGTATAAGTCCAGCTTTTGAGATTCAGAAAGCGTATCATAAGCCAAATCTTTATACTCTGTAGCAGTATTAAAAAATTCCATATTCTCCTCACTCCCCTTGTGCTGCTTTCTTCATTTCCGCCTGTTTTCCCCTGTGTAACAGCCCTTAACTGTGTCCTATCCGTAATCTCATCCACTTCGGAAATTTCCGCAGGATCAGACTCTGAACAGGCTGTCAATGAACACACACTTATTAGCAACAGAAAAATAACAGCAATACCGGGAGCAAAGTTATTTGTGATCATAGCCCTAAACTTTCTATCCATATCTGAATATCCTCTTCCGCAGTACTTGAACGAAATTCCCCGCCTTCCAGCCACGTCCCGGTTCCGGCAAGATTTTCCAGCAGCTCTCCATTCTCACCCAGCCCTGATCCACCGGAGGTGCAAAACGGAATCACTCTTTTTCCTGTAAAGTCATTTCCCTCCACAAACCCATTCACCGGCCACGCCGCAATCCCCCACCAAATGGGGAATCCAATGAAAACGGTATCGTACTCGTTCCAGTTATCAACTGCAACAGCAGCAAGTTCAACATTTCTTTCGCTCTCATTATCATGTTCCCTGCATACCCGGCTGTCCTGATCCGTCCAGTCAAGATCTTCGTCTGTATAGATTTTGGCCGGTACAATCTCAAACAAATCCCCATCTGCAGCAGCCGAAATATAACCGGCAACTTTTTTTGTAGTTCCGGTTGCTGAATAATAGGCAACCAGTGTCTTTCCTGTTGTATTTTCTGTATCGGCAGCCGTATTATCATGGTTTTCCGTTTGACCGGAAGAAGCTGTTTCATCAGATCCTGACACACTTCCCTCTGTTTGTTTCGATGAAGGTTCCGTGGCATTTTCTCCTGTCTGCTGCCCATTGCCACAAGCAGTACAGCTAAATACAAGAAGCAAGGCTATTAAAACAGAACCTATTCTTTTCATAAGCAACTCCTCCTTACCCTTACACCACATGTGCTTTTCCCGCATTCACAAACATTTCCGCCACCTCCGGCGCGTAATGGTCAATAAACTGGCTGTGTCCCAGATCAAGCGCTTCCATCTTTTTCATTTCATCATCTGTCAATGTAAAATCAAACAGATTAAAATTTTCTTCCATCCGCTCTATATGCGTAGATTTTGGTATCACGGCCACACCTGACTGGATCAGGAACCGCAGGTTTACCTGCGCCGCTGTCTTGCCGTACTTTTCTCCAACTGCTGTCAGGTCTTCGTTCGTAAACAGATTGTTCTTCCCCTGCGCCAGCGGCGACCATGCCATAATCTGCGTTCCGTACTTTCCCAGAATCTCCCTGGCCTTCTTTTGCTGCTGGAATACATGGACTTCCAACTGATTGACTGCCGGCACGGTTTCCACAAAGCCTGCAATGTCGATAAAGCGGTCGGGCATAAAATTACTGACGCCAATCGCACGGATTTTTCCTGACCGGCAGGCTTCTTCCATTGCACGGTATGTGCCGTAATAATCATTGAACGGCTGGTGAATCAGCATAAGATCAATATAATCCGTTTTGAGCCTCCTCAAAGACTCGTCAATAGATACACGGGCCTTTTCATATCCGCCATTGCTGATCCAGATTTTAGTGGTCAGGAACAGTTCCTCACGGGGAATGCCACAGGTTTTAACCGCTTCCCCCACCTCAGCCTCATTGGCATATCCCTGTGCCGTATCAATGCTTCGGTAGCCGACAGAAACCGCATCCAGTACACAGCGCTTCGTATCCTCCGCCGGGATCTGATATACCCCGAATCCGAGCATTGGCATTTCTACGCCATTGTTCAATTTTACATATTCCATTATCATTTTCTCCTTTCATCAAATACGCATCAAGATCATTCATTTTCGCTGACAACAATCTTACCATCCTGATCCCGTCTGAAATGCCTGAAAAAATCCCACGCTATACCGGCTTCCTCTTTTCTTGGCCTGTGTTCCCTGTCCTCTGCAATTACAAGCTGCGCAAAGGGGACAGGATAACCGTCTTTATAGAAATTATCAAACCTCCACTCTCTGCCGTTCAAAACGGCCGTTTCCGTTTCATCCGGTACATAACCCCAATATGGCGCTTTATCATAATCCGGTTCCACGGACGTATCAATCATCTCATTATAGAGAAAAAGCGCCCGCACTCCTTTTTTCTCATCGTCCATAACCGCCATTCCTCCCGATAGTGTTTCTTCTGTAAATTCACCATCTCCCTGGACTACCTGGAACGGCATATCGTATGCTTCATAAATACCATTTTTGTTATCCATATCCACCATCCATCCCATAGCGGAAATGGCGGCAAAATATTCCGGATAATCCCTCGTAAGGGCAACCGAAGCCGCTCCGCCATTGGAAAACCCTGTGGAATAGATACGTTCCGGATCAACAGGATAATCCTGTATCATATATTCAACCACGGATGACAGAAACTCCGTTTCACCGTATGTGGCATAATTGTTATAATCCGGGCTGATGACAATAAAGCTTTTTTCTTCCGCTTTTTCTAACCATCCGCTCTGCACGGCATTATCCACCGGGTCGCAGTTTGTCCCGCAGAGAAAAAGCACCATAGGAACCCTCACTTTCGCCTGCTCTTTTACTGCCTGCGGGACATACAGATATACAGCTTTGCCGCTTTCCATTGTGAATTGTTCCATGTTCTCCTCCATGCCTCCCGTCAGGCCGGCTTCTGTTTCTTCGTGCGTGGTTCCTGAATATCCGTCCCCTGCATCCGGCTCTGCCGTTGAGACAGACGGATTCCCATGACCGCCAGCCCCGCACCCCACAGCCAGGAATAAAAACGCCAGCATACAAATGTACGCATTCCATCTTCTCATAAAACCATCACTTCTCTCAGTCGTGGATTTTCCAGTTGTTCAGCCATTTGGCAGTTTCAGCAGCGGCATGGTCATCCTTTTCCCCATTCCCCAAGTCCAGCTTACGGATTGCCTCCATATCTGTTTCATCCAGTTTGAAGTCCCAGATATTCAGATTTTCTTCGATGCGCTCCTTGTGGACAGATTTCGGGATGACTACAACGCCTCTCTGGATGTTCCAGCGCAAAGCAGCCTGTGCGGCGGTCTTTCCGTATTTTGCACCGATCTTTTCCAAAACCGGATGTGTAAAGATCCCATGCTTCCCTTCCGCCAGCGGCCCCCATGCTTCCGGCTGTATATTGTATTCCCTCATTACACCGAGAGCCTCTGTCTTCGCTGAAAATGGGTGCAGTTCCACCTGATTCACAGCGGGGATCACTTTCACATTCACGCACAGATCGGCAAGCCTCTCTGCGGAAAAATTGCATACGCCAATGGCACGGATTTTTCTTTCCGCATACAGCTCCTCCATTGCGCGCCAGGCCCCGTAATAGTCGCTCATGGGCTGATGAATCAGATAGAGGTCAATATAGTCAAGGCCGAGCTTATGAAGCGAAGTCTGGAACGCTTTCTTTGCTCCTTCATAGCTGGCATCCTGAATCCACAGTTTGGTTGTGACAAAAATTTCTTCACGGGAAATACCACATTTCCTGACGGCAGCCCCGACAGCTTCTTCGTTGAAATATGCAGCCGCCGTATCAATCAGGCGGTATCCTGCGGCAAGCGCATCACAGACTGCCTCCTCACAGACTGCTGCCTCCGGCACTTGAAATACCCCGAACCCTTCCATCGGCATTTTAACCCCATTGTTCAAAGTTACAAATTCCATATCCATGCCTCCATCATTTCCAAAATTTAATCTAAACAGCTTCCATGGCATCGTCAGAGATTTCGCTTTTAGATGTGAAAAAGAGTAAAGATTACCGGATTTTTAATAGATATAGAAATAGGGACAGATT
>VSNY01000172.1 GCA_009774535.1 Lachnospiraceae bacterium
TAAAAGCCCCTTTTCGTGGGGAGGGGGATTCTATGCCCTTTTGCACCCTGCAGGTTCTACAATGCTTTCATACTTTGAGATACTTCCCCATTTCTGCCTTGATTTTCTCCCTTGCAACCGAAACGGACTTCTGGACAGCGGAAGCGGTGCAATGCTCCATTTCCCCGATTTGATAAAAGTTAAAATCATACTCGTAATAGAGCAGGAAACGCCGCCTTTGTATCTCTGGCAGTCGGGCAACCGCTTTGTAAAACAGTTCATTCCGTTCTTTATCAATCATTCGTTCATCAAGCGTCTTAGGAACACGCAACGCCCGTCTGTAAAGCGTTTCATCCCATACCTCGTTAAACTCCCTGTGCCGCTGATTCCATTGCTCAAGGTTTCTGTTTTTCCTTTCCATCTGCCGAAATTCAATGAATAATTGTTCAGACACTTCCAGTTCGTGGTGTTCCCCCTGCCCGTCCTTAAAGCTGATAAAATACCTTTTGCCGCTTTCCGTGGATTCCTCCCGAAGCGTGTATGTCTTATCCCTTACCATCCTGCTTTCCTCCCGAAAAGAATTGAATGAGGGGATTGCCCCTCACCCGATAGCCCATAGGAAAGCAGGATATATGAGACGCTTATAAAATTTTCCGCAGCTTCTTCCGCAGATGGTTTAACCTCGCATAAATAGCCCCTGCCGTTAAATGCACAAGCGGGGCAATCTCCTTTGTGGAATAGCCCTGCATTTTCAGCAGGACGATTTGTAATGTGCGTCTGTCCACCGTGATTAAGGCAATGTACAGATTTTCGCTCTCAATCTCGTCCAGTAAATCAGAAACAGACCTTACCTCCGCCTGCTTCTCCCTGTCCGCCATGCCCTCAAGGTATTCGCCGAAGTCGCTCGCCCATCGGTAAAACCGCCTGTTGGAATTAAAATCTGCCCTGTCGTCTGTGCGGATTTGCTCAATGACCGCTTCATCAACGCCGCACTCACGCAGAATCTTTTTCTCGGCTTCTTTCCAGATGCGCCATTTCCTGTCCTCCCGTCCGTGGTTGTATGCCATCCTTATTTCCTCCAATCAGAATTGATTGAGAGGGCAGACAAAAGCCCCCTCATTTTCCCAAAGGAAAAAACAAGGGGGCTGAACGCCTTAAATTTTGCTTTCCATTATCTTTTTCAGCTTCGCAAGAATTTTGGCTTTGCGCTTATTGACAACGCTCTGCGTTATGCCTAACCGCAATCCGACTTCCCGCTCGGAAAGTCCCTCAAAGAAAATGGCTTGTATTAATGTCTGTTCACTGTCCGATAACAAAGGCAAGGCGACTTTCAGCCTGTCCACCATCACCGCATGAACAACGGTTTCTGCAACATCCTCTGCTTCATCAATAACGAAGTCAATCACATTTCCCTCACTGTCCGTAAATCCCTCCAATGACAGTAGCTTGTGGTTCGTGTCCAGCTTTTGCAGATAACGCCACCGTTCTTTATCTTGATAAAAATCCGTGTACTGTTCCCGAACGACTTCAAGCAGACAGCCCTGCACGGGGATAAACAACTTGTCCATGTAACTCTGGTCGGATTGCCTTCGGTAGCAGAAGTCCGTATAGGATAACTCCACATAAACATTGTTTTCTTTGATATATACTTTTCTTGGTGCATACTTCACCGTAATTACCTCCCATCTGAATTTTTGAAATGCTAAAAATCCAGATAGAGAAGGTGGGGAGCGACATCGCATATCAGAAATAGCCCTATGGCATATTCCGATAAAAAACGACAAAAGAAAAACCGCAAAGGCTCTGTGACCTCTACGGTTATAGGAGATATATGTTCTGTTAAGTGGAGATTCTACTTCTGATTTCATGGTGAGAAGTAGCGTTGCATAAGCAGAGATTTTTTTAACTGGCTTCCTGCCATTCCCCGATATGCTATGTATAAGTCAAATCTGCGTTGCATGAGCAGATAGATTACTGCCCGAAAAAAGGACATAAAAAATCCCTCCAAACTTAAAACTGGTCTGGAGAGTGTCTGTTAAGTCTTTTCGGGCATAGCAATACCGCCCACCGAACCTCGTTTTTTTTATTTGGTGAGCGTCTGCCTTAAAACCTTATGAAATAAAATAGAGCCAACAAACTGTGATTTCTCACAAGTCTGTCGGCTCTGCGTCTGTGCGTCTGGCTCTTTGATGATGTATTTGTTCTTCCCTTTATAGCAAATGGGAATTTATTTCTCTTTTTTACTCATAAGAGAAGAACTGATAGCTATAAATAAACCAATTAAAATCCACGGAAATGCTGCTCCTAAAAAATCACTAACCATACTTCATTCCTCCTTCAAAATTTCGATTTGTCGCTTTGTTAATCAACTCTGCTTTTTTGTTTCAAACCTTTTAATAACTGTTACCTGAAAATCCTTTGCTTCAATCAAACTTTCCTGTCTGCACTTCGGGCAGTAGAGAGGAAAGTTTTTTAATTCCGTATCTTTCCGTATCTGCAATCTCGTTTTGTTCCCGCAGACAGGGCAGCGCACCCATTCTGAAATCATATTCGTCATATCATCTATCCCTCGTATTATTCTTATTTGCCAGTTGGCTTTTCGGAAGCGTTTTTGTAAGGACTAAGTTATAGGCAACGGTTATAAAAATTAAAACCAAAGCATGAATAATGTGCTTTTCCACTGTAACCCCTGCTTTATTTGAAAAAGTACTAAGAGTGTTAATAGCAGAATGAACAATAATGCAGGGGAGCAAACTTCCGCCACGATAGAAAATCGTTACAAGCAAAAAGCCTATCGCAATCGCAAAGCAAATCTGGCACAAATTGTTTACCAAGTCCATACCACTGCCATTAAACAAATTTACTATATGCCCTATGCCAAAAGTCACGCTCGAAACGATAATTGCAGATTTTATATCATCCTTTTCCATTGCCTTGAAAAGAAAACCTCTGAAAATCACTTCTTCCACAAATCCAACGCAAAGCATACACGCAATACGGCAAACCGTATCCGATAATGGATAGTTGACAGCAACACCGTTCCAAAGATTTCCCGTTGCTAAGATAATAAGCGGCACATAGTAAAGGAACCGATGGGCAGGAACAGGTGATTTACAAAGCCCATACCGTTCTTGCAACTTGTTTTTTCGAATAAAGGCAAAAAGAATAATGGTTTGCAAGATACAAAAAATAGCGCTTGCAGAGTATTCAATTCCTATTTTCTCGTTTAACGGATATGCTAAAGATTGCAGAACACAATAAACCACTATCCATACAATAGCAAAAGCCTGTTCGTTTTTTTCATATAACTTTTTCATTTTATTTCCTCCTGTATCGCTAATATTGCACCTGTGCCTACCCGTTCCAAATGCTTTTCTATAAGTTTTTCATCATACTCCAACGAATTGTTGGCTATGATACTGGCATATCCATGAACAAACATCGCAAGCGTTATAAAAACTTCTTTTGTCTGTTCAATATTCATATCCATTTCTTCCTGCATGGCAGAAATAACAGGTATAAGTTCCTCGGAATTTATCATTTCAAGCAAGCTGTTTTCAACAGCAAATCCCGATTGAAACAGAAAGCGGAACAAATAAGGTTCTTCAACCGCAAAGCGGATATAATTCACCCCAATTCCAAGCATTATATCTTCCTGTGTTTCTGGAATGTTCATCAAATATTCCGTATGATAGTCACCTGTTTTTTTGTAAGCAGCTTTTTTTAATTCTTCAATCGTTGCAAAATGGTACATAACGGGCTGTGTGGAACAGTTTAGCTTCTTTGATACTGTCCGTGCATTGATGTTTTCCACGCCAGTTTTGCGGGCAACCTCAAATGCAGCGTCAATAACCATATCTCTTGTGATTTTAGGTTTTGGTGGCATTATGATTTCCTCCTCAAATTATAATTTGTGTTATATAACATCAATTATAATCAAATCCCACTGCCTTGTCAATCGGTCTCAATAAATTTACAAAAACCCTATTCGTTCTTTCGCTTTCGCTTATAGGCTGCTAAATCTCCTATTGCAAGAAATTTCACATCATTTAACCAAAACTCCCCGAAAAGAAAGTGGCAGAGCTTTAGCCTCTGCCACTGCATTGCCTATGTGAAAATGATTTCCTCGTTCACAATCTCCCTCGCACAAGCCCTTATGTTACCTAGCCGTCCTGTCCATTCTAAGGCGTTTTCTTCCTTTAGGCGTTCCGTTATACCCTGTGCCTGTTTCATGCCCTCTATGAGCCTTACAAAGCGTTCCTGCGCCTGCCTGTCAATGTCGGCAAGATAAGCGTTGAGCCTGCCGCTTGTGAGAAGATTGGTATATGTAACCTTTCGGTACTGCTTCAGATAGTCCAAGTGCCGCTGTCCCCATATGCCCATCGGCTGTTCTTCTTCGGCGGGTAAAGCTATACATGGAATTAAATAATCTCCTTGCCTTTCGTATCTGCCGCCCAGTTCCTCAAAAATCGTCTTTGCCATTGTCTGTTACCTCCACATTCTTTTTTATTTTGAATGTCCGCAAAATCCGTCCTACATCGGACGGACGCCACGGCACATCGAGATGATGTAAAGCAATCAGCCGATCCTGCACATTGGTTCCTGCGCCCATTTTCTGCGTCGAACCCAATAAAAAACGAACCTGCCCGCTTCTTACCTTGCCAAACAGCTCCGCTTTCCTTGTTTCCGTATTCGCTTCATGTATAAATGCTATTTCCTCCGGCGGCACTCCTTTCTCCACCAGTTTATTTTTTATATCCTCATAGACATTGAATGTACCATCTCCTTTCGGTGTCGATAAATCGCAAAAAATTAGCTGCGTGGACTTCTGCTCCTTTGTCTGCTCCCATATCTCAAATGCCTTTCCGACACAGGTTGCCGCTTTGGAAGTTTCATTGTCCGGCAGCATATCATTGATAAGGCGCTGATCCAGAGCCAGCTTCCTCCCGTCATTCGTGATTTTCAGCATATTATCGACCGATGCGTCCACCTTACGGTCACGCACAGCTTCCGCCCGTTCCGCAAGGGAAGCCACCATATCCTGCTGGTATTCGCTCGGCTTTAACACCACGTTTTCATACTCCGCTTCCGGCACAGGCAGCTTTAGCATATCCGGTGTCTGAATGTCGGCGCTCTCCTTAAAAAGCGCAATCAGCTCCGGTAAATTGAAAAACTTAGCAAACCTTGTCTTTGCCCGGTATCCGGTTCCCTCCGGGGCTAATTCTATTGCGTTACAGTTATAGGTACTTTAGTCGATTTGACCTACGAATTTGTAATAGACAGTCAACTTCTGCTCTTTCTCTCCGTTGACCATAACTGGATTGTGTACTTCTATCTTTTCTATCAGCGTGTTCAATACCGTTGCTGTCAGTTTCTTCATGCCTGCACACTGTGCAAGGCTCTCCGTAAACTGCTCCGCATTGGTAACAGCAGCAGATTTCGCTTTATGCTGTCTTTCCAGTTCTGACAGCTTTTCCTCGTTCGCATCCTGTTCCTGCTCGTAATGCGCCGACATCATGGTGAATTTCTTTTCCGACAGCTTTCCGCCGGAATAGTCCTCATACAGCCGGATATACATCTGGTCAAGTTCTGCGTTCCTCTTTTTGAGTTTCTCAATCTCCGCCTTTACTTTTTCCGACCGTTCTGCATTACTTTCATTCATGCTTAGAAGTACGTTGTTTATGAATTTTTCTTTGTCTTTCATTGCTTTTACTGCGTGCCTGTCAATATCCGCTTTTATAGCGTTTTCAATATCCCCTGCGCTGATCCGGTGTGCGGTGCAGAAATTCGCTCCCTTTTTACGGTATGTGGTGCATTGGTAATAAGTCTTGTCCAGTAAATCCCTGTCCGGATTGCGGTTGTCCGTATGTATCAGGAGCGTCTGCCCACAGTCAGGGCATTTCAGAAGCCCTCTGAAAATGTTCTCATAACCGGAAGTACACGGCTTGACTTTTGTGTGCCTGTCAATGATGTCATTTGCCGTCTGCCATACCTCTTTGGTGACAACCGCCTCATGCATATCTTCCAAGACTTCCCTGTCAGCCCGCCGGATATATCCCCTGCCCCTGCATTTGAATGTCGGCTTTGAAGTGCTATGCACATACATACCGCCTTTGTACACGGGATTCCGCAAAATCCGTGTAATGACTTCCTGTTTCCAGTCATACCAGTAATCCTCGCTGCCCGAATCATGCTGGGAGAAAAACTCCTGCTTGTAATAGCTCGGTTTTGGGATTTTCCTTTCATACAGAACTTTGCCGATGCGGTTTGTTCCATACCCTTCCAGGGCAAGGCTGTATATCAGCCTGACAGTGGGCGCAGTCGCTTCATCAACAATCAAGTGGTTTTTGTCCTGCGGGTCTTTCCTGTAGCCGAATGGTGCAGTCGTTCCCATGAATTTCCCTTCCAGTGCCCGTATATGCTTGCCGCTCTTGACCTTTTTGGAAATATCCCTCGAATAAAATTCATTCAGGATATTTTTGAAAGGCGTGATGTCAAGCCCGCCGCTCTGTTCGGAATCCACACCGTCATTGACTGCAATATAGCGTACATGGCGCTGCGGGAAAAACACTTCAATGTATGCGCCGCTTTCAAGATAATTCCTGCCAAGACGGGAGAGGTCTTTTGTGATGACCGTATCAATCTTCCCATCTTCAATATCAGCAATCATTCTCTGAAAACTCGGTCTTTGGAAATTTGTACCGGAATAACCGTCGTCCACATAGAAAGCATAAGCAGCTTTTCCCATATCCCTTGCATATTTTTCAAGGATAGCTTTCTGGCTCTGGATACTCATGCTGTCCCCGACATTCCCATCGTCCTGTGACAGTCTGCAATATAAAGCTGTGATTTTTGTTCCGTTCCCTTTCATCTTCCTACCTCCATAAAAGGGCGGAACACACTACCCATAGTATAGCATGACCGCCCGCAGAATTAAACCGTTTTTCCGACGATTTCCTCAATATTTTTTCTCACTGTTTCCTCGTTGATTTTGCGGAAAGCATCTTCCATGCTCTGACCGCCTAAGTAGATACGTTCCACGACAATCCGTGTCGGTGTTTTTCTGCTTTCGTTTCTGTTTTTGCTCCTGATTTTTTGTTTACTTCCCATTCAATTCCTCCCTTCAAACACAAAAAGGACAGTTATAAACTGTTACGTTCATAACTGCCCTTACGCTGTTTTTACAATCCAAAAAAATTACAAATCCTCTCTTTTTTGCCTTTGCTCTGTAATCCAATAAACCCACATACAAGTGGCAGGTCATTACGCTGCCCACATCGGAATTTCACCGTCATTTCATGACTGAATTTTTATAAAATTTCAGAAGTATCATTATCACGGATATGCTTCATCGCCCCGCACAACTGCTGTGCATTTTGTCAGGTTCTTATCGCTCCACGCCTCTGCTTTTCCGTTCAATTCCAAGTTAGAGCAGGCGCATCATGGCGCACTTACTTAGTGGCTACACATATCCTCACGTCCTGTATGTTCTGCGATATTCAGTTGTCAAATTTCCTTGTAAAAAATCCCTTGTCCGTATGGTATGTTTCCCTCAAAAAAACATCTACAGTTCCAGCTTATACGCCCCGTATTTTTTGAGGACACGTTTCAGGATTTCCTTATCCTCCCCCTCTGCCGCATCATACATTTTTTTGAGCTTCTCCTGTTCGTAGGGAGTGAGCGTATTGTTGTACGGCTTGTAACCCTCCATGATAAAAATTCCCCCGCCTGCCCCCGGCTTTGTGTATATGGGATAGCCATATGTAAGAGCCGCAACATCATTTAATATCGTGCGCCTTGCAACGCCAAATTCCTGCGCCAGCTCCCTTGACGTAACATGACCGTTGACCACAAGGATACTGACAATCTCCAATCTGCGGTCTGCGGTGGTCATGCTGTTCCCTCCTTCCACTCAGCCCCGGCTATTATTGTAAATTCTAAATAGGTCAAAAACCTTCCTATTTACCAAAACTTTTTCAAAAATTTTTTTGTCAGACTGAACGGTAACGCCCGTATTGGTTTTGGGCAGACTGCCTGTGCAGCCTAAAACCCTCTTACTGTCCATACTGGTACAGCAAGCACTGCCCGTGTCCTGGCACGGGGCGAAATAGTTATCACGACTTTTTTGGTATCATGACTTTTTATCAAGAATGTTGTATTTACGCCATTTCCTCGAAAAAAG
>VSNY01000173.1 GCA_009774535.1 Lachnospiraceae bacterium
TTCCCTATTATCATACGCGTTATGACGAACTGACCAGGCAGGATTTTTATAATACGAAACGGGTGCGGTACAATGGATACAAGCCGGATTTTACAAAGATATCCCCAGAAGAACTTAAGGAATGGGAACAGGTGGACCGCACGGGGTTTGCAGCCATTGGTACGATTACCAGCCGTACAGAAACTTATTTGCGCAGGCTGATGGAATTATGCCGGGATCAGGGGATTCCGCTGCTGCTTGTGAATGCGCCCTATGTGAACCATACATTGGAAAAACAGCAGGCTTATAATTATATCGGTACGATTGCGGCGGAATATGGCGTGCCGTTTCTGGACGCGAATTATGACAGCCGGATACATGTGGATGATGAGCGGGACTTTTTTGAGCCTTCGCATTTAAATTATAGGGGAAGTCTGAAATATACCAAATATTTGGCCGAAGTGTTAAGCAGATACGAACTTCCCGACCGACGGGGAGATACGCGCTACCAGCATTGGGAAGAGGTCAGCACACTGTTTCGCCACAGGGAAACGAACAGAAGAGCGCTAAAATCCGCGGATCATTTGGATGAATATGTGCGCGTGCTTAAAGAACTTACGAATTGTGTCGTAACCGCTTTTTGGAATCCGGGCGGGGAGGTTTTGGTGTATGAGGATGGAAAGTGCATGTTTGCAGGCGCAAAGGGACAAGTGTATCTGAAACATTTTGACCTTGGGACGTCAGACCTGGTTGTCAGAGGAGATGGGAAGACGGTACAGGCGCTGGTGGACCAGAAAGCGTATTCGTATACCGAACAGGGGCTGAATATTCTTGTCTATGATAAAGTGGCAAAGCGTGTGATCGGAGGAGCCGGGTTTGCGCAGGACACGACACGTGAAACAAATCCGGCCGCTTTGCCGTATTCGGCTCCTTTGGCTGCCGCCATAATAACAGGAATATTAAGACCAAATCGACATAATCAGTGTTCCAAATACCATAAGCAAAAGCCCGATGAACGCTTTTTTACTCAGTCTTTCCTTAAATACGATATAAGAAAAGGTAACCGCTATCACAATGCTTAATTTATCAATCGGAACCACTACGCTAACAATACCATTTTGAAACGGCGGCTTTTGATAATCAAAGCCGCCGTTTCTTTTTGTCTTCTAAGGAAATGACGCGGTATCATTGTTAAAAGCGGCGGCTAAAAGGAGGTAGCCGCCATGAAATATAGACAAGATAATCTAAATTCACCCATAGTTTTCAGCTAAAAGTTTCACACAGCCAAAAAAACATGGTGGGTAGAGGCTTTTCTATGGCTTTTCCCTTTTCTAATGTCTGATATAACATATCTGCAAACAGTTTTCAAGAGCCTTTCTTATCTGACACATACAATATCCTTAATGTAGCAATTCATATATTTTACAGATAGTTTCAACGGGGCAAACTTACCCTAAATGCAACTGTGCTTTTAATGCATCTTGTAAAACCTGTGAAAAGTTGATACCTTTTTCCAATGCGGCATTATTAAGCCACGCTGGAATTGTGAGGGTTTTTTTTACGGATTTTTCAAAATGTTCTTTTGCATATGAAGCTACATCCACGGAAACCATATTGACAAAATATTCACACATAGGTGCATCTGGGTCAAGTTCTTTTGCAACGGCTTGTGGGTCAATATCAGATAATTTAGACGGTTTCGGTATATTGTCTCCATCCATTTGGCAAGTGTGAAGATAACCAGCTAAACATTCGACAGCCATCTCCGTGGCTTCTTCAAAATTATCTCCTTGGGTCGCAAGCCAGTTAAGGTCAGGGAACACAACGGAATAGCCATTGCTTTCCTGAAAGAAACAAGCGGGATACATTGATAACATTTCATATACCTCCTAATATTTTAAAGGGCTACAGGCGGTGGAGCTATTTAAGCCCCGCCTGTTTTTTGATAGAATTTTCAGTTTTTTTGTTAAGTCCTTGCCTTTGTGAAAAGGTATTGTGACTTTTCCCTGTTTCGTCGGATGTATGTAATTTTTGTGAGAGCCTTCTTGATTTTTAAAGATCCATCCGTCTGCAAGGAGTAGTTTTTCCATCTCCCTTGGTTTCATTGGCATTTTGTTTTCCTCCTTGCATTATTATAATAACATATAACACGTGTTATAAAAATATGTAAATGGAAGGAGATCACAAATGATGTACAAATGGTTCCGCAAGGATGAATTGCACACAATTTCAACTTCTTGTCGAATATGCAAAAGAACAGGGTAGCGCGCATTCGGATAAGCTGTATGTCACATATACTAAATTGGCCAATACTATTATTGGAGGCAAGCGTGATGATATGACGGCTTCGGAACTGAATACCCTTACTTTGGTGGAAAGTATTATAAAGCAGACCATAGAGATTGATATGTCAATGGGGATGTACTACAAGGATATATATAAGGACTGCAAGGCTAGGATAGAGCAGTTTGGGGAAATTATATATTTGATAGCATGACAGGGTGGAAAATTTCTTTCCACCTTTTTTATTTAGGGCTTGACTTTTGGATATCCAAATGTTATACTTATTACAGTTAGAGGGGCAAGTCTTTAACTGGAAAGGAGAAAATAACATGGAGGTATTAGACATGAATGAACTGGAACTGAAAGAACAGGCAATAAAAGAATTTGTTAATCTGCAAAGAGTAAAAACAGCAGAGAACAAAGATAGGGAAATTGAGTATCAGGAAAAGGTGCTGAAAGCAAGATTGCAGGCTTTAGGTATTCCGACAGAGGATTTGGAACTGAAATAAGAGAAAGCGGAAAGGGCGGGTTTGCCACCGCCCAATCTCCTAAAGTCAATAATAACACTTATTGGCTGAAAGGGCAAGATAGGAAGTGATGAACCGTAGAGAAAAAGAGAATGGGTAGACCTACGGACAGCCCCAAGACGAATAACTATCGAATCAGAATGACAGATGAAGAACTCCTAAAGTTGGAGAAATGCTGCGAACAGACTGGACTTTCCAAAGCTGATGTTATCCGTTTAGGGATTGATAAGGTTTACATGGAACTGGAAAATAAATAGAGCGTTATCGCCCTGAGAAAGTGATAAACGCTCTATCGCAACCAAATTGACTAATGTCAACTTAGGTACACAAATATTATATACTGCGTACCTCTGTTTGGCAACCTAAATATTGAATAAACTGGTTGACAGGATAGCGGCTTAATTGTCGCTATCTTTTTTATTTTGGGTATTGACAGAGATTTCGCTTTTAGATATGAAAAAGAGTAAAGATTACCGGATTTTCAATAGATATAGAAATAGGGACAGATTTCGGGAAGATTCCTTTTTTTATGTATAAATATTCAGACTTTTTGCATAAATTTTCTTGATTTTTCCTATAAAAAGGACACCTTTCGTGGTATAATGATAGTAAGCAAATACATTATGAAAGAAGGTGTCCTTAATGAAAAATTAACATTATGCAAGAGGCCCCGGCCTGGAAGTTGACGGCAATGTGAGGTTCAACAGTATGCAGAATATAAGCGGAGATACGCATCTTGGCGTTACTTCATCGGGATTTGTTGGATAGGAAAGTTCAACCGAACGCAACCGCAAAGAGATGGACAAGCTGGAAAGTATTAGGATGATAGGATGAATTTTTACTTCAATTTTACATCAAATTTTTAAAAAGTATGAGGTAATTTGTAAAAGTTTGAGTAGGTATTGATTTTTAGGAACCTCTGAAATGCCATAAAAATAAGGCTTTGTAACGCTTTGAAAAAGAATTTTCTGAAAATTAGCACTCACCTCTTGACAGTGCTAACAATCCGTGTTATATTTCATTCAGAACAACAAACAAGTCCCTGATCCGAGTCCCTGCGGTGTGCATGATCAGCCGCATCCCCGGGCAGACTCATATAAAAGGAGGCAAGGTTATGAATATTCAAAAATTCACGCAAAAATCCATCGAGGCAGTAAACGATTGTGAAAAACTGGCTTATGAATACGGAAATCAGGAAATTGAGCAGGAGCATCTTTTGGTAGCGCTGCTGCAGCAGCCGGACGGCCTGATTTTAAAACTGATTGAAAAGATGGAGATCCAAAAGGAACATTTTCTGGATAATGCCGTCCGCCATCTTAAGGCACGGGTAAAGGTATCCGGCGGGCAGGTTTATATAGGCAAGAATTTAAATCAGGCGCTGATCAGCGCGGAAGACGAAGCGCGTCAGATGGGTGACGAATATGTATCGGTTGAGCATCTGTTTTTGAGCCTTTTAAAATACCCGAACAGGGCGATGCAGGAGATTTTTAAGGAATACGGAATTACAAAAGAACGTTTTCTGCAGGCGCTTTCCACGGTTCGCGGCAACCAGCGCGTGACTTCGGACAATCCGGAAGCGACGTATGATACGTTAGAGAAATATGGCTATGATATGGTAGAGCGGGCAAGGGCGCAGAAATCGGACCCGGTGATCGGGCGGGACAATGAGATTCGCAATGTCGTACGCATCCTGTCGCGCAAGACGAAAAACAATCCTGTTTTAATCGGAGAGCCTGGCGTGGGCAAGACCGCAGTGATCGAAGGGCTGGCGCAGAGGATCGTGCGCGGCGATGTGCCGGAAGGGTTAAAGGATAAAAAGCTGTTTGCGCTGGATATGGGCGCATTGGTGGCTGGTGCAAAGTACCGCGGAGAGTTTGAGGAACGTTTAAAGGCGGTTCTGGACGAAGTGCGTAAGAGCGAGGGACAGATTATTCTGTTTATTGACGAGCTGCATACGATCGTCGGCGCTGGTAAGACGGACGGTGCGCTGGATGCCGGAAATATGTTAAAGCCGATGCTTGCCAGGGGCGAACTGCACTGTATCGGTGCGACGACGCTGGACGAGTACCGGGAATATATCGAAAAGGACGCTGCATTGGAGCGCCGCTTCCAGCCAGTTATGGTAAATGAGCCGACGGTGGAGGAGACGATCTCGATCCTGCGCGGGCTGAAAGAACGGTATGAGGTATTTCATGGGGTTAAAATTACAGACAGTGCGCTTGTATCCGCCGCTGTATTGTCCAACCGCTATATTTCAGACCGGTTTTTGCCGGATAAGGCGATCGACCTGGTGGACGAGGCATGCGCGCTGATCAAAACCGAGCTGGACTCTATGCCGACGGAGCTGGATGAGTTAAACCGCCGTGTGATGCAGCTCCAAATAGAAGAAACAGCGCTGAAAAAAGAATCCGATCAGTTAAGCAGGGAACGGCTGGAGCATCTGCAAAAAGAGCTGGCGGAGCTAAACAGTGTGTTCCAGACCAAGAAGGCACAGTGGGACAATGAAAAGGCATTGATCGAAAAGGTGCAGAAACTGCGCGAAGATCTGGAAAATGTGAAAAAAGAAATTGCGAAGGCGCAGCAGCAGTATGACTTAAATAAAGCTGCGGAGCTGCAGTACGGGAAACTGCCGCAGATTCAAAAACAACTGGAACTGGAAGAGGAAGCGCTGAAAAAAGAAGATTTGTCACTGATGCATGAAAATGTCAGCGAAGAAGAGATCGCGCGCATTATCTCCAGATGGACCGGCATCCCGGTTGCAAAGCTGACCGAGGGTGAGCGCAATAAGACGCTGCATCTGGATGATGAACTGCATAAGCGGGTGATCGGCCAGGATGAAGGCGTGACCAAAGTGACCGAGGCGATTATCCGTTCTAAGGCTGGTATTAAGGACCCGTCCAAACCGATCGGTTCGTTTTTATTCCTGGGCCCGACGGGCGTGGGCAAGACAGAGCTGGCAAAGGCGCTGGCTGAAAGCCTGTTTGATGACGCGGGGAATATGGTGCGCCTGGATATGAGCGAATATATGGAGAAATATTCCGTATCCCGTCTGATCGGAGCGCCTCCGGGATATGTGGGTTATGAAGAAGGCGGGCAGCTGACCGAAGCCGTGCGCAGAAAGCCATATTCAGTCGTATTGTTTGACGAAATCGAAAAAGCGCACCCGGATGTGTTCAATGTGCTGCTGCAGGTACTGGATGACGGACGGATTACCGATTCCCAGGGCAGGACGGTAGATTTTAAAAATACGATTCTGATTATGACTTCCAATATCGGTTCCGCGCATCTTTTGGAAGGCATTGATGAAAAAGGAGAAATCCGCCCGGCGTGCGAAGAAGCCGTAATGGCGGAACTGCGCAGCGGTTTCCGGCCGGAATTTTTAAACCGTCTGGATGAGATTATATTATTTAAGCCGCTGACAAGGGCTGATATCGGCAGGATTATCCGCCTGCTGATGGCAGACTTAAATCGGCGTCTTGCGGACCGGAGCTTGTCGGTGGAACTGACGCCGGAAGCAGAACAGTTTATTATAGCAAACGGGTATGATCCGGTCTACGGCGCAAGACCGCTAAAGCGTTATCTGCAAAAAACGGTCGAGACGCTGGCCGCTAAAATTATTTTAGCAGACCAGGTTACAGGCGGTGATACGATTTTAGTGCGGTTATCTGCAGACCGTTTGGAAGCCGTGAAAAAATAAATACGAACATTGTCTGAGCGGCTGCAAAAGCTAAGAAAAAATGCAGCCGCCGGATATAAATAAAAAAATGCTGAATACAATAGAGTAAGAGCATATCGCACTGGAGTTTTGGGATGAAAACGAAAAAAAACCGTTACGGTATCGTTCTTTCCGTTACAGTTCTTCTATTTTTTATGGGAGTGGCGAAATTATTTACGATCAGCCAGGCACAGCTGGAACGTCCAAAAGCGCTGTCCGGCAGCAGTGTCAGTCAGGAGGATGCGGATCTCGGACTGCAGGAAAAGAAAAAGATCGCTCTGACCTTTGATGACGGCCCCGATTCCGAATATACGCCGATGCTGTTGGACGGACTTGCCGAGCGGAATGTAAAAGCGACGTTTTTTGTGATCGGAAAACAGGCAGAGGCGCAGCCGGAGGTTATGGAGCGTCTGGTAAAAGAGGGGCATCTGATCGGAAATCATACATACAACCATGTGGATATCCAGCATATGACAGCGTCGGCTGCAAAAGAAGAGATTTTAAAAGCGAATGAGATTATTGCAAAATACACGGGGGAAGAACCGTGTTTTTTGCGTCCGCCGTTTGGCAGCGGATCGAGCAGGCTGGAAAAAGAAATCGAAATGATTCCGGTGCTGTGGACGATTGATACGATGGACTGGTCGTGCCAGAATGAATCCAGGATCTGCAGTACTGTCTACCGGGAGATTAAAGAAAACAGCATTATCCTGATGCATGATGAATATCCGACGACGGTCCGGGCAGCTCTTAGTATTATTGATAAGCTGCAAAAGGATGGGTATGAGTTTGTAACAGTGGATAAGATTGTAATGGATTAGATGGCAGACTTTGCGCGGTTTTTTGTCTGAACCGCAGCACGGGATAAAAGCTGTTTATTTTGTGCAGGATATTTGATAATAGTTTACTCAGGTCTGAAAATTTGTTATACTTGGCAGAGCTGACAGGAAAAGATGGAAAGCACAGCGCGAAAAGGAGGTTTCTCGTGAGGGTATTAGTAGTGGAAGATGCAAAGGATATGAATCGTTTGATTGTAAAGACGCTGAAAAAAGCGGGGTACAGTGTGGACGGATGCTTTGACGGCGAGGAAGCGCTGGATTTTTTACCGGGCGCGGAATATGATGCGATGATTTTGGATGTGATGATGCCGAGGCTGGACGGGTATGGGCTGCTTCGGCGTCTGCGGGATCAGGGGGTGGATACGCCGGTGTTATTTCTGACAGCCCGGGATGCGGTGTCAGACCGTGTCAAAGGGCTGGATCTGGGGGCGGATGATTATTTGGTCAAACCATTTGACTTTGACGAACTGCTGGCCAGAATCCGTGCGATAACGCGCAAACATGCCGGGAGCCGCAGCAATACGTTTACAATCGCAGACCTGGTCGTAGATATTAAGCGCAGGACAGCAGCCAGGGGCGGCGTGGACATTCCGCTGATCCCAAAAGAATTCACGATTCTGGAATATATGATCCGCAATCAGGGAATTGTATTATCCAGGGAGCAGCTGGAGAACCAGATCTGGAATTATGAATATACAGGCAGCTCCAATAATATGGACGTCTATATCAGCCGGCTGCGCAAAAAGATTGACAATGGTTATGACGTCCGGCTGATTCATACGGTACGCGGCGTAGGCTGGGTGCTGCGCG
>VSNY01000174.1 GCA_009774535.1 Lachnospiraceae bacterium
GTTTTGACGCAGCAGCTGCGCACGGTATGCCGCGCACGTAAGCTGGTCTGCCGGAACGGCCTGATATCCGGCTGCAAGAATCTCTTTATGCAGCTTTTCTCCGTCCGTTTTTTTCAAAAATTTCACTCCGCGGTAAAAATCATCTACCCCGCGGCAAAGCAGTTCCACATTTTTATAACGGTAATACAAAATTTCCCGCAGCGCTTCTCCATACAGCCGCACCAAAAAGCTCTTTAAGCTGTAGTCCGGGAAATGTATCGCATTGTCATATAACAAGTTGCGTAAAATATAATATTTTAAATAGGAAGCATATTTGTTTTCAAACACTTCATGCCAGACGCAGATGCCATTTAACAACGCCAAATGTCTGATATTGCGCAGGCCGTATTCCAGATCGTCGCCGCGGATAAAAATCGGCAGCGGCAGATTTTTTGCGGAGACAAGGCGCATTGGCATACAGCAGTACCACCATGCGTTGTATTCGGTATACTCTTCTTCTTCGTTTTCCAGACATGCGGCCAGATGTTCCAATACCAGACCCGCTTTGTTGGATACCAGCCTGCCCGCGTTCCAGGACGCGCCGGATTCTACCTGCACCTTTTGATCATCCATCCGCAGCATCGCCCCGCCAATGGACAGATCCCGGTATTCCGTTTTGCGGCAGCGCAGCATTGCATAGGTACGGTACAGCGATTCCGGCACAATAATAATATCATCATCCATCATCAGCACATGTGTCGCTGGATAACGGTCCCGGTCGTGCATAATTTCCATCAGCCCGCGCGTAAATCCCCCTGCGCCGCCTACATTTTTATTCGGCACAATCTGCAGCCATTTGTCATTAAGCTGTTCCATCGGAAGCGTGCGGCCGTTATCGGAAATATAGATTTTCAGCCGCCCATGCAGCTCACTGTCCGGATTGCCCGTTACTGCGCTGCGCAGCACTGCCAGATTACGCATCACAAATGCCTCTCTTTGAAAGGTGCAGATATTCAGCGCCAGCCTTACTTCGTGCAGGTCTTCTTCTTTCACGTCTCCTTCATACCAGCCGCCGTAAAAATACGAATTATTGTCCAGCGCTTTTAATTCAAACGCCAGCATCCCCCGATACTCATACAGCTTATAAGGAAAGGTAAACCGCTGCGGCTTGTCCGCGCAGATGCAGACCTGGTCAGCCACGCGTTTGGCAATCCTGCCGGACGCGGATTCCAGGTTTGTCAGCGTTACTTCAAACTTCCCTTTTAAAGTAAGACAAAGGCTGATTTCTCCCACACTCGTATATTTTTTCCACTTCGCTGCCGACAGCCCGTTAAAATAAGTGTCAAATCTGCACAAACCGTGTTTTACAAACTGCAGCGCATGCTCCTCTTTCAAAAAAGATACTTCCCTTTCGCGCCCGTTTTCCCGCCGGAAAAACATCTGCTCTTCCGTACAGATCCCGACTTTGGGCAGCAGCAGATTTTGTAATTTCATAGTTTTTGTTCCTTTCTTCTGTATCGATCCACGTTTCCGTCCCTTACCCTGTATATCTGCGCTTGATCCACTGCACGCATTCCCAAAATCCAAACAGCAGGAAAAAAGAGACGGTCAGGTATAATGTCTTTTGCACGGACAGTATTTTAGATTCTGTCAGCATAACCTCCCCCAAAACCAGATGCTGGTCTGCTGCCAGTTCCGGCGGAAAGCGGATACCTGTCCAGGAAGCGGGCAGGGCAAGCGTATTGACTCCCTTGGCAAATGATATGACGCATGCTTCTTCTCCCTGACTGGTAAGACCGCAGACAGGAGCGTCAAAAAAATATGCGTCAGCATCATCCGCCTGAAAGGCCAGCCATTCATATTTCCGGTCTTCCGGGAAAAATACTGTGCTGCCGTCCTGGCTGACGCTGACTGGCAGTATTTGCTGATGCATGGTAAGCGCCCGCAGATACCGCGCGGGATTGGCTGTGCCGTTGACGCCGCAGGATGCTAAGATCCATGCGGCTGCGGCGTAGAGTATCCATTTGTATGCTGCTGTGATCCTTTTTTTCATCTTCCGCACACACGGTCTCCTTTCTGTCTTTACGGTCTTGCCTTTTGCTTTAGAATATCCGCCTGATACGTTTGCAGCCCTTTCTCCACATCCCCGTCAAATGCAATATGCCCATCTTTTAAATACAACACGCGGCTGCAAAACTGCCGGATCAGTCCGTCTGAATGGGAAGAAAAAATAACCGATTTTCCGGCTTGGAACAGTTCTTCCACTTTACGGCGTGATTTTGCCTGAAAACTTTTGTCCCCGACGGCCAGTACTTCATCCACAATCAGGATCTCCGGCTCGGAATAGACCGCCAGCGCAAATCCGAGGCGCGCGGACATGCCGGAAGAATACATGCGCAGCGGACGGTCGAAATATCCTCCCAGTTCTACAAAATCCGCGATATCATCTATGATGCCGTCAATCCGGGTACGCGACATGCCCATAATCGTTCCTTTGTAATAAATATTTTTTCTGCCTGTATAATCCGGATGAAACCCAGCCGACAGGTTGATCAGGGAACCAACCCGGCCGTTGACGGCAATATCTCCGGCTGTCTGGTAGGTAATTCCCGCGATCAGTTTCATCAGCGTGGACTTTCCTGCGCCGTTTACGCCGATCAGCCCGACAATCTCGCCTTTGGCTACAGTAAAGGAAATCTGCTTTAGCACCTGGCGTTCCTCTTCGTAGCCGCGCTTGGTAAAGATCCAGGGCAGGATCTGGGAATTTTTACGGAACAAATAAAAGTTTTTCGTCAGATTTCTGACCTCAATCGCGTATTCCATCGTTATTCTTATGCCTCCCGCATATCCGCTTTTTCCTGCAGCCAGCAATTTTCACCAGCTTCCAGGCATATATTATATAAAATCCGCATAATACCGCTTCAGCTTATCCTGTACATAACATCCGACCCCGGCCAAAACCAGCACGCATCCCCAGAAATACGCCGTATAAGCCAAATCCTGCGTCGGGCCGAGCACAAACGCGTCACGGAAGCCTTTTATGATATACACCATCGGATTGACCCGCAGCAGGATATTTGCCCAAAGCGTATGAACATGGGAAAAATCCCACAGAATCGGCATCGTGTAGATCAGCACCCGTAAAAAGGCGTCGTACAGCTGCCTGAAATCGTCCGATATCGCGATAAACGCGGTAATGGTCAGATTCCATGCCACGCACAGCGCAAGCGAACACAACACATAATAGACAAACAGCAGCATATGAAAGTACCGTATATATCCATACGCAAGTACGACCGCAAACAGCATGGCAAATGAAATGATCCGCTTTAGAAAAATACCTGCCACTTCAATCGTAGGCAGCACCGGCACCGGAAAGCGGATGCTCTGCACAATCCCGCTGTTGCTGCGGATTGCCATACTGCCCTGTGTCAGCACATCGTTTATAAAAAACCACGGGATCATACCTGTCAGCATATATACCGTGCTGTTCATCCCCATCATCCGGCCGTTCCCTGCAATCAGCATCCGAAAAATCACAAAGACAAAGATATACACAATGTCATGAAAATAAGTCCAGAAAATGCCCAGGCTGGAACGCACGGTCTGTTTTTCTGTATTCAGAAAGGCCATTTTAATAATCAGCCGCGACTGTTCTTTATGTTCCCGTATGATATCGTACATACTTTTGATCATGGCGCTGTTTCTCCTGACTGTTCTTGATCGATGCCCAGATAGTTTTCCCAAAACTCCCAGGTCTGCAGATCCTGCACCCCGAAACGGTATGCTTTCGCTGCCCTGTCAAATCCGGTGATCAGCCGTGCGGCTGTGCATGCGGTCTGACAAAATAACTGCAAAAATTGCCGCCTGTCGCATACGCGCACTTCATAACGCTGTTGTTTTTCATTGATACATACCAGCCTGCGGCTGTGCCACGCTGCGGCAAAGCTTATATGGCCGTCCGGCACAAACCGTGTCCTTTTGCCCGGAAAAAAGCAGCCGTTGCATAACAGCGTCTTTAACGCACGCTCCAGGTATCCGGGACAGTAAGACGCGGCCGCATGCACTTCCTCCCATGGGATTTCCCGTACCATTTCCATCCGCAGCCGACTGAGCTTACGTAACGGACGCTGCATGGCTGACAGATGCTGGTGCAGCTTTGCGGCGTCTGTTTGTATAAAAAAAGACGGCCCTTTGAGAAAGTCTGTGACGCCAGCCAGCCCCGCCCGGCAGGACTGGTACTGATACAAAAATACATCATGAAAAAACTGCTTCCACAGAAGCGCGGCCATCCGCACCCCTGCTCCTCGTGTCCCGTAAAGCGCCTGGCAGACCAGGAGGTTGCGCAGGTTGTAATAGACACGAGATGCGCACGCCTTCCCTTCCAGCGGTTCGTGCCAGACACAGATCCCGTTCATGCGGATCACCGGCTTCTTACAGCGCAGCCCCCATTCCACATCATCGCCGTGAATAAAAAGCGGCAACGGAAAGTGGAACTGATGGATCAGACGCACCGGAAAGCAGCAGTACCACCACGCACCATAATCCGCGTATCCTGCCGCAGCATTTTTCAGACAGTCCCGCGCGGTACGCAGATCCAGTCCCTGCTGCAGCGGCTGGTTTCCGTATTTCCCAAATATGCCGCCGCACTCTTCCTGCAGATAGAGACGGTCTGCCCGCAGCATCGCCCCTGCGACAAAGGCATCCTTGTATTGCGGCTTGAGCAGACGCAGCAGTGCATACGTCTTTTCGATGCTGCTCCATTCCAGCTGCACATCGTCGTCCATCAGCAGCAAATGCGTAAAAGCCGCGTCTTTCTGCTGCTGGCAAATCCGCCAGACTTCCATCATACAGCGCGTAAATCCGGCTGCGCCTCCCAGGTTCGGATTTTCAAATAAGTGTATGGATGGAAATTGCCGCTGCATCTGTTTGAGCGTATGACCGTTATCCGCTACAAAAATCTCCATATGTCCGAAAAGCATATTGTCCGGCTGCGCGAGCTGGTCTGTCAGAAGCTGCAGGTTCTTTTTTAAGAAATCTTCCCGCTGATACGTACAGATGCCTGCCGCCAGCTTTACCGGACGAACCATTTTGGACGGAAGCTTTGTCACATACGCCGCTGCCTCCATACTGCTGCCCGCATCCAGCGCCTGCAGCTGAAAATACAGAATTCCCCCGGACGCCTTCTGCGCTGGAAATATATATTCTCTGGTTCCATCCGCGCCGGATAGTTCCTTTTGCAGCAAAACCTGACGCCGGACATGCACCCCCTGCAGATCCATCCGCATCAGACGCAGCCGAAAGCGTCCTAAGACAGTCAAGCGCAGGCAGACCTGGCCAAGCCTGGCATACTTCCTCCAGGTATTCGCCGCAAATCCGTTGATATACGTCCCAAACGATGCCCGCGCTCCTTTTTGAAATACCATAGCCCTGTCTTTGACGCAGACCCCGCCTTGTTTATGGTAGTACAGCGCTTCACAGGTTTCTTTTCCCACGCTCCGCGCATCTTTACAGGCTTCCCCGAATTTTAGATCTGTCTGCCCTTGTCTGCTGTGATCCGGCGGAAGCGCCACACTGTACAGTGTAATTTCTGTTTCCATACTTATTTTAATCTCCAATAGATATCAACCGCCGCCCGGCGCAGACGGCTGTTTACAGGAAGCAGCCGCTTGGCAGCCCTTATGACGGCATCCAGCGCCCGTTTTTGACTGTAAGGACTGTTACCACGCTGCTCACGCCGCTGCCCGCAGCACATTTCCTGCAGCAGCTGTTCGTAATACGGCGTCCCGCGGGCCGCTTCCCAAAACTGCTGCGCAAAATCTCCGTCTGGTTCCTTCCATGGTTTCCCGCCGCCCGCATAATGAATAATTGCCGGACGCCGTCTCGCCTGCTTGTAAGCATCCAGTAGTTTTTCCGGTACATAGGAAAGCACCCGGTTTCGGACGCTGTTAGCAGACAGCACGTTCCATTCCATCCCCAAACGCTTTACCCGTCCCTGACAGACAATATTTAAAATATCCTGATCCGAATACCGGAAGTTCCCCTGCTCCGCCATCTCAAACAACTGCCGAAGATCCACATGCGCTCTCCAGGCTGCTGTATTCCACAGGAGTACGCCTGCCTGAAAATACTGGTCAGTGTCTGCAAGCCGCAGCACACGGTCGCAATATTGCCTGGTATCCGGATTCGCGCCGTGGTACTGGCCGATCAGATCGATTTCCGGCGCAGCGCCCAGCAGACAATCTTTTAAATCCGTATCATACATCTGCGCCAGATCCCTGCATACAACCGTATCCGCGTCCAGATAAATGACCTTCTCCGTCTCACGCAGTATCCAGGGAATCAGAAAACGATAGTACGTCTCGGCCGTAATCTGTCCTTTTCCTTTCAGCCTGCGGCCCCTGACCATTTCCGAAACGTTAAAAAACGCGATCTGAAAATGATCCGACGTATATGCACGCTGTATGTTACGAATCTCTTTTTGCTGAATATCCGTATGAAAAATACAGATCCGATACTTCCGCGCTTCGCCAGGCCGCGCGGCAGCAGTGTGAGAAGCTGTGTCTTCAATTGTAGCTTTATCAATGGTAACTTTATCATCTGTAACTTTATCATCTGTAACTTTATCGGAGATATATGTGTCGCATATGCGTACTATAGAAGCGATACAGACAGATAATACTGGAACGTACGCCTGGTCAGCAGCCAAAACGACTGTAACCGTATCTCTGTCCGCGCAAAGATCTCCCGCCTGATTACCGCCGTTCTCGCCTGCATAACGTTTCTCTGTCAGATCCCCACTACTTCTGTCTGCACAAACATCTTCCTCCCATTCGCCACTGCCTTTGTCTGCACAAACATTCCATACCAGCGGATCTCTTTTGCCCATACAGAAATTTCCTGCCAGCCCGCCGCTTCCTCTGCAGATTCGTATGCGCCTGCTTCGATTCTGGCGGCTATTGTCCAAATATCCTGCATTAGCTCTTGCCGCAGCCTTCTGATAGATTTTCCATAAGCAGATCAGCCCCCGCACCATAACATCCGGCAGGCACAGCATCATCAGATCAAGCAGTGCATATCTCCTGCTGAACCTCCGGTATTTCCATATGCCGCGAAGATCTTTCCGTCTGCGTGCTTCCACACACCGCAAGACTTCTGTTTCATATGGAAAATGAATCCCCCTTCGACGCAGCCGGACAGCCAGACGCAGCGCGGGCAGCACACGCAGCCTGTAATAATCTTCTTTTCCTTTGATCCTGCCAAGCGACACCGTCTGATTTGTTTTATGCCTGCGGTAACGCACCAGCGGTTCATCCAAAAACACGATCTTTCCCTGTGCCGCCGCGCAAGCTGCTATCCACTGATCACAGCAGATGCCCCGCGGAAACGGCATCGCCTGATCTGCCGCCGCCTTTGTTACAAGCATGCTGCACGCAGCCGTGCAGTTATCCATAACATAATACGCCGTACGGCCTTTTCCCTGTACAAACACAAGCCCCGGACGCAGCTGCCGCAGGCTGTGATACTGCAGTTCCCCGCCCGGTCGAATCACAGACATGTCACTATACACCAGCACGGCGCGGCTCCGCTTAGCCGCCCGCACCAGCCGTTCCAGTTTCTGCGGCTCCCAGATATCATCCTGGTCGCAAAATGCCAGATAGCTTCCCCGTGCATCTTTCGCCAACTGTTCAAACGTCTGATCCGACCCGGTATTTTTTTCTTTATGGCGGATAAAAACATGCTTCCTGTCCCCAAAGACACGGCTGCACACCTCTTTTGCCGCTGCAAATCCCGCATCCGAAGACGCGTCGTCCAGGATGCGTACCTCAAAATCCTGAAAACTCTGCTCCGCGACCGAAACAAGCTGCTCTTCCAGCCACACAACATCCGGTTCATACAACGCCACCAGGACAGAAACCGTGACCTTCTCTTCCATGATCCTTCCTTTCCAAATCTAATCTGGTACACCATGCGGCCAAATATCGTAAACCATTCAGCTCCCCATGAAACTATGAATAAAAATCAGCGTTCTCTTTCCTTCTCCTGCAGACTCTTGTAGATCCTGCGCATTTGTGCATTCACCTTCTGCACCCGGTAACGCTGGATTTTCTTCTGATTATACTGACCGCAGCGTGTTTGCGCATGTCCTCCAGCAATATTTCCAAAAG
>VSNY01000175.1 GCA_009774535.1 Lachnospiraceae bacterium
TGCGCCTCGGCAAGCCAGATGTTCCATGTGCCGGTGGAAAAGCACGGCGTGAACGGGCATCTGCGGCAGAAAGGGAAACAGGCTGAACTTGCCTGCATTGCAGAGGGGCAGCCTGTCCTTACAGATAAGGGGCTGATCCCGATTGAAGCAGTAACCAGGGAACACAGGCTTTGGGATGGAGAAAATTGGGTAAGCCATGAAGGAGTTGTATTTAAAGGGGAACGTGAGGTGATTGAGTATGAGGGACTCAGGGCAACCCCCGACCACCTCGTATGGATTGAGGGGCAATCGGAGCCGGTACAGTTTGGAATCGCCGCCTCCTGCGGCGCACATCTCATACAAACCGGAGATGGTGGGCGAGCGGTACGGATGGGTGAAGATCATCAGTGCGGAAAAACGCTGGAACAGGGCGATGAATCACTGCTATGTATTAACGAGATGCACGGGGTGCGGGGCGGTGCAGTGGCAGTGCCTTCCAAATCTCCGCAGCGGAAAATCAAAGGGATGCCAAAGCTGTTCACAGCCAAGGCAGATACCTTTGTGGCTGGATCGACGGCTGACAGCGGCAAAACAGAGGTGCGAGAATCCAAACGATCCCGGATATCACAATTACGGAGGCCGGGGTATAAGATTCATGTTCCCAAGCGTGAAAGAGGCAGGGCTTTATTTGATAAAGATGTACGGGCTGCCGGAGAGGGAACTGGAAATCGACCGCGTCAACAACGACAGGGATTATGCTCCGGGAAATCTCCGGTTTGCCACACATTCCGAGAACAACAGCAACAAACGCTGCACGGTCCTCAGCCATTTCTCACAGGAATACTGGCCTTATGCAAGAAGCGTGGTAATCCGCAAACTCTCCCAGGGACTGACCAAGGAAGAAATCATTTAGGATGCGGAAACGGCAGTGTTCGAAAAACGGAAAAACTGGCGCATCATCAGTGCAAGGCTCGACTTTATGACATACGAAATGCCGGAAAACATCACCGTTTTACCGTATCGGGCAAACTCGTCCATAACTGCGGATATGGAGGGGCAGTCGGTGCATTGAAAGCAATGGGTGCATTGGAGGCAGGGATGGCAGAGGATGAGCTGCAGCCGCTGGTGGATAGCTGGCGTGCATCAAATCCCAATATTGTCAGTTTCTGGTGGGCGGTTGACCGCGCCGTGAAGGAGTGCATCAAAAAGAGGGTACAGACGGAAACACACGGCATCCGCTTCAGCTATGAAAGCGGGATGCTGTTCATCACGCTTTTCTCCGGACGGAGGCTTGCGTATGTGAAACCGAGGATTGGCGAGAACCAGTTCGGCGGGGAGTCCGTCACTTACATGGGCGTGGGCGGCACGAAGAAGTGGGAGCAACTGGAAAGCTACGGCCCCAAGTTCGTGGAGAACATCGTGCAGGCGGTCAGCCGGGATATTTTATGCCATGCCATGCGGACGCTGAAAAACTGCTCTATTGTGGC
The DNA here is from genome assembly GCA_009774535.1 of Lachnospiraceae bacterium. Lineage (GTDB taxonomy): Bacteria > Bacillota > Clostridia > Lachnospirales > Lachnospiraceae > Eubacterium_J. The sequence continues at coordinate 1,467 of VSNY01000175.1, forward strand.
ACACGTCCACGATGAAATCATCATTGAGGCAGACAGGAGGATGTCCCTTCCTGCCGTATGTGAACAGATGGGCAGGACGCCGCCCTGGGCAAAGGGGCTGCTGCTCCGTGCGGATGGTTACGAATGCGATTTTTACCAGAAAGATTAGGCAGGGGGTGCATGATGGAACGGCTGCGGATTGAATACGGGACGGGATACATGGAGCTGAACGTCGAGGCATTCTTCCCCTGCAAAATGCCGGCGATGAGAAAGGCCGCAAGGCTCATCAATTCATACTGCTCCGATGAAGCAAGGGAGGAGCTGCTTTCGGAACTGCGGGAGCTGGCGGACGGGTATAAGGCTCTTTGCGATATGTACAGAGAAACAGAAGAGGCGCTTCCTGCGGATTCCCCGGAGCGGAGGCACTTGAGGGCGCAGTTTAACAAAACGGAAGTCCTCCGCAGAAGGATGGAGGGGAATATCAGATTGATTTCAGGAGGCGGAAAGGGATGAGCAGAGCGGCAATGCAGGGGTGCAGGACACACGGCGACTGTTTCGCAAACAGGGGCGGCGTCTGCACCTGCTTAAAGGACAATGACTTTGGCGGGAGGGACTGCCCGTTTTATAAGCCTGCGGACACAGTCCGGGAAGGCCAGCGCAGACAGAATGGAGGTAGATTTTATGGGAATCAGCAGATACAACAGTGAGGGATACAGCGACCCGACAAGCCATGCGGCGCTGTCGGGGATCAGGAAGGAAGAAAAGGCGGCGAAGCGGGCATACCGGCCGATTGTTTATATATGTTCCCCGTTTGCCGGGGACAGGTCAGGCAACACGCAGAAGGCAAGGCGGTACAGCAGGTTTGCGGTGAAGAACGGCGCGATCCCGTTCGCCCCGCACCTGCTCTTTCCGCAGTTCCTGGATGATGGGAAGCCTGCGGAGCGGGCAATCGGCATGTACATGGGGATGGTGCTTTTAGGGAAATGCGAGCAGCTATGGGTGTTCGGGAAAACCATATCCACAGGGATGGCGGCGGAGATTGAGAAAGCGGAAAAAAGGAATATGCCAGTCCGCTATTTCACAGAAAATTGTGAGGAGGTTGGATTATCTTGAAAATGACATTTTACACGGCAAACTGCAGGGGCAATGCAAAGAACAGTATTTATCCCAACAGGCGCGTCGTTGACAATGAGGATGATATTCTGGAAGTGATGGCATTTGACCATGTATGTGCGGAATTCAAAAACTGCCGCAGGAGCGGGGATAACTTCCTCTCCTGCGATGTGGACGTGATGGACTGCGACAACGGCCATTCCGACAATCCGGAGGACTGGATTCATCCGGAAGACTTGGATAAGAAAATCGGGAAGGATGTGGCGTTCGTTGTGGTGCCGAGCCGGAACAACATGAAGCTGAAGGAGGGGAAGTCCGCACGGCCGAGGTTCCATGTGTACTTCCCGCATGATCCAATCCATGATGGGGAGGCGTGCGCCAGTCTGAAGAAAGCCATACAGCAGAAGTTCCTGTTTTTTGACGCCAAGGCGCTGGATTCTGCACGGTTCATCTTCGGGCATCCTGTGGATTCCATCCTCTGGCATGAGGGCGAGATCACCATTGACTGCATCGTGAAGCCGCAGGGCGGCAGGGAAATACCGCAGGGGCAGAGAAACGCCACCATGTCCCATTTTGCGGGGCGCGTGGTGAAGCGGTACGGCGCAACGGAAAAGGCACATGAGATTTTCATGGAGGAAGCGGGTAAATGCAATCCTCCGCTGGAAATGGCAGTTACAATTTGTCTAAATCGAAAGCGTAAAGGAGAATGAAATGAGATTAGGAGAAATTGTAGAAACCCTTATACAGTTACATAATGAATATCGGCTGACATTTGAAGAAGATGAAGCTGTTTGTGCGGCTTGTAATATTCTTGACAGACTTCCGAGGATGATGGACGAGGAAACAGCGAAAGCTATTCTGCAGAAAAAGGAGAAACAGTCAGCATGAATTTAAAAGAAGCGATGGATATACTTGATAGTACAATACCGCATCCGCAAAGCCAGATGGTGGACATGACACATCTTCCTATAGCACAGGCATGGCAGAAAGTAAAAACATTCTTACTGGACTATGAATCTGTTAAGGACAAGCATGACACAATGATGAAACGGTACGCAGAACAGATAGAGGTTATCCGGCACAGGATAGATACAGATAATTTAGGCGATGACGAAAAGCGGCTGCTGGATGAATTGAATCTGCCAAGGAACTATGATAAAAGGAAGAATAGCTAAAACGGTAGGGAGTATACCAGATGGCAAAGATACAATACATGGCAGGGGGACAAAATGCGGAAAGTTGAACATTACATTTGTGAGTTATGCGGCACAGAATATGCAGAACAGCGTCAATGCGAGATATGCGAAAATTCTCATAAGCAGCCGTTACGGATAGTAAAAGCAAATTATAATTCTAATTTAAAGGACGAAACAGGTTTTCCGGTGTCGATAGACGTAGAATTTGGAAGTGGAAAATCTGGCAAGATCGTAACCTATCAGCGCAAGGGCGTAAAAAAGGGGTGAAAAAGATGGGATATTACCGAGTGTGTGAAATTTGTGGTGCGAACCTTGACCCGGGCGAACGATGCAGCGACTGTTATCCGGTGCAGGAGGAAAGGAACAGGCCGAAAATGATATCTATAACTACAGGAAAGGCCAGAAAGAGCATGGCCTTACGCAGTGGATTTCGTGAGAAAAAAGCGCAGTAGACCCTATAATGAGATTTGAGAAATCCGAAACTGGTAAAGTTTATAGCGGTAAAGGGGTAATCGATAAATGAGCGAAGTATTAGTTTCCATTCCAGATGACGGATGGTTTCAAAGCGGCAGCGATGTAAAGCCAACAAATAAAATGCTGTGCATTGCATTGGATAAATATGGAGACAGAATGCCTGATATATATCAATATCGAAAAGCTGACTGGCTACATAAGAAAAGTGATTATTTTCTTGATGTAGGTGAGAAGTGGAGACTCGACAGTATTGGATGTGGAGAGGACTGGGAACCAGGATTCTTGACTATGAATCTGGTTGACATATGGAAGCCTTTAGGACTTCCAGAAAACGAGAACGAAAGAATCCTGGCAGAAATTGACGGGCTGTTTGAGGAATAAAGGAGCGTGGAGCGAATGGGTTCTCATAAAGAGAAATATTGTGTTTATTGGCATTGTGAGCGGAACGGTGGAACAACTTGCTGGGATTGGGGAAACAAATGGGCTGGCAAGGCTTGTCCGAATGATGACAGATGCGAAAAATACAGAGTTTGCAATAACTGCTGTGGTATCATGGGGAATTGTAAAACATATCAAAAGGTAAAGGAGGCAGGATATGAGCAGAGTGTTTCCGATTTTATTTAATACCGAAATGGTACAGGCGATACTGAAAGGGAGAAAACAAGCTACAAGAAGAATTGCAAAGAAGATTCCGGTAGAAACGCACAGGGTGGAGGATTTAGACGATGGAACATTTGAATGTCACTGGGGAGGATATCAGACTGATACAGGCATGTTTTGCGACGGTACCTGCACTGTATCAGCTTTGTATCAGCCAGGGGATATTCTGTATGTTAGGGAAGCATGGCGGGAACACAGTCCGGGATTTCCCCAGCTTTTCATTTATAAGGCAGATTATAGTTTCTGTGATGTGAAATGGAAACCAGGCATTCATATGCCAAAGGAAGCTGCTCGCATCTGGCTTAAAATTGTCAATGTCAGGGCAGAGCGTCTGCATGACATTGATGATAACGGTATAAAAGCAGAGGGACTGGAAATAGGGTGTGATTTTGAGGATATATGGAATGCGACTATTAAAAAGACAGATATGAACCGCTATGGATGGGATGCAAACCCGTGGGTATGGGTAGTAGAATTTGAACGATGTAGCAAGCCAGATTGATACACACGGGAAAGACAGAGGAAAAGCCCCGCTGTACAGCAGGGGCTTTTATTAATCCAGAAATGCCCATTCAATCTTAACCTGTTCGCCATCCAGTGTGATCCGCCGGATAAGCGTAGAAACAATATGCCGTCTTTCGTCCAGTCCGGCAGAATCCCAGGATGCAGCGAAATCATTCAGCAGCTTTTCAAGTGCTTCGTCATCATTGAAGTCGCTTTTGGGTTTTGGCGGCTCAATAGCTGAAAGCTGTTCTTCTAAGGCTGTTTTTTCCCTGTGCAGTTTGTCGATGCGGGCAGACAGCACTTCTATAGGAATCCGTTCTTCCTGATACAGATCCATCATCCGGTCAATTTGTTTAGCGATATCGGATATTTTGTCGCGTATAACATCCGCATCAGTCTTGGGTGCGGCTTTGACCTCGGCAGCCCTTGCTTTTACTAGAATCTGGTAATAATCAGGATCAAACAAAAGCCTGGAAACCTCACGCTCTATGACAGAGTCCAGTTCATCCAGCCGCCAGTTTTTGTTGTCACAGTGATCGGCACGGATCATTCTTTTCACTGTCCTTGCACGGGAATAGCATACATAATATTTGTACCCGCCGTAGTTGTGCTTGACGAAGTACCGGGCACCGCACCTGGCACAGAATGCAAGACCAACAAGCAGGTATTTTGTCTGGTAAGCAGAGTCCCCAAATATTTCCCGGCGTTTTAGCCGCAATGCATTAACCTTGTCGAAAGTTTCGCGATCAATAATGGCTTCGTGCGCATTTTCCACTACAACATCTCCGAACCTTGACGTACCAAGATAGAGATCTGATTGCAGGATGCGCAGCACCCTGTTTCTCCCGGATGCCGTCCAGGAACTGTAACGGTTGGTATAACCCTCGGAGCGCAGCCGTTCCGCTATTTTCTCCGGTGACATTCCGTCCAGGTACCATTCGTAGATTTTACGTACCTGGACAGCTTCGTATTCATTTATTTTCAGCTTGCCGTCTACGCAGTCGTACCCGATCGGATAGAAAGAACCGCCATGGTAAAGCCCCTCCTTTGCGCGTTCCACCCGTCCCATATAGGTGCGCTCCTTGATCTGCTCACGCTCCAGCTGTGCAAACACAGACAGGATTCCGATCATTGCACGGCCAAACGGAGTAGAGGTATCAAAACTTTCTGACATTGATATAAAATCTACATTATTTGGCAGAAATACGTCCTCAATCAGATGCAGGGTATCACGCTGAGAACGCGACAGGCGGTCAAGTTTCATAACCAGTACCAGGTCAAAAGTATTCACTTCTGCAATCAGTTTCTGGATTCCAGGTCGATCCAGATTAGAGCCGGAATAACCTCCGTCTATGTAAAAATCTGCAACACTCCAGTCGTGCGCTTTGCAAAAGGCGCAGAGCCGTTCTTTTTGCGCCCCGATAGAATAACCCTCCTGTGCCTGTTCCAGTGTTGACACGCGGATGTATAGCGCAGCACGTTTCATAGCGACACCTCACTTGCTATAAACAGGCGGTTAGATTTTCCGTCTTTTTCTTTACGTATTTGGTGGGAATTTTTACAAAACCATACCAAAGAATCATGATCTACAGATGCAAGTATGGGAACTCTGTAAATTTTACTCTGTAATGTTCCGGGATTATTTGATAGGTATGTAAGAGTGGATTCTGCTGCAGTGCGGCGTAAGTGCATAGACTTTAACGCTTCTTCTCCTTGTTCTGGCTTTGAAACCCAATGCCCGGTGTGGTCGTGTTCGTTCCTGTATTCGGTATAACCGTAAGCACTATTCATAGTGCAGAGATGGATGACACCCTCAGCTTTTTCCCACATTCCATAGCGCATATATAATTCTGGCAAAGTATCACGGACAGGAACAAAAGGCGGCAATTCACCATCCCGTTCCATGCAGGAACTGACAAATGAGCGAAACGCTGGAAGCTGCTGTTCAAGCAAGTTCAGCTTCTCCATGTCACCGCGAGCTTCTAAAGCATGAGCAGAAGCAGCTGCAACCAAATAAGCAGAGTCATTAACCTGGATGTTAATATTTACATTTGCAGACGCTGTTTCGGAATCAATGCAATCTTGAGGTGTGGATTTTGACTGTTTGAGCCTATCGCTAATGATACCATATCCAATTCCAATAGCACCTGGAATTATAAGCACAAGAAGCCATGGTGCAGCCAGGATAAATAGTACAGCAATAAAAGAAAGGGAGACGGCGATGATAATTTTATCTCTTTTTTTCATGTATCTGCACCTCTTTCATCCAGTGCAGATGTGTTGCCCAAACTGGCTGTTGCCACAACAGACACATTAGTTCCCGTGAAAGACGTAGATTGAGAAAGACAGATGGAGATCATGCCCATGATTCCAGAATCGATATAATCTGCAGTCAAACGAAGATTGGACACATCTGTCTGAATATTTTTGAAACCCTGTACGGATAGATTTTCTCTAACAATCGGAATCCATTCCTGACAGGAGCCTGCCAGCCTAGCGCTTCGCTTTACAGATTCTAAAACAGCCATAAAATACCTCCTAATCATTATAATGCCCTTTACAAGACAAAACGCGAATATTTTGCAGTTCATCAATTTCATACACAAGGCGGTTGGCGGCATCAATCCGTCTGGAATATCCATTCTGATGCCGCAGTGGTTCTGGTTTTCCGATTCCTTTCATGGGACCATTGCGCTGGATATCTTTTAGT
>VSNY01000176.1 GCA_009774535.1 Lachnospiraceae bacterium
CTTCTGCACTAGCATGTTTTCTGTCAGATTCTCTTTAATCTCAATTAAAGTTCTTTTTATCTCGTCCGTCAAAAACTCTGGATAATCCTTAATACAGTAGCAAATATAAAAATCAAAAGCATTTAGTTGGTCCAAATCTTCATATTTTCTAACTTCCGGCCACTGCTCATACCTAATTAACCGTGAAAAGACCTGCTCCAGCCTGCCACCGTTATTGGCAATCCTTCCAAAAACTCTTTCATTTAAATAATCAGGTATTTTATTCAATAAAATATAATCTCTACAATAATTCAACGGAAACAATTCTTTGTTGTATTCATACAATTCTCCCTCATACAATTCATAAACATGATAACCAAGTTTCTCAGCTTCTTTGAAATAAGAATACTGCGTTTCACCCTGCAAAGCCAAAGCAAACAGGTTCACTTCCGTATAAATCGGCGGATAATGATATCTTTGCAGCATGTTTCCCATCCCCCGGAATGCTGCCACTTCTGAACCTTCAATATCTATCTTAATCAGATCAATCTGCTCTACTCCAGCGTTTTCATACCAGTCATCCAAAGCAATCGTATCTAAAACCACCATATTTTCTTCATGAAAAACATCATTTTCCACACTGCCCCATGGCCCATTTTCTACAAACTTGATACTGCCCGTCCTGTCATAGACTGCCTGTTCCATAACAGTAATATCAAAATCATTTAATAAAATACTCTTTTTTAAAACATCCGCATTCTTACTGCCTGCCTCAAAGGCAAACCCTTTCCAACCATGTATAGCAAACGGCAATGAAAATGCACCTATGTTTGCACCCAAATCTAAAAATGTTCCCTTCTTGGAATGAAAGATCGAATACAGGTACGGATCCATACAAACTTTTCCTTGTTTTGCATTTTCACTTATAAAATCATTTGCATCCTGCCTGCATACCCATAAAAATTCTTTGCCATTAAATTCTGTCTCCACTACCGCATACTTATCACCATTTACAGCATGTACCCCTCTTATATCATTCGTAAAAATATTCATTTTCTTCATGATAAGTTCCTGCATCTCATGCAGTGCTTCTAAATATCTTTCTTCTTTTTCCGTATTCTCCATAAAACTTCTAATCTGGCATTGCAAATCTTCCAGATCAGCGAACTCCTTTTCACTGGTGCGATCTATTTTTTCAGCAAGGTTCCCAATTTTCTTATGAATGGATCTGTTAAGTTCATGAATACTTTCTAAAATATCGTTTTTCGTTACCATGCTTCCTTCCTTTCAATTTCCTTGCCGTCTAACAGAAATTTATGCGCAAGGTTTACCACACCCAGGGCCGCAATCCCTGAAAACACTTTAATATTCGTAAGTTCATGATAGTGGTCATAACTTATGGTTTCTTCCTGATCTCCAAAAGCTATGCCAATGGTATATTCCCCATCTGTTAATGCCAGCTTTTCCAGAAGCACTTCCAATGTTCCCATTTTTTTTACAGATAATGCTTCACTCCCATCCCGCCTGGTATTAATCCCATACACATAAACACCACTTTTACTCCTGATTTCCAGCCCAATATTCACCCGCAGCTGTTCCACATCCGCCTGCGTCCGGTAATTCACCACAATCCTGACGTTCTCACCGGACTGAAACGACCTTTTATCAACCCCTTTTTCATCCAGCACTTCCACCGAAGTAATCAGCATATCCCCGGTTCCGAAATGCTCTCCCAGGTGTGTAATCTGATCTGGCGCGATCCTGTCTCCGTCTGCTGCATCTGCCTTTTCTTCCGGCTTTATCTGCGCATCTTCTTCCAGCTTTTTTCTCGTATCCTGTTCCCCTGCCATAAATTGCAGATAGCGGTTCTGGATATAACGCGGTTCGCCTTCATCCAGTTTTTCTCCATGATCCAGCCAGATGCCGTAATCGCACAGTCTGTCTATCGTTCCCATATCATGCGTCACTACCAGAATGGTCGTCCCCTGTTTTTTCATATCGTAGATCTTATTGGCGCATTTCGCCTGAAAATTCAGATCTCCAACGCCCAAAATCTCATCTACCAGCAGAATATCCGCATCCACATGGATCGCTACCGCGAATGCCAGCCGCGCGTACATGCCGGACGAATAAGTACGAATCGGGTTATCAATAAATTCTTCCAGTTCGGAAAATCGAATAATATCCGGTATCCGTTTTTCAATTTCTTCTTTTGTAATCCCAAATATGGTCGCTTTTGTATAGATATTTTCCCGCCCCGACAGTTCCGGGTGAAAGCCTGCTCCCAGCTCGATCAGGCTTGCGACTTTTCCGTCAATCGTTACTTTGCCAGCGTCCGGAAACATCGTGCGGTTAATAATTTTTAGCATCGTACTTTTTCCTGAACCATTCTGGCCAATCAGCCCGACCGTGCTTCCTTTTTTGATCTCAAATGATACATCTTTTAACGCGTAAAATTCCTTATAGTCCCCTTTTCCTCCGCGAACGATCCGCTCTTTCAGCGTCAGCGGACGGTCAAAGTACAGCCGGAATTTTTTACTGACATGCTCTGCCCTGATCACTGCTTCCATATAATGCCCTTTCTGTTCCTTTCGGAAAGCTCCCTTTTGGTCTTTCTTTATTCTTGTTATAATACTTCTGTAAATTTCCTCTGGAGCCTTTCAAATATCACATATCCGCCCGCCAGCACGGCAGCGGAATACACGGCTGCAAACAGCAGCATTTTTAAATCAATTCCATATCCGTTAAATGTTACATCCCGGTACATTAGTACGTAAGCGGTCATCGGATTGAGAAACATCATTTTCTGCAAATGTGCGGGCATTGCCGTAATGTCATACATGACAGGTGTCAGAAAATACAGCGCCATCAGACTGACGCTGATTAAATGCTCCATATCCCGGAAATACACATTAATGCTTGAGACAAGCATTGCGATTCCTGTACACAGCACCGTCTGGCAAAGCATCAGAACCGGAAGCCACAGCAGGTTCCAGGTAAACGGTACTCTGAAAATCACCAGCATTGGAAAAACAATCGCGTAACTGAATACCATATTCATCAGGCCGCTGAGCGTATAGGATATTGGCAGCACTTCCCTTGGAAAGTATACTTTGGTCACCAGATTGCTGTTATAGACGACAAGCCCGCATCCTCCCTGCATCGTAGACGTAAAAAAGTTCCACGGAATCAGCGCCACAAATAAAAACATAGCATAATTTTCCTGGCTGAACCGCATCACATAAGGAAAAATCACAGAATATACCAGCAGCTGGAGCAAAGGATTTACAAACGTCCACAGAAAGCCGAGAAAAGAACCTTTATATCTGGTTTTCAGTTCTTTCTTTGTCCAGCTTTTAATCATTTCCTTAAATTTGAGTATTTCATGGATTCTTGTTCTCATGATGCTCCTCTGTATTCTTTAAATGTTTTTCCCTTACGCAGAATCGAAACAGAACTACCGAACCTGTAAATGCAAGCATCCACAAATTCAATATATATGCTGCATTGTACAGCACGCGCTCCCACAAAAACGCATGCGGCTGATAGCCGTTTAAAAGAACCTGTTTCAAATCTACCTCTGCCCTTTTTTCCGCCTGTTCTGCATACAGGTCGACAACAGACGTCTTGTCTCCGATCGTAACCTTCACCATACCAGCATCCGGTCCGCGTCTTATCATCAGCGTGTAATCCGGTTCTGCGGATAACGGTATGATAAGTTCCGATTCCGCCTGCTGCTGCGTATAGGGCCTGTCCTCCCGGAATTCCCATCCTTCGGGCAGCTTCAGCTCGTACAGGTTCAGATCGCTGCCGCCAAACCGGATGCCTTCCAGCCATACCTGATATCCCGAAGCTTTCTGGTTTTTCTCTCCCAAAGTGCGGATTTGTGCGGTCTGACTGCCTGCCAGTTCCTTTTGATAATACTGATTTTTTAAAATCATGCCCTGTTTCAGCGGAAGAACGGTGAATAAAAAGCAAGCAATCAGAACCGAACAAAATACAACGATCACCTGCCGCATGCGGTTTCTAATTGTTGCAAACTGTGCCAGATCATAGTTCCAGAAAAGGAAATACCATCCCAAAGCCAGGTATATACACCCTAAAATCCACAGACAACGCGTATTGATGACTTGCAGATCACTGTTTGATGTTAAAATAAGAGCTGCGGTACTGCAGATACTGGTTACCACACTAACCCGGATTTTCTTCTTTTTCGTTTTTTCCTTCATGACTGTTCTGTGATCCTTTGATCAAGTGATCCTCCCCTGATAAATTTCCCGGACTCTTTCCCTGATTTTTCTGGCTGCACGTTCCATGCCAAACACCTTTTCCGCATGTGCCTTCGCGTTCACCGCAATCGTTTGGTAAAAATCCAGATCTTCATACAGCCTTCGCATATATGCGGCAGCCTGATGGATATCCGGGTCTGCCCAGTGATTTCCCTTACGAAACGGCCCAAGGTCTTCCTGAATCGGAACCAGCTGATAATCCAGCATGCATGCCGTATCCGCATTCATAAATTCGGTATTCGCCGACCAGCCCGTCGCAATACACGGCACTCCAAGCAGCATTGCCTCTGCCAAAACCAGTCCGAACCCTTCCGCGCGATGCATCGACACAAATACGTCCACGCATCTGGTCAGACTGTTCGCCTCGACCTTTGTCAGCACTTTTGTCAGAAAATATACATTTTTGTATCCATCCAAAACCTGCCGGATCTGGTTGATTTCATCTTTGTCCGCACTGTTCATCTTAATGACAAGACCTGCGTTTTGCTCTTCTCTGGAAAATGCCTCCTGAAATGCTTTTAGCACGCCGACTGGATTTTTTCGTTCCATAATACTGTTGCTGTCATACATCATCAGGAATAAAAACTGATCTTTTGGCAGATGGAAGTATTCCCTGTCACAAATTGGGTCTGTCGGCGCTTCCACATGATACGGGATCGTAATCACTGGCTTTTGTGTCCGCTTACGCACCGCACGGCTGACAAATTCCGAAGGCGTCCAGATTTCATGCAGCAAATCAATACATCCCGTCCACTCTTTCGGAAACTTTTCCAGCTCCCAAAGCCAGAACGCGATATTATACCGATTATCCCATACCTGCTTTCCCAGACGGAAATAAGCAAGCGTAAACTCATTGGCATTGATATGAAACAGATTCATATTATATTCCGGCTGCGGCAGCAGCAGTGCGTCACAGCTGTGATCGTCCATATGATCATCATCCGCTGTATGATACTCGCAGATCCCAAACGCTATCCCGCTGCTTTGCAGTTCTCCCGCCACCAGGCGGCAGCTCTGGCCAAGCCCGAAATCACCCCGGATATTTCCGATCAGATTAATGCCATCTTCGTAATAATATCGTGTAAACGGCCGGATTTTTTCTTTTTTCAACCTGCCTGTACTCCATGCCAGATAGCGCTTTTTGGCTTTCTGCAGCAGCGGAAGCGGCAAAATCCGAACAAGAAAAGGCTTACATCTGCCTGTCACATCTATAATCACCTGAAAGATACTCATTGCCTGATTCCCACATCCTGATCTTCCGGCCCGCCGCCAGGCTCCTGCTTCTCATACCCGCCCATAATATCCGCCACAGATTTTACAATCCGGATATACATCGCATAACTGTCGCTGTCCTTTTTTTCCGGCTGCTTCCACAAATCGTGAATCACTGCCTCCGAAGGCTGCATCATACCCCAGAGCAGCGCGTCGGCATCCGCTTCCAGTTCCCGGCACAGACTGGCAAATGTATCCAGACTCATTTTCCGCGACCCGCGTTCGATATGGCCCATAAAATGCGTGCTGATGCCGCACTTTTTCGCCAATTCCTCTCTTGACCATCCTTTTGCCTTTCTCGTCTGGCGGATTCTTGCCCCGACTTTTGCATAATCCAGTTCCTTCATTCATATCCCTCCCGGCATGCCGTCGATACCTTCCGGCTTCCTGTTTCGTTTGCCGGCATTCTGATCATGCATTTTCTATCGCTGATCTTACAAATGCCTGTTATGTAAAATACATTCTATTAGTGTGTATTTTTATATAAAATATTGCCTGTGAGTATTCTATCTGTTTTCTTTTATTTTTGCAACTCCCATTCAGAAATTCGGCAGTTATGCATAAAAAAATGTGATTTTATTTTGTGAATATTGTGGGATTATTATAATATTGGATGACACAAAAAGAAAAAAAGGAAGATTCTTTGCCAGGATCTTCCTTTTTTCATCGGATTTTTTGCATAAACTAATTATTTTTAATGAAATCTCCCTGGATACGCCCGGACACATGGATATATTTATCCATACCGGCATCCAGCCTTTTTACTGCCTGAATCGCATTGTCCAGTGCATTTGACAGGACAATACAGATATCAATGTCCCGCAGACTGCTCCTTTATATTTTTATACCTTAGTTGTTTTCATTCTGTATCCGGTAAAATAAAAGAAATTGTACCAAAATAAAGCGGAGAACCTTCTGTTCCCCGCTGCATAATCTGGCTCATAAAAGCCAGCAGATCTATGTTCCATCCTCTTTCTACAGCTTCTGCAAAATCTCCAATGCGTCTTTTTGCAGCACACACGTCCCATGCTCCGCAAGATAAGCTGCCTTATGCAGATCTGACGAAGCATCTTTCATAAATTCTACTGAAGCGCTGATCACCCTGCAGATTTCCTTATCACCCAGCCCGTTGCGTTCAATCAGCAGATAATAGTTGGATGCGCCGTGTTCCTGCATGCGGAATACGCTGCTGACAACCGGCTCTTCCAGCACAATCGACTTCGCGTAAGTAATAATCCGGTCCATATTTGGAAATTCCAGTATGTACAGCCGCTTGTCACATCCTTCTACAAGCGTATCCTCTTCTCCGGCGTCTTGGCCATCCGTATGATCTTCCGTTTTGTTTCCCATTCCTGACAGGCTGTCGACCGCTGATTTCAGATTTTGTAAAATATTCAGTATATTATTGTCCGGCCGTTCGGAAAATGTCAGCGCCAACGAGTGTTCTGGTAAAACTGCGACCTGTACGGATAATGGGCCTCCCTGTACTTTAAATCCGACTTCTTCTTCTGCCATCGATACGATCTTACGTAAAAAATCCTCAGTCTTTCCATCATTTTGCAAAAAATCATCCATCTGCAGGCCGTTTTCCATCAATTCCGTCTCCGATACGATGCAGCGCACCGTGTCCATATTAATCCTCTTAAATCTCATTCTCTCCCACCCTGTTTTATCGCATTCTCTGTTAATGATATGTTCTCCTGTATAGTATACACCACTTGTTCCCGCTTGTCTATTGGATTCTGCTGCCATAGTAATAAGTGCTGAAATAAATAACCGAAGCAAAGATCACGATGACCGGCCCGGTCGCCACATTTGTAAAATATGATACAATCAGCCCAAAGATTCCTGAAAACATGGAAAACAGGACAGAAAAAAAATGATACTCCCTAAGGTTCTGCGACAGGTTTCTGCTGGCGGCGGCTGGCAGGATCAGCAGCGCATTGATCAGCAATATACCGACCCATTTGATCGACACCATCACAATCATAGCTGTCAGCACCGCAAACAGATTTTCCATCAGCCGCACCGGAATATGCCTGCTGTTTGCCAGCGTCCGGTGGATGCTGGCCGACAGCAGGCGGTTAAAACAAACCATCCAAAAGCATACCGTCACCACAAAAATCACCGCCAGATATAAAATTTCCCTGCGTGAGATACTTAAAATATCCCCGACCAGCAGGCTGGAATACTGGCTGAAATTGCCCCCTTTAGACAACACCGCCAGACCTACGGCAATGCTGCAGCTGGAAAATACTGAAATCACCGTGTCATTCGCCGCCAGTCCCGCGCTGCTTAATTTATTTAACAGCAGCGCAAACACTACCGCAAACAGCAGCATCGAAAAATTGGTATCCCCGATCCCAAGCACAACACCCACGGCAATGCCTGTCAGCGCGGAATGCCCAAGCGCATCAGAAAAAAAGGCCATTTTCCGTTCCACAATCATCGTACCAAGTATGCCAAACAATGGCGTAATAATCAAAATCGCCGCAAATGCATGTCTCATAAACCCATACTGCAGCC
>VSNY01000177.1 GCA_009774535.1 Lachnospiraceae bacterium
TGTTTTTGATTTGCTGGGTCTTGGGGCGGTCTGGCAGCTTTGCGTTGTGGGAGACGGATCTTGCTTATGAAGGGGAATCTGTTTATAATTATCTGCATGTAAAGGAAACAGACCGCAGCGTAATTTTGTCTACCAATGTGCTGTTCGGGGTGCAGTCGATTTTGAAAAAAGACAGCAGTATGACGGGGATGTATTATGACTACGCGATGGCTGCGCCGTTTATGGCTGGCGTGCATGAAAAAGACCAGATGGATGTGCTGGTGCTTGGCATGGGAACCGGGACGTTTGCGGCGCAGTGCGGGCGGTTTTTTCCGCAGATGCATATCGAAGGCGTGGAAATAGACGAAAAGATTACGCGGCTGGCAAGGGAGTATTTTGCGCTTCCGGCGGATTTGCCGGTGGCAACTTATGACGGACGTGCATATTTGCGCGCGGTGGATCATAAATATGATGTGATCATGGTTGACGCTTATCAGGATATTACGATTCCGTTTCAGATGTCGAGCGTGGAGTTTTTTACATTAGTCAGGAATCATTTAAAAAACGACGGCGTCATGGTCGTAAATATGAATATGCGCGGGACGGAAGAAGGCAATATCAACCAGTACCTGGCGGATACGATCTCCCGGGTGTTTGATACGGTTTATACGGTGGACGTAGCGGGATCTACGAACCGGGAACTGTTTGCTTCGGCTTCCCCGGATATTCTGGAAGTGATGCAGGATAATATGGCGCTGACGCCGGACAGCCGTCTGGCGGATCTGATGGGGGAAGTAGCGCAGGGGCTGGCGCCTTATGAGCCGGGCGGGTATCTGATGACGGATAACCGGGCGCCGGTGGAACTTTTAGGCATGCAGGTCATTGATGAACTGATCCGGGAGGAAGTGGCTTATTACCGCGAAATTTATCAGGAAAAGGGGATTCGGGGCCTGTTAGAGTTTTTGTAAAAAAGGTTAAAAAGGTAGAAAAGGTATAAAAATGAAAAAAACACTTGTATGGGCGCACCGGGGAGCGAGTGCGTATGCGCCGGAAAATACGTTGGAAGCATTCGCAAAGGCTGTGGAGCAGCGGGCAGACGGCATTGAACTGGATGTGCAGCAGACGAGGGACGGCAGGCTGGTAGTGATACACGATGAAACGGTTGACCGTGTCAGCAGGGCGACAGGCTGGGTAAAGGACTTTACGTATGAAAAGCTGAAAAAAATCAATGTAAACCTGCGTTTTCCGCAGCAGGGCGCGCAGTATGTGCCGACGCTGGAAGAAGTCTATGAATTGATTCGTCCGACAGGGCTTACGGTAAATGTGGAATTAAAAACAGGTATTGTTTTTTATCCGGAAATCGAAGAGCAGGTATTGGAAGTAACAAAACAGATGGGAATGCAGGAGCGTGTAATTTATTCTTCTTTTAATCATTACAGCGTTAGAAAGATCCGCCGTCTGATGCCGCAGGCCGTAACGGGTATGCTGTACCAGGACGGTATGATCGGGGCAGCCAGATATGCCAGTGAGATCGTACAGGCGGATGCGCTCCATCCGGCGGTCTATCATGTGCAGTATCCTGATTTTTTTGAAGAATGCCGTAAAAACGGGCTGAAAGTGCATGTATGGACGGTAAATGAGGAGCCGTATATGCGCCTGCTGTGTGAAAATCATGTGGACGCGATGATTACCAATGATCCGAAGCTGGCAAGGAAAGTCGCGGATGAATATGAAGACGGAAAGCTGATTCCGGAGCTTGTACGGGAATTAGAAAAAATGGTGGCAGGCAGCCCGCAGCATCAAAGCATCTAATAGAACTGGAAAAAATCAGAAAAAGCAGGAAAAGGAAAACTGGAACAGGAAGCATGACAGAAAAGATCAGGATCACCATTCTGCAGGAAGAGGGGTTCCGTAAGCAGATGAAGCAGGTGGTGGAACCATATTTAAAGAAGTACCGCCGTTCTGGCAGGTTTGTAAGCTACGACGGTACGCATATTTTTTATCATATGTATGTGCGGGAACATGCCAGAGGAAATATTGTAATCTCGCATGGGTTTAGTGAGTTTGCCGAGAAATATAACGAGGTTGTCTATACATTTCTGCAGGCCGGGTATTCGGTATTTTTGCCGGAACACCGCGGACACGGCAGGTCACAGCGCAGGATTCGCAATCCGGAAAAAGTATATGTAGAGAGTTTTGCACAGTATGTGCGGGATCTGCGTATTTTTGTGCATAAGATTGTAAAGCCGTATCAGAATGAAATGATATTATTTGCGCATTCTATGGGTGGTGCGATTGGCACACTTTATCTGGAACGGTATCCGGGGGATTTTCAAAAAGCGGTGCTGTCGGCGCCGATGATACAGATGCGCATCGGCGGCCTGCCGTATCCGGCGGCGATGGCAATCGCGCGTATGTGCAGAAGGTGCGGGTTTGGCAGGGCGTATGCGGCGGGGCAGCGGGGATTTTCAGTAAAACCGCATCTGGAACGCAGTTCGTGCCTGTCCAGGGAGCGCCATCTGTATGCGCATACCAAGCGTCTGCTGCATTTAAAATGCCGGACAAGCGGTGCGGTTTACAGCTGGGTATGCGCGGCGGATACAGCGGCGCATGTCGTGCAGGCGCAGGAACAGATCCAAAAGATCCGGATTCCGGTGCTGGTGCTGGCAGCCGGCAGAGACCATATGGTGGATACCGATGAGATCTGCAGGTTTGCCGGAAAACTGAAACACGCGCGGCTTGTATGGTTTTTGGATGCGAAGCATGAGATCTTTCACGCGAATGAGCGGGCCAGGATGCAGTTTTATGAGGAGATTTTCCGGTTTCTGCGCGAAAATGACACAGACGCCTGACACAGATGTCTGCGGACAGGCTGTCCGGAAGTAAAAAAGATGGAATGTTCAACGGTTGGCTAAAACGGTAAAAAGACGGGAGATGGTAAGATGCCGGAAAAAGAGAAGTTGTTAAAGATGAAATTAACAAAGATGGAGAAGGCATGGATACTGTATGATGTAGGTAATTCTGCGTTTATCCTGCTGGTGTCTACGCTGTTTCCGATTTATTTTGACGCGATTGCGCAGCAGGATGGGGTTTCCGCGGTAGATTATCTCGCATACTGGGGATACGCGGCTTCAGCTGTAACGATGATCGTAGCGCTCTTTGGCCCGGTGCTGGGTACCATGACGGATTTTAAAGGATATAAAAAACCAGTGTTTCTCAGCAGTATGTTACTGGGGACAGCAGGCTGTATGCTGCTTGGCTGGATTAGATACTGGCTGGTATTTCTGGTCGTGTTTGTAATTGCCAAATGCGGATTTTCCGCAAGCCTGATTTTTTATGACGCGATGCTTGGGGACGTAACGACGCCGGAGCGTATGGATGAAGTATCGGCAAGGGGATTTGCGTGGGGGTATATTGGCAGCTGTATCCCGTTTGCGGCTGGCCTGGCGCTGGTGCTGGGCGCGCCGCATCTTGGGATTGGGCAGCTGCAGGCTATGACGGCTGCATTCTGCATTGCGGCGGTCTGGTGGTTTGCGGCGACGATACCACTGTGGAGATCCTATCGGCAGCTGCATTATGTACCGGCACAGCCGCATGTGGTCTGCAGCAGTTTCAAAAGGCTTGCAGGCACTTTGAAAAATATGCGCAGGCACCCGCAGGTCTTTTGGTTTTTGCTGGCGTTTTTTTGCTATATTGACGGTGTGTATACGATTATCGATATGGCGACTGCTTATGGTACGGCGCTCGGGCTGGATACGACGGGGCTGCTGCTGGCGCTGCTGGTCACACAGATTGTGGCATTTCCGGCAACGCTTTTGTTTGGCAGGCTGTCCGGGAAATATTCCCCGCGGATACTGATCTCGATTTGTATTGTCGCGTATACGCTGATTACGGTCTTTGGCATGACGCTGGATTCCCAGCCCAAATTTTGGATACTGGCGATCTGCGTCGGGCTGTTCCAGGGCGGTATTCAGGCGTTGTCGCGGTCGTATTTTGCCAGGATTATCCCGCAGGAACAGGCAGGGGAATATTTTGGGATCTTTGACATCTGTGGAAAGGGGGCGTCGTTTTTAGGGACGATGCTGGTAAGCGCCACCAGTCAGATTACGAACAGTATCCATTATGGCATCGGATCGCTGGTCGTGCTGTTTATCCTTGGATTTATCCTGTTTCAAAAGTCCTGCGGCTGTGAGGAATAAACAGAAAGCGCAGTCCGGAACCTTTGGGCTGGTCTTTGCATAGAATAACAGAAAGTAATTCCGTGCGTAAGCCGGAGTCTGAGGTGGACATGAGAGAATTAGTTCCAGGCGACAAAGGGGCGCTGGTGCAGTATATGCAGCTGGCGCTTACGCGTGCAGGGTATCCTGTAACCATAGACGGCCTTTTCGGGCAGCAGACGTGTACTGTCCTGCGGGCCTTTTTGGGCAATGACCAGCCCTGCCAGGTGACAAAGGCGCAGTGGAGCCTGCTGATCCCTTATTTGAAAGGGTATACTACACACCGGATCGAAGCAGGAGATACATTATGGGGATTAGCTTCCCGCATGCATACATCTGTCCGCAGGCTGACCACAGCGAATCCGACGGCAGACCCTTCCAACCTCGCGATCGGGACCGTGCTGTTTGTGCCGTTTGATTTTCCGCTTGTCTCAGAGGAAGTGGTATATTCCTCTCTGCTGACGGACTGGATCATAGAAGGCCTGCTGGTGCGTTATCCATTTTTGCATGAAGAGCCGGTCGGAAACAGTGTCATGGGAAAAAAACTGTCCGCGGTCCGGATCGGAGAAGGGAGCAGGCAGGTCTTTTATAACGCCGCGTTTCATGCCAATGAATGGATTACGACCCCGGTGCTGTTAAAGTTTGCCGAAGACTATGCGGAGGCATTTTCCATGGGGAGCCAGATCGGAGGCGTGCGCGCTTCCTGGCTGTATTATGGCTTCTGCCTGTCCCTGCTGCCGCTCGTGAACCCGGACGGCGTGGATCTGGTCAACGGGACGCTGGAAGATCCTGACTATCTGGAACAGGCGGTACAGATCTCCGCGCGGTATCCGATGATCCCGTTTCCGCAAGGCTGGAAGGCAAATATCGAGGGAACGGATTTAAATCTCCAGTTTCCGGCAGGCTGGGAAAACGCAAAAACAATCAAATACCAGCAGGGCTTCCGCACGCCTGCGCCAAGAGATTTTGTCGGCCCTGCGCCGCTGACCGCGCCGGAAAGCCGGGCAGTCTATGAATATACGAGACAGAACGCGTTTTCGCTGATCCTGGCGTATCATACGCAGGGCGAGGTTATTTACTGGAAATATCTGGACTACGAGCCAAAAGATTCCTATCGGATTGCCCGGTATTTTGGAGATGTGAGCGGCTATGCGGTAGAAGAAACGCCGGGAGCGTCGGGCTACGCCGGGTATAAGGACTGGTTTATTCAGGAGTATAACAAGCCGGGATATACGATCGAAGTCGGGCGGGGCGCCAATCCGCTGCAGATGGATCAGTTCGCTGACATCTATCAGGATAATCTTGGCATTCTGACAGGAGGGATGACGCAGCTGGTGTAAAATAGTATGCAAAAGAACAAAAAGGAGAAACGAAAATGGAACCATTTGAGATGAAGTTTAAAATTTACATGGAAGCAGAGGATATCGGGCAGTCCCGCATTCATACAAGTATTGCTTTTTTAAAAAACTGCCTGGAAAATTCCCGCAACAGTTACCTGCATGGGGCTGACTATGACGATGCGTCAGACCCGGACGCATTTATACTGCGGTTTTATGCAGAAAAGGAGATCCGGGAAGAGGATTGCGCTTCTTGTCAGGATGCTTTCGATTTTGTAATGGATCTGGCGCAGATTCTGGATTCTGCTGCAGCCGCGCATTCTTTTTTGGATCTGGAAGGGGAATTTTCCTGGAAGTTCCGCGGAGAGGATAAGCAGTATACGTTCCGTTCAGAAGGGGGATCGGACGTATGTGATTTTATCGAACATCCGGCAAAATAACAGGAGGAAAATCATGAAACAGGCAGAAGAACTACAGCAAATACTGCGCCGGATTGACCACAAAGGTTATCCGGCTTATAAAGATACCGCGGGCGCCTACCAATGCAGGGATTATGTGCTGTCCATTGATCACGTACAGGGAGATCCGTTTGCATCCCCATCCAAGGTCAGCATTCATATCGATGGAAAAAAAGCCGGGTTTCCGGCAGATCTGATCAGAGAAAAACATACCAGAACCGCGCTTGCAGACGCGCTGCTCCGCCGGTTTGGCAGGGAAGTGGAACAGTATTCCCATAAGGCGAAAGGTTCCGGCAAAAGCGGACTTTTATCGGTCAGCCGTCCCGGGCAGGAAGTATTAGAGCGCAGCGCCTGTGAGATTTCACCGGACAGCGGGGATCTGCTTGTAAGGATGGAGATCGGATTTCCGGCAAACGGGCGGACGATTCATTCCGGGGAATTAATCAAGATTTTATTCCGGTTCCTGCCGGAATGCGTGCAGAACGCGCTGTTTTATAAAAACGCGGATCAAAAGCATTTGAAGGCGGTAAAGGAGCTTGCGCAGGATCAGCAGTTTATCCGCGGGCAGTTAAAGGAAAAACATTTGGCTGCATTTGTGGCGGACGGCGCGATTCTTCCGCGCGAGTCAGGCATTTCAGACCGCCCGATGAAGCAGGCGGTTCCATTTCTATCACCGGAGTCTATGGCGGTGGAACTGCATCTGCCAAATGCGGGGATCATCCGCGGTATGGGTATTCCGCAGGGCATTACGCTGATCGTGGGCGGCGGCTACCATGGAAAATCCACCTTGTTAAAGGCGCTGGAACGCGGGGTATATAATCATATTGCAAAAGATGGCAGGGAATATGTAATTACGGATGACACCGCGGTAAAAATACGCGCGGAGGATGGCAGGAGTATCCAGGGAACGGATATTTCGATGTTTATTAATGGTTTGCCGAATGGAAAAGACACCCGGTCGTTTGTAACCGAAGACGCCAGCGGCAGTACGTCGCAGGCGGCCAATGTCATCGAAGCGATGGAAGCGGGGACGCGCCTGTTTCTGATTGACGAGGATACGAGCGCGACTAATTTTATGATCCGCGATGAGCTGATGGCACGGGTTGTGCATCCAAAAATGGAGCCGATTACGCCGTTTATCGACCGGGTGGAAGAACTGGCGGATGGATATGGCATATCGACCATTCTGGTGGCCGGAAGCTGCGGTTCTTATTTTTATAAGGCTGACCATGTCATACAGATGATGCAGTACCAGCCGAAGGAGATTACCCGGCTGGCAAAGCAGGAGGCGGAGCGCTTTTTGGATCTGACAAAAGACAAGCCAGCGCTTGCGGCTGCTGACCGTCCTTCGTTTCACCGGGTATTTGGAGCGGCAAAGAAAGCCTTGCCAAATGACCGGACAAAGGTCAAAGGGATGGGCAAAGACGCCGTGTCGATCGACCGTGACGCGATAGAACTTCGGTATGTGGAGCAGCTGGTAGATCCTGAACAGACGATGGCGCTGGGATATATGGTAAAATACGCGAAACAGCATTTATTTAATGGAAAGAGGGAACTGCGGGAAATCGCGGCGCTGCTGGAGCAGCTGGCAGCAGAAAAAGGAATCGGAGCGGTATGCGAAGGAAGATATCTGCCCTGTAATCTGGCAGTGCCGCGGGTGCAGGAGATTTTTGCATGTTTGAACCGCTGCCGGACGCTGCGGTAGAAAATGCGTGGAATCGCAGGCGGGACGTGGTTTTTTAGCGGCTTTGCAATTATGCTGCAGGCAGCGGGCTAAGATTTGGGCGGGTGCTGCCTGCAGCGTCTGGTTATTTCTGAATCGTCTGCAGCGTCGTGTTTTCATCTGCCATAGTCGTCTACTTCTGCAAATAATTCGTCAAAAGTAATGTTTAAATTCGGAAAATTAGCAAAATCTAATTCTTCTTTCTGTTCCTGCGTCACTATTTTCCACAAATAATATTGTGGCTGTCCATGTTCATTATAATCAAGGTTGTTACCATGCCGCCTGTAGCGGCACAAATGATGATGAAAGCGGTTGATTTTCTACTTTTAGTTTACATA